>JANMQR010000122.1:0-30461 GCA_031370625.1 Burkholderiales bacterium | reverse complement strand
CCAAACTTTCGCCGACCGATTTATCCGAACGCAGCCGCGTGATCATGACGTATTCGCTATGCGGCTTTGCCAATTTCGCCTCGCTAGGCATCCTGATCGGCGGCATGGGCACGATGTGCCCTGAACGGCGTAGCGAGATTATCAATATGGGTTACAAGTGCCTGGTTGCCGGGACGTTATCGACGTTATCCTGTGGCGCACTTGTTGGCATTATTTACTAGCAAATTTTTATTGATTACTCGCCATGACCATCGCCATTGAATCAACCATTGCAAACACTATTCCGATTACAGCCATTCAAGCGTCGGATTATAAAAATTATCTGGCGAGCACCAACGACGCAACACGCGCATGGTTAACCGCCACCGACTTTCGCGCGAATCCGCATACCCATGCGCTCGTACCGGATGCGAGTGGACGCATCGTGCAGGTGCTCGTGGGCGTACGCGACGCTTATGATATTTACGCGTTTTCACATCTGCCATTTTCACTTCCACCTGGTCGTTACTCGATTGCAGGCAACGAGAATGCATGTTTTGGCTGGCAACTCGGCAGCTATCAATTCACAAAATACAAAAAACCAAAACGCGAACCCGCAACGCTGGTAGTAACGCCCTCGCCCGCCGTTGAAAAATCGCAAATGATTTACGCCGCCGTGAAACTCGTGCGCGATCTGGTCAACACGCCCACCGAAGATATGGGCCCGCAACATTTATCTGAAGTCGCCCAATCGCTCGCCAACGAATTCGGCGCAACGTTCAACGAATGGGTCGGCGAAGATTTCTTGAAGCACAACTTCCCCGCCATTCTCGCCGTAGGTCGCGCCAGCCATCGTCCACCGCGCTTGATTGAATTAACCTGGGGCGATGCCAAACATCCGCGTGTCGCCATCGTCGGCAAGGGTGTCTGCTTCGATACCGGCGGCGTAAATCTCAAGGGCGCTGACGGGATGCGCTGGATGAAGAAAGACATGGGCGGCGGCGCGCATGCACTTGCACTGGCGCGCCTCATCATGGCCGCGAAAATACCGGTGCATTTGCACATGCTGGTGCCCGCAGTAGAAAACGCTGTGTCAGGCAACGCCTATCGCCCCGGCGAAGTGGTTTCAACGCGCGCCGGCCACACCATTGAGATCGGCAACACCGATGCCGAAGGCCGCGTCATCTTGGCCGATGCGCTCGCCCTCGCCGCCGAGCACAAACCCGAAATCGTGATCGATTTCGCCACCTTAACCGGTGCCGCCAGAGTCGCACTTGGCCCCGAATTACCGGCTGTATTCAGCAATCGTGATGACTGGTTTGCAAAGCTCGATGCCGCAGGAAAAAGCGCCCAAGACCCGCTCTGGCGCTTGCCTTTGTGGCAAAACTATAATGCGCTCATCGATAGCAATATCGCTGATCTCAACAACACCGGCGGTCCACAAGCTGGCGCGATTACCGCCGCGTTGTTCCTCGAACACTTTGTGCCAAAAGAACAAGCGTGGATTCATATCGATCAATTTTCGTGGAATCCCCGCGCGCGGCCAGGACGGCCTGAAGGTGGCGAGGCGCAAACGTTGCGGGCGGTGTTTGGGATGTTGGTGGCGGAGTATGCGGATTAGTCGCAGACTGCGGCGATCTAACTCAAATTGGAGAAGGCAATGATTCGATTTTGGGGGTTCAGCTTATTGATCACTGCAATGTTAGCCACTTCTGTAGCAGCACAGACAGCAACAAAGCCACGAGATTTAGCTAATCTAAAACTCGCGTTTGAAATTGACAGCAAAATCATTCCGAATCTTTCGGAAGATTCTATGGCAGTCAAGAAGACGCTTGACTATCTCAGTGAAGCGCTTGCTATTACGGTGATGGGGGGCACTGGAAAAGTCCCCACCACTGCGTTAAAAGTAGAGACTAGAGAACAAGTTTTCAAATTGATGAAAGTAGTTTTTGCGCTTGAAAAAGAATTGCAGACAAGCGTCGAGTGTACAAAATTCGCGGCCACCAAAATTTCTGACAAGCAAGCTCAAATCACTCTGAAAAGAATGCGAACCAATACAGTGCTCGCAAAAAAATACAAAGAAAAGCGCGAACTTGAAATCCTCACTTTTTTAGGACCGCTATTAGGAGGTTTTACACGTCATTTTGAACGCGCAATGGTGCGATCAAAGCACTGGAAACCGAGCGACGGCAGCTTTGAACGCCAAGAAATATTTCCGTATGAAGATATGTTGATTGAGAACCTCAAAACCAAAATGAGTGATGATGAGAAAGCTATAGACGATATCGGGGTTGAAGAATTAGACGTTTTGAACGCGCTATCTACAATTTGGCTTGAGTTTCAACACTCACAGCCGCGAGATAAGGAACCGTCCGCTGTAACAGCAGATACGCTTGGAATTATTTTGCCTGCGCTTATTAAAAAGCATGCCTCCGAGAGCGTGTGGTCTGTCCCGAGCAAGTAAACAACAAATGCAGTGCCACTCACATACGATGCGCTACTAAATGATGCACGTAACAAAGGCGCGGTTAACGAATTTACTTCACCACGATCAGTTTGGAAGTCGTGATATTTTATGAATGCGCTGAAGCTGGCGCGCAGCTTGTAGGAATAAAATGGCAAAAACTACCTCTAAAGCAAAAATAACATTCAGGAAATGGGACAGCGCAGAGCACCTTGAAACCGAAGAGGATATGGCGCTTTATCTGGAAGCCTGCCTTGAGGCGGCGGGGAATGACGCTGCATTTATTGCCAAGGCGCTCGACACCATTGCACGCGTCAAAGGAATGCACCAGTTGTAGTTAGCTCCCGACTCGGTTCAATAGCGCGCAAAAATCTACCTCGTAGGATGGGTGGAGCGCAGCGATACTCATCATCGGTGTCGAATGATTGATGGGTATCGCAAAAAACGCTCCACCTATCGTACACAATATGCCAATCTATTCTCAAGTCGCCCACAACGCCGTCGCCCGCTCCACCACTTCCCACATACTCTCGCAGTCTTTAAGCTGTTCGCGCAGCCACAACGAGCCATTATTCCCACTTAAAGTGAGGCGTGACAATCGCTGCAACGACTCACCGGTGCCGAGCTGCGCGGCGTACCACTGGAGCTTGGCGACAGTGTTAATAAAATCTTCAGCCATCGGTTTTCGGGTGGCGGTTTCGACTTCGATTAACTCCGCCTGAATGCCATAGCGGCACGCTTGAAAACGATTCACCGCGTAGGGCAAATACAAATCCATCACGCTCGCTTCACTCACGCCGCGCCTGCGATCATCGAGCAGCCACGCCGCAAGCGTTTGCGCATAGGCGGCGAGATCGCAGGCATGATCGACTGTTAATGGCGTATCGCAAATGCGTAATTCCACGGTGCCATATTCGGGTTTCGGGCGAATATCCCAATAGAAATCTTTCATGGTTTCGACCACGCCTGCCGCTTGCATTTTGTCGAAGTATTTGATGAATTGTTCCCACTGAAAAACTTCGGGCGCGTGACCGGCAAGCGGGAATGCATTCACGATTGAGAGGCGCGACGAATCGAACGATGTATCGGTATCCTGATAAAAAGGCGAAGACGCCGCGAGCGCTACAAAATGCGGCACATAGCGCGCAAACGAATGACAGAGATACATTGCATCATCGCCATTCGCCACACCAATGTGCACGTGCTGCCCAAACACGGTGAATTGTTTGGCGAGGTAGCCATATTTTTCTGCAACGGCTAAAAATCGATCCGTCGGATAAATGCGGCGCTCGTTCCATTTTTGAAACGGGTGACTGCCGCCGCCACAGATACCGATATTCATCCGCTTGGCTTCTTTGACGAGCGCATCACGAATCTCGCGCATTTCGGGCTGCAATGTGTCGAAGCGCGCATGCACGCTCGAATTCACTTCGATCATCGATTGCGTAATTTCAGGTTTAAGATTCGGCGCGATTTTATGTTTGGCGATACGACGCAGTAAATCATCCGCCTCGGTAGTCAGATTTTGCGTTTCAACGTTGATGAGCTGAAGTTCCAACTCCACCCCCATCGTTAACGGTGTGGAGGATGTGAACGCCAACGGATGCGGCGCAGGCACGGGCATGCCAACGACACGCGGGCGCTCGATTACCGCAATCGCGGTGTTCTCAACATTAACTGTATCTGTATTCAAACTGTCATCAGTTTCGTGATTCATCAGGTTCTCCAACTCATTCACAGCTTACAAAATCAACATCAAGTATTCGGGTCAGCTTCATTCGCATACGTGAACGCAAAGCGCGCCGCGACCGGGCCGACCAGTTGCATCAGCGTGACTGATGCGAGCAGCACTGTACCTGCGAGCGAAGACAAGGCAGGGGTGTTGCTACCCAACATATCGCCCAACATGAACGTCATCCCCGCAGCCAAACCAGCGAGCGGCGTGAGTGAAAGCGATAACGCCGCGCTCTGCCGCAAACTCAATTTTGACAAGGTGCCAAACGCGAAAATCGGCAGCGCCTTTGCGACGAAGCGAACGATCACAAACACGAACGCCAGCCATGCGACCGTGGAAAAGTCGCCGAGTTTCAATCCCGCACCGGTCATCACAAATAGCACGACAAAAAATAATTGCGCCACATCGCCAAATTCAACCACCGGCAAGCGCCGATGCGGGTGAACATTTCGCGCCATCAGGCCAAGTGTCAAGAGCGTTAGCAACACGGAAAGCTTTAGCATCGCTGCCAAGCCAACGGCCGCCACAATCATCGCCAGCTGCAAAATGAATTGTTCAGTATTGGTGCGCTTTAACCAGCGCGACATAGTCACCAATAGCTGAAACAATACCGCGCCCAATAACACCGAGCCCGCGATCAAATACAGTGGATGTAATAGCGCATCGGCAAATACGATACGATTTTCCAAATGCACGAATGGCAGCAGCGACGTAAACAAGAGTAACGCAACCATATTGTTAATGGCGACCAAACTAAACGCCCGCCGCGTAACCGGGCCCTCACTGCCCACATCACTCGCCACACGCATTACCACGGCGGCGGATGTTGCCACACCCACCGCGCCAGCAACTGCGGCCTGAATAAATGGCACATCGAAGGCGACAAACAAGAGCGTCAACAACGCGAACGTAAGCGCACTCTCCACCAGCCCGGTCATAAGCAACCATTTCTCAGAGGCCAACCAGCGCAGATCAATTCGTCGGCCCAGGTCGAACAAAATCAAGCCAAGCGAAATGTCGACAAACACGCGCATGTCGCCGAGAAGGGATTCGGTAATGAGATTAAAGCCGCCAGGGCCGCAAATAAAGCCGACCAGAATATAGCCTGTAATGACGGGCATCACACGTGTGAGCGCTGCCAAACGTCCGCCAACGAGTCCGGCTAACAGCACCAAACCAAACAGCAGGAACTCACTCAGCTTTAACGGGAAAGTTGGTAGGAAATCGAAAAACATGGCGCTCCAGATTATTGCTAAAAGATAAACTGCGCCGTGAAAATTTATTACTGGATCTAATCCAGGAACTTTTTATTTTGAATCTTGTTTTGTGTCCATAGTTTAGCTCAGATGCGGAGCGCCACGCGATTTTACAAGTGGAAAAGTGTGGGAACAAAAAGCGGACAGCGTTGTCCTGAGATGCTCGTCGAACTATGGAACCAAGACAACATGCACCCGATATGGGCCGTGCGCGCCGATGACAATCGTTTGCTCGATATCGGCGGTACGCGAAGGGCCCGAGACAAAAAACGTAGCGCGAGGCGGCTCGCCAATTTCATCACGCATTAGTTGAAACGCGTCTTCCATCGTCGGCACAATACGTGATTTTTTCAACACGCAGATATGCGTTTCAGGTAGCAGCGCGGTGACTTTCGGCGTGGCTAATGCACCAAGTAGTAACAGCGTCCCAGTCTCACCAATGCCACAAAAGCAGCCTGTCAAACCAACGAGATCATTTGCATTTGCGGCTCGATTCGCGAAATCGAGATCAGCGCCCGCCCAATTGAGCGCGGAAAATTCCGCCCATCCCGCCAGCTTCTTTTCTAGATTTTCGACGGAAAGATAGCGCGCAATTTCCGCTGGAATATCTTGAAGCGAATGCACTTCGGCGAGCGTTGTTTTGAGCCGATCACATTCTTCAATGAAATGGTTGATGGGTTCATGCCGCGCGAATGTAGGCAACGGCCCGCGCGTACGGGCGCTGATGACGGCGCGCGCGGCGGCGAGTTCCTCTTCAGGTGTCTCACCCTGTTTGCCGCTATTGGTGCGAATGCGGGCGAGGATATTTTCGCGCGCGCTCATGGATTTGTCTTTCTTGCTGCGTATTTTTCACGATAAAGTTCTTTGAACGTTTTACCTTCAGGTGCAGGCATATCGCGGCCGTCGGTCCAGCCATCAATACCGGGCAATTTATGAATCAGTTTTTCGCGCCCACCCATCCATGCGGCCACACGCGCGCCGATGCGCGATGCGAATGAATAGAGCATTGGACGCTTCACAAAAAACGCCCACACCTGAATTGCGAATCGCTCGCTGAACGGACGCAAATGCATATCAAATTGTTTTTCGCGGAGCTTTCGCATCAGATCAGGCAGCGGAATTTTCACCGGACACACCACCTGGCATTCGCCGCAAAACGTTGCCGCATTCGGCAAATCACCTGCATTCTCGATTCCAACATAAGTTGGCGTAAGGACCGAGCCCATCGGCCCCGGATACACCCAGCCATACGCATGACCGCCGACGTTTTGATAGACAGGACAATGATTCATGCAGGCACCGCAGCGAATGCAGCGCAGCATCGATTGCATATCATCACCGAGCAGTTTTGTGCGGCCCGCATCAACCAACACAATATGCATTTGCTCGGGACCTTCTTGCTCCTCCGCGCGCTTTACGCCAGTGGTGAGCGTGAGGTAATTGGCGATGGATTGGCCGATGGCTGAGCGCGGTAACAAGCGAATTAGCGTCGCAAAATCTTCCAAGGTTGGAATCACCTTTTCGATACCGGTAATCACACAATGAATGCGCGGAATCGTTGTCACCATATCGGCATTGCCTTCGTTGGTGACAGTCAGCGTGGTGCCAGTTTCGGCAATCACAAAATTAGCGCCGCTGATGCCCATATCGGCATTTAAAAAATGTGCGCGTAACTCTTCACGCGCCTCGCGCGTCATCGCGGGAATATCGGTGAGCAATGGTTTGTGATGATGGGCGACAAATAATTCCGCTACTTGCTCTTTCGATTTATGCACTGCGGGTGCGACGATATGGGATGGCGGCTCTTTCGCGAGTTGCAAAATATATTCGCCTAAATCCGTCTCCAATACTTTCACACCTGCGGCTTCGAGCGCATCGTTGAGCGAGACTTCTTCACTCACCATCGATTTCGATTTTGTCACCGTCTTCACGGCATTTTTTCGCGCAATCTCCACGATGATCGCATTCGCTTCTTCCGCTGTTTCGGCCCAGTGAACAACCGAGCCGCGACGAATGGCGTTTTTTTCAAACTCAATTAAATACGCGTCGAGATTGGCGATAGCGCGATCACGCAGCGCGGCAGCATGCGTGCGAATATCTTCCCAGTTATCAATCGTCGCCACGCTAACCGCGCGACCATCGACGAACTTGCCCTTCGCTTTTTTCATTGCTTTTTGCAGCACGGCATCGTTGAGTTTTTTGCTCGCGGACTCTTTGAAAAACATCGATTGGACTTGCATGGGATTACCTCAAAATAAGCGATTAACTTTTTAAACTCTAGCATTGGCAGCTTATTTCAGGCATTTATGCTCTGAAATGCCCGTCAATGCTACAGTTCATTACCCTGTCATCCCGAGACGCTTTCGCGAGGGATCTGCTTTTCGTCGCACGTAAAAAGTCCCAACAGCAGATCCCTCACCCGATGAAGCCGGGTTCGGGATGACAGTGGGTTATTGAATTTAGCTGGGGGCATCCGTCATACCCGCCAGCACTTCCGCAAAATGATAGACCTTGGTTTTCATGTCGCCCTGGCGTCGCAAGCGGCCTTCAATATTCAGCAAACAACCGAGATCGCCGCCCACCATCGCATCTGCCCCGGTGACAGCGATATTCACACATTTGTTGTCCGCCATACGCGTCGAAATTTCGCCGAGCTTGATCGAAAACGTACCACCGAAGCCACAGCATTTTTCAGCGTCAGTCATTTCAGTTAACGTGCAACCCGTTTTGGCAAGCAAGTCTCGCGGTTGCTGCTTGATGCCGACTTCGCGCAGGCCTGCGCAGGAATCGTGGTAGGTGACGTTGCCCGAAAATTGCGACGGCACCGATTTAATTTTCAATACGTTGACTAAAAAATCAGACAACTCAAACCATTTTTCAGACAGCTTTTCGAACTCTTTTCGTTCAACTGGGTCGGGCGAATCTCGAAATAAATCCTGAACATAATGAATTTTTACCTGTCCCGAACAGGATCCCGATGGGGCCACGACATACTCGCAATCTTTAAATTCCGCCAAGACTTTGCGTGCAAGTTCTTGCGATAACTCGCGTGCACCGGAGTTATAACCGGGCTGGCCGCAACAAGTTTGCGTGGCGGGAAATACAACTTCACAGCCTGCGTCCTCGAGCAGCTTCAAGGTCGCGAAACCGATATTGGGGCGGACGAGATCAACGAGACAGGTTACGAAGAGGCCGACTTTCATAGCGGCAGCCTGCGCAGATCAGGATGTGGAGTACCGTTCTCTAGATGTCTTGAAACAGCCTTGCGTGCCGCTTCAGGTTTACGGGCTTCGATAGCTTCAATGATCTCCATATGCTCACGCTCAATATCATCTAATCGATGCGCAGATTTCAGCGCGGACAATCGCACTACCTGCAAATATTCACGCGTATGTTTGCCAACAAAATCGGCGAAGCGCGCAAGAATCGGATTTCCTGTTGCGTCCGCGATGCTGCGGTGGAAAGCAATATCCGCTTCCAGCCCGAGCCCGCCATTTTTTTGCTCACACACCATTTTCTTCAATGCGCGTTTCATTTCGCGCAAATTGGTCACGGATCGGCGCTCTGCCGCAAGTGCTGCACAGTTTTGCTCCACCAGTGAGCGTAGCTCAAAAATATGCGCGCTGTCGATTGGGTTTTCGCTGAGCAATTGATCGACACGAAACGTGTTGAGCCCAGGCTTATCGGCGACAAACGCGCCCTTGCCCTGCACACTGTAAACATAGCCTTCGTGCTTGAGCCGGGTGAGCGCTTCGCGAACAGTGGCGCGACTTACATTTAGCTGAGCAGACAAATCCTTCTCAGTCGGCACGCGCGCACCTGGCACCCATACCGCTGATTCAATTTTCCCACGGAGCGCATCCGTTACCGCCACTGACAATAGTGGCCGACGCGAAATTGGGGGAATGACATTCGGTTCAGAATCCATCAGCATTGACGTGGCCATGTGCAATTAATGTGCAATTAGTCAGGTTGTCTGACAACAATACCTTTTGCGTTGGACGCTGTCAAGCAAGTAGAGGCTGTCATTCTGAACTTGGCTCTATCGGGTGAGTAATCTGCCTTTTAATGCTGTGAAATTAATCCACGCACTTAAAAATCAAACAGCAGATCCCTCACAAACACGGTTCGGCATGACAAGTTTGGGAGCGCGATGCTGGAGGATGGCTGTGACGCGATAACGTCACGCGTGTTTCGTGTGATGCGGAGAAAAGCGTTTACATGCGCAACTAAAACTATGCGCGCTTCACTGGCGCAGGCACAGCCGCAATCTTGCCGCTCTCCAGCCATTTTTTGATGCGGTTGGCATCGCCTGCGCGGGTGTAACGGCCCCACGAATCCATCAACACAATGACGACCGGCTTCGAGCCGATGATCGCTTGCATAACCAGGCATTTACCCGCTTCGTTGATGAAGCCGGTCTTGGATAGCCCGATCTTCCACCCATCAGAACGCACCAACGAATTGGTGTTGATAAAACCCAACTCACGTCCGGTTTCAGCCAGCTTCACGTGCAGTGCAGGCGTGGTGGAGAAATCGCGAATCTGCGGATAGGCAGATGCGGCGGCGACCATCATGGCCAGATTCTGCGGGCTCGCCACATTGCCAGGCGCTAATCCTGTTGAATCAACAAAGCGTGTGTTGGCAAGGCCCAACGTTTTCGCTTTTGCGTTCATCGCTTCAACGAATACACCTGCGCCGCCGGGATAGGTTCTGGCCAGTGCCGCGGCGGCGCGATTATCTGATGCCATCAGTGCAAGACGCATTAAATCTTCACGACGAAACGCAGTGCCTACTGGCAGGCGCGATCGTGAATTTTTCAGCGAATCAATATCTGTTTCGTGAATGACTACCGCATCGTTCAAATTCAGTTTCGCGTCCAACACCACCATCGCGGTCATCAGCTTGGTAATGGAGGCAATCGGCACAACGTTTTCAGCATTTTTTGCGTACAGCATTTGACCCGATGTCTGATCAAATACGAACGCAGCATGCGACAAAAGATTCGGGCGGCCGCTGGAATCCAGATCCGCTACCGGCGGCGGTGCTTTGACCCTCGACTTAAGTTTGCCCTTCTTGTATGTGACGTTGACATTTTTTTTCTTGGTCGCCGCATCAGCGTTGGTAACAGTCGCGCAGAAGCTGATTAGCGCAACCGCGATAGAATAAACAATAAGGGCCGAGATTCGAGGTGTCATAGTTTGATTGAGTGAGTGCCTGCGCGAGTACCTGAATGAATACATCAGTCAGCCGCAAAAAATTATGTTTTTTATGTTTTCCTTCTGCGCAACCTTCAGACCGAACACAAGCCGAATGCGACACACATATTAGCTACACCATACCAAAACAAGGGTTTTCGCGCAAGACTTTATGTTGCACGTGATAATTTCACTGTAACCCCATGAATTTCAATTGAAAAATATATCCATGTCCGCTCCCGCTTACCCACGTATCGAAACGCTTGCCGTCCACGCGGGCCAATCGCCTGACCCGACCACCGGGGCTCGCGCAGTACCCATCTATCAATCGGCATCGTTTGTGTTCCCAGACGCCGAGACCGCCGCGTCCTTGTTTAATCTCGAACGTGCCGGGCATGTGTACTCCCGCATCTCGAATCCCACCACGGCCGTGTTCGAAGAACGCATGGCGGCCTTGGATGGTGCACCGGCGGCGATTGCGACGGCCAGCGGGCAGGCGGCACTGCATTTGGCGATTGCCACGCTCATGGATGCGGGCAGTCACATCGTCGCATCCAACGCGCTTTACGGTGGCTCGCACAATTTGCTTTCGTACACCCTGCCGCGATTTGGTATTAACACCACGTTTGTCGATGGCCGTAATCCCGACGCATGGCGCGCCGCAATGCGGCCGAATACGCGCCTGATGTTTGGCGAGACTGTTGGCAATCCGGGGCTCGATGTATTGAATATTCCATTGATCGCCGAAATTGCGCACGCCGCACATATCCCGCTGATGGTTGACGCCACCTTGACCACACCTTTTTTGTCGCGACCGATCATGCAAGGTGCCGATATCGTGATGCATTCGGCAACCAAATTTTTGTCGGGTCATGGTGTGGTGATTGGCGGCGTGTTGATTGATGGTGGAAGGTTTGATTGGGAAGCGTCGCAAAAATTCCCCACCCTCACCGAGCCGTACCACGGCTTCCACGATATGGTGATGACTGATGAATCATCGGTGGCTGCATTCGCGTTACGCGCGCGCCGCGAAGGTTTGCGTGATTTCGGCGCAACCATGGCACCGATGACCGCGTTCCAAATTTTGCAGGGCCTGGAAACGCTGCATGTGCGCATGCCACGTCACATCGAGAACGCACGCCGCATTGTTGAATTTCTATCCACGCATAAAGCGGTGGCGCAAGTCACTTATCCGGAACTGCCTTCGCATCCTGACTATGAATTGGCGAAGAAATTGTTCCCCAATGGCGTCAGCGCTGTGGTGAGTTTTGAAGTAAAGGGCGGAAAAATCGCGGGCAAAACGTTTATCGAAAAGCTCAATTTATTTTCGCATTTGGCTAATATCGGCGACGCAAAATCATTGGTCATTCAGCCCGCCACCACCACCCATTTCCGCATGGATGCCGCCGCCTTGAAAGCATCGGGCATATCGGAAGGCACCATTCGCTTGTCCATCGGCCTCGAGCACGCGGATGATTTGATCGACGATTTATCGCGGGCATTATCGGCATCGCAAAAAATATGATATTCCTTGTTCAGCAACAGCCCGCTTTTGTTTACACCGGCGGCAAAAATTTTGATGCCGCAAAACCAAGTGTGATTTTTATTCATGGCGCGGCAAACGATCACAGCGTGTGGACATTTCAGTCGCGCTATTTTGCGCATCACGGTTTTAATGTGTTGGCGCTCGATTTGCCCGGGCACGGCAAGAGCTTTGGTGACGCCAAAACAACGATTGCGCAATACGCTGATTGGGTTATTAATTTGTGCGACAACGGCGCGATCAACACCGCCGCCATCGTCGGCCACAGCATGGGTTCGTTGATTGCACTCGACCTCGCCGCACGCTATCCCACCCGCGTTTCGCACCTCGCATTACTCGGTTGCAGCACGCCCATGCCGGTCGCCGATGCGCTTCTGGATGCGGCCACCTATCGCCCACACGAAGCATTCGACATGCTTAACATTTGGGGCCATGCACCGCAGGTGAAGTGGAATCAATCTGCGATCCCCGGCACATCGTTGATGATGGCTTATAAATGTCTGCTCGAAAAGAGCCGACCCGGCGTGCTGGCAACTGATCTCACCGCGTGTCAAAAGTTTGCCATGAATGAAACTGAGATGAAAAGTATTGTTGCACCGACAATTATTCTCAGCGGCACGCGCGATATGATGACGCCGCTAAAAGCGGCTGCGATGGTGGCCAAGCACATCGCCGGCGCGAAATTTGCGTCGCTGGATGGCATCGGTCACGCGATGATGCAGGAGGCACCTGGCAAAGTTCTCGACGCACTCAAAGACTTCATAAAATTGAACGCATAAAAAAATCGCGGCCGCCACAAGGGAAGCCGCGATTTTTTATTGGATCAGACCAAATTAAAAACCAAATTTAACGCCGGCAACCAGTGCGTCCACTTTGGAATCATCCAGCTTCTGGTATTCAACCGTACCTCTGATATTCTTGGCGAAGTTGTAACCAAAACCGAGGCCATAGATCGCTTCGGTTTTTTTCTCGGACACGCTTGCACCAAATCCACTTACCTTGCGGTCAGTGTCCGAAACGCCAAGTCGACCATAAACTGAGAAGGCGTCGGCGATAGGCGCAGACAATATTGCAGACAATTGCGGTGATTTCGCTTTGCCTTCAACGCCGCCAAAATTCACTTTGCCGTAGTCGTTATAGCTCAGCTCAACAGCAATGATGGGATTGAACGCGTAGCCAATTCCGACGCCGCCGATAGTGCCATTTTTCTTGCCGAAGTCATTACCGAAGCCATCACTGCCGACGTCATAGCGACTTCTACCAGCTTGTGCGGAGACAAAAAAGCCCGAATCGGTGCTGTCGGGAGCCGCGATCGCCGGAACGGCAATTGCGCCGCCCAGCGTGGCGGCTAAAGCCAATGAAACAAACGATTTTTTGATGGAATTTCTCATACATTCTCCAAGGATTAATGAATAGATCTTCAGAGCGTTCGTTAAGACACGCTACTAACTATTTAGTCAGTAGCATGTCAAGAGAGTTCCCGTGTTTATTTCACAAGTTAAAAGAACAAATCGTGCGAATCGCGTGCGCGCATTCACGTGCGGTGCGCTCGGAATCGTGACAACAAACCGACGGCTATGCAGGTTCCAGCATCGTCAGGTCAATATTTTTTGCTTCTTCTTGTTGCTGTAGCCGCCACATTTGCGCGAATTTTCCATCCGCTTCCAGTAAATCACGAAAGCTTCCGCGTTCCACGATGCGGCCGAGATCAAGCACCAGAATTTCATCCGCATCAATGATGGTGGAAAGTCGATGCGCAATCACAAGTGTGGTGCGATCTTTGGCGATTTCGCGAAGCTCGGCCTGGATCGCTTTCTCAGTGGCAGAATCGAGCGCGGAAGTGGCTTCATCAAAAATCATGATGGCCGGATTTTTCAGCAGCGTGCGCGCAATCGCCACGCGTTGTTTCTCGCCGCCTGACAATTTCAATCCGCGTTCACCGACCATGCTTTCCCATTTGTCGGGCAGGCGCTCGATGAAATCGCTGACATGTGATCGGCGCGCCGCGTCACGAATATCTTCGTCTGTTGCGTCCGGTCTGCCGTAGGCGATGTTGTAGCGAATGGTGTCATTAAACAGCACCGTATCTTGCGGCACGATGCCTAAGCTCGCGCGCACGCTGGCCTGCGTGACGTCGCGAATATCCTGACCGTCAATCAAAATTTTTCCGCTGGTGATATCGTAGAAACGAAACAGCAATCGCGACATCGTGGATTTACCCGCGCCACTTGAGCCCACCACCGCAACGGTTTTTCCGGCAGGAACTTCAAACGATACATCGTGCAAAATCTGGCGACGTTCGCTATAGCCAAAATTAACATTTTCAAACTTTACTGACGCGCCGTTGAGCACCAGCGGCTTCGCATTTGGCTTATCCTGCACTTCGCGATTTTCATCCAGCAGGTTGAACATTTTTTCCATGTCGGTAAACGCCTGACGTAGCTCACGGTACATCGCGCCTAGAAAATTGAGCGGAATATAGAGCTGAATCAGCAACGCATTCACCATCACCAAGTCGCCGAGCGTGAGTTTGTTGGCGACGATGCCATCCGACGCGCGCCACATCAGCAACGTCACCGCAGTCGCGATAACAATACTTTGCGCGGCATTCAATAGCCCAAGTGAGGTTTCGCTTTTTGTCGCCGCCGCTTCATAGCGCTGCAAATTTTTATCGTAGCGCCCGGCTTCAAATTCCTCGTTGCCAAAATATTTAACCGTCTCGTAGTTCAGCAGCGAATCGATCGCCTTGGTGTTGGCTTTTGAATCCATCTCATTCATGGTGCGGCGATGCTGTGTGCGCCATTCGGTAATGCTGATGGTGGTGGCGATGTAGAGCGCAATCGCGCACAACGTGATCGCGACAAAGGTCCAATCAAATTTCGCGCCCAGCAAAATCACCACCAGTGTAATTTCCAGCAAAATCGGAATTACCGAAAAAAGCATGTAACTCATGATCGTGGAAACACCGCGCGTACCGCGTTCGATATCGCGCGTGACGCCACCGGTGTGGCGATCCAGATGGAAGCGCAACGACAGCGCATGCAAATGGCGAAACACGCGCAATGCAATATTGCGCATCGCGCGCTGCGTTACTTTCACGAACACAATATCGCGCAGTTCGGCAAACATCGTTGACGACAATCTGAGCAAGCCATACGCGGCCAAAAGTGCTGCAGGCACCACAATCGGCGCGAGCAATGTTGCCTGTGATTTATCGAGCGAATCGACAATATTTTTCATCACCAGCGGCACGCTAATATTCGCCAACTTCGCCGCAATAAGAAAACTCAACGCGAGCGCGACGCGCCCTTTGAATTGCCACAGGTAAGGAAACAACATTGTCAGTACACGACGATCACCGCCGGCGCGTTTTACGGAAGTTGCAACTGGATTCACAGGTGCGGCGGGTGCGGATGAATGATGATGTGGTGACATGATTTATTCTGGGAAAAGTAAAACTTGAGAGTAGCCGCAGCGGTCTTTAATGCGACCTGAATAGATTGCGGCGAGTGTGGCTTTATCAACCGCAGATTAGTGACGTGCTGAAAAATAACTAAAACCCTATTATCTGCGGGCGTTTTGGAGCATTTTGCGGCGGGGAAGCGCACCCTTGCTAGTGCTGCCAGGCTTTTTAACGCTACCACTAAAGACGGCACTATCCGCGCGTTCCAGTCGCGTCAACGTGCGCGCAAATTTCAGTCCGGTCACGTTCTCCATTTGCGCAGCACTTTCGCGCAGCGTTTGCGAATCAATCGCCATCGCTTCACCGACCGCCGCAAACACAATCGCATTGCCACCATCGCTCGTGCCGGGCGCGCTTTCAATCGGTGGAAGCGCCAACACGCGACCGTTAAACACTTCATTTAACGAATCGAGTTGCTGCCGATAACCCCGGCTTCGCCCAAAAAGATTTAATACCAGCAAACCACGCTTGCTCAGCCGCGCGCGACAATCTCGATAGAACGCTTCGGTGCCCAACGCACCAAAACGCGCATGCTGATCGTAGCCGTCCACCATGATGCAATCGAATTTTTGTTTCGATTCATTCATCCACACAACCCCATCCGCCACCTGAATTTCGATGCGCTCATCGCGCGGAAGTTTGAAAGACTGATACGCCATCGCCACCACACCCGGATTAATCTCCACAATCGTCTGATGGGTTTCAGGGAAATATCGGTGCCAGAATTTCGTAATTGATCCCGCGCCCAGGCCGATTTGCAAAATCTTTTTCGGCCAGTCTTCGTCCGCATTTTCGTAACCTCGAAGCAGCACGCACGCCATCATCTCGCGCGTGTACTCAAGCTCTAACGCATACGGGCGTGCAATTCGCATCGCGCCTTGCACCCACTCCGAACCAAAATGAAGGAACCTGACGCCAGACTCTTCACTGGCTTCAATGCTGTGCGGCGCTTTCAATTATTTTCCCCCCTGTCTTCTTTTTATTACGCGTTCAAACCATTCAAAAACCAACTCGCCCGCCAGCGCCATTGCTGCCGCCGGAATCGCGCCGGCCAACAGCAGTTGTCGATCATTTAACGCGAGCCCAGTGACAATGCGCTCCCCATATCCGCCCGCGCCGATGAACGCGGCAATCGTCGCAGTACCAATGCTAATCGCCGTCGCGGTGCGCACGCCTGCGATGATGGTCGGCAACGCCAACGGCAGCTCAATTTGCATTAACGTATCGCGCGCCGACATGCCCAACGCTTTGCCCGCCTGCCGCAAACCGTCAGAGACTTCGGCCAGGCCAGCACACGTGTTGCGCATGATCGGCAGCAGCGCATAAAGTGTCAGCGCAATCAACGCGGGCAATATGCCGATCACGCCGATCAGTGAAATCAACACCGCCAATAATGCGAGCGATGGCACAGTCTGCATCAATCCCGCAATACCGAGCACGATCGAGCGCAGACGCGCATGCGGAAAAATCGCAACCGCTAGAGGAATGGCGATCAGCGTCGCGATACCAACGGACACCAATACGAGCAATAAATGCTGCCCCGTCAATCTCGCCAAATCATCGCCAAATAGTTTGGCGCTAAACCCTCTTCCGCCACTATTTGCCTGCTGCGCGACGCCTGAACTTGTAGCCAGCCGATCACGCGCAATAACATCAAATGGCGCACTCTCCAATTCTGCACGCGCGTTCATTTTTATCATCGCTGTTGCATCAATACTATTGGTCAACTTTTGCAGCGCGGCCCACGCATCCGGAAAGCGTGTGGGCACATCGAGCCGATACAACACCACTGCGTCGTAACGCGGAAAATAGCCAAGATCATCGTCCAGCACACGCAATTTGAGATGATCAATCTGCGCGTCCGTGGTGTAAATATCGATGACATCGATCTGGTTTTTTTCAATCGCTGCGAACGCCAAACCGTGATCCAGACTGGTCGGTGATTGGGTAAAACCGTAGCGCGCACTCAAACCCTTCCAGCCGTCTGCGCGACCAATAAATTCATTCGACAGGCCTAAACGCTGATCTGATTTTTTCGCGAGATTACTCAACGTTTTGATATTGAGCTTCTCAGCATCTTCCGAGCGCATTGCGAGCGCATAACCGTTGTTAAACCCCAGCGGAATGGCAACACCAAAACCGAGTGGTGCCAGCTTAAGATTCATTTCATCAATTGATAGCGGCGTCGCACTTTTCAAAATTTCCTGCGCAATCGTGCCTGCATATTCAGGATATAAATCGATGCTGCCTGCTTTGAGTGCGGCGTAGACAATGGCCGTATTTCCCAAGCCCTGAAGCACGCGCACTTCTGTTTTACTTTGCGCTTTCACTTGCTGCGCCAGCACTTCAGCAAGAATGTAGGACTCGGTAAATCGTTTTGAGCCCACTTTCAGCGCGTCTGCTTCGGCGGCGTTGCCATTGGTGAACATCAACGCGGCAAAAAGAATCAGCAATAGTTTTCTAACCACGTTGATCTTCGCATTTGAATCGCGTTACGGCATCTGACCGAAGCGCTTTATGTTTAGTCTGACGGCCGGTGACGCGTTTACGCCAAAGCTCAAAACTGGCGCGCTTCATATGCTTGCGCATGAGCGCGATCACGCCCGATTCGTCGACGCCGAATTGAATTTGGATGGCCTCAAACGGCGTGCGGTCTTCCCACGCCATCTGCACGATGCGGTCAATGGCTGCGACATCCAGGGCAATAATTTGCTTTTTCATATCGATATCATAAGCGACGATGCGCAGTTTGCCGGTGCAGAGATGATTTGTGGTGATGCGTATCTTCGCGGAGTCGCCAAGTGGACGTAAAATGTTGCAACTTCCACTCAAGAAAACGCCCATGCCAGCCAATCACATTCCCATTGCTGTTTTTGTCACTGGCGGCACGTTCGATAAAGAGTATGACGAGTTGAGCGGCACATTGTTTTTCAAGAAATCTCACGTCAAAGAAATGCTGGCCTTGGGTCGATCATTGGTGTCAACCCGCGTCGAAACGTTGATGATGATCGACAGTCTGGTGATGACTGACAGTGACCGTGAATTGATTGCGAAAAAATGCGTAAGCGCCCGCGAAAAAAATATCGTCATCACCCACGGCACCGACACAATGGAAACCACCGCACGATTTTTAGCGCCGCGTGTGGCCGGGAAAACCGTGATTCTCACTGGAGCGATGGTGCCGTACAAGTTCGGCTCATCCGATGGACAGTTCAATTTAGGCAGCGCTTTGGCCTACGCACAAGTGTTGGGCGCGGGTGTGTATGTGGTCATGAACGGGCGATTTTTATTATGGGACAACGTAAGAAAAAACCGACAAGGTGGTTATTTTGAGGAGCGCAACGCGATTTCAAAACGTCACGCTGCGAAATGAAAATATTCGTGCGAAGCGAAGTAAAACACCACGCCAACGGCCAAGCCCACAAAGCCATTCGATCTTTCCGGTGATGATCAAGCAGATCTATTTGTTCCGCGATTCCACCATCGGCACTACGAGCGCTTGGCTGATGAGTAAGACGACCGTTGCAAGCACAGTTGGAATACGCCGTGCGGGCACTTGGCAAATCGTGTGAAGATCTCAACAGCGGGCAGCTACACATCAGTTGCCGATGGCGCAACGCGCGAGCAGTATGATTATTTTTTCCGCGTTTTAGTCATCGACGAGTTTTCAACCACGACCTCATCGACACCCAGTTTCATTCCCCGCTTCAACACTGCCTCGCGCAACAGATATTCGATTTGGCTATTCACGCTTCGAAGCTCCGTGGCGGCGAGTTTTTCCAATGCGGCCCATAGCGGTGGGTCGATTCTGAGGAGAAATGATTTTTTTTCTGATGCCAAAATTGAATTATCTTGCTATGAAATACAAGCGTTGTTTGCTGATACGTCTGGATCCCGACTTTCGTCGGGATGACATGAGATACAAACGTTGTTTGCGGACACGTCTGGATCCCGGCTTTCGTCGGGATGACATGAGATACAAACGTTGTTTGTATCTCATGTCAATTGTACAAAGTGCCTGTGTTCACAATCGGCTGCACATTACTCTCTGCGCACAGGACCACCAGCAAATTGCTCACCATTGCGGCTTTACGCTCATCATCGAGATGCACAATATTTTTATCACTTAATCCCTTAAGCGCCATTTCCACCATCGTCACGGCACCGTGAACAATTTTTGCGCGTGCATCAATCACGGCTTCGGCCTGTTGGCGGCGCAGCATGGCGCTGGCGATTTCGGGCGCGTAGGCCAGATGCGTTAGCTTGGCTTCTTCAACCGATATACCCGCTTTGTCGAACCTGTCTTGCAGCTCGCTGGCGAGCGCTTTTGCGACGATATCAGCACCGCCGCGCAGCGTGACGCCGTTTTTAACATCCGTATCATCGCCGCCATTGTCATAGTTGTACGCGGACGCTAAATGGCGAATCGCGGACTCTGATTGGATGCGCACATAAAGCTCGTAATCATCAATCTCAAACACCGCTTGTGCGGTATCGCGCACGCGCCAGACAATCGCAGCACCGATCTCAATCGGGTTGCCATTTTTGTCATTCACTTTCAATTTATCGCTATTCAAATTACGTGAGCGCAGCGAGATTTTTTGGCGCGTGTAAAACGGTATGCACCAACGCAAGCCGCTCGCGCGATCTGTGCCTCGATAGTTACCAAACAGCGTAATCAATGCCCCTTCGTTGGGCTGCAACATATACATGCCCAATATTGCGAGTATCCCCACTGTGAAGAGCACCGCGATCAACGCAACCCCAGTAAACGACGGGCCCATGCCATCGGCAAGCGAGAAAATCCTGTAACCGCCGAATCCAATCAACGCCAGACCCACCAGCAGCATGATGTAACCGTTAAAACTTACGAATTCTTTTTCTGTAAAGCTTCTACTTGCGTTCATTAAAGCCTCCTTGGGCCATCAGGCAACAAAACAAACGGTGCCGCCAACCAGACTTTGCATCAGCTTCGCGTACCGGTATTAAAATGATATCACTTTGTCATCTTTTTGCAATACCCGCTCTCATGAGATGTTTAAGCGCTTGTTTGAAACTCTCTTATCTGTAAAATCAAGCTGTTGAAAAAATCTGGCCTTCGTATTCAATCTGCTTTGGCAGTTGCGCATTTTTTATGCGCATCGCCGTTTAACTTTTTGGAGATCACAATGCGCAAAATAATATTTTTAGTGGCGGCAGCCGTTTCAGCGATGTTGGTCGGTGGGGTTTCTGCGCAGATGAAGCCGGAAACGCCGATTGAGTACCGACAGGGCGTTTATAAAGTTATTGGCTGGAATTTTGGACCGATGGCGGCGATGGTGAAAGGAGATGTGCCTTACGACAAAGAGGCGTTTGCCAAACGCGCTGCGAACGTCGCCACGATGGCTCCAATGGTGCTCGAAGGCTTCGGACCGGGCACCGACAAGGGCGCACCCACCAAAGCGAAGCCTGAAATCTGGACCAAGATGGACGATTTCAAATCGAAGCTCGCGAAGATGAATGAAGAGGCAACCAAGCTGGCCGCGATTTCAAAAACAGGCAGCTTTGATGAAATCAAAAAGCAATTTGGCGCGACCGGCGCGAGCTGTAAAGCTTGTCACGACGATTACAGGAACAAGTAATTTGTGATGATTGAAAAAAACGCCGCTCACGTTAAATAGTGAGCGGCGTTTTATTTTTACGGAACGCGTTGATCGCGGCTAGAAAAAAGCCTTAGTCACCACCGCATAAACTACGCCAGCCACAACAACCACAATAGACCACGGCAACCAAGCAGGGCGTACCGTTTCAGGCATTTCTGCCTCGAAATGCTCGCCAGTGCTGGTGTCCATATCTTTTTTCCCTGTGAGCATGGCCTCAATAAGTTGCTCTTTTTTGAAGACGGCATAAAACACAATCGCCGATAAATGCAGCCCGATTAAAACCAGAATCACGTTCGAATTCAGCTTATGCAGGCTCGTCATTTGATCGCTGAACGCCTTTGACACCATGCTGGCGTACGGTCCCTCAAGCATAATGTCGTCATTCGAAAAAAGCCCGGTTACGGTTTGAAATCCGACGGCCACCATTACCGCCAGCACGCTCAAGGCACCCATTGGGTTATGTCCCACGTAATGCGGACTGTCTTTTTTTAACAAACTTTTCGCATACGCGATCACGGCGGCGGGCGCGCGAACAAAATTCTTAAACCGCGCATGATAGCTACCGACAAATCCCCACACGACGCGAAATAAAATCAGCCCGATGACAAAATAGCCGATTTTTTTATGCCACTCCATATAATTGCCACCCACCTTGCCGGTGATAAACAACATCAAAATCGACGTCACCAGCAACCAGTGAAACAAACGAACCGGGACATCCCAAACAGCAATGGTCTTCATCATTAATTTGCGATTTCCAGCCTGAGCAATCTGCCATCCGAGCCATTGGTCAAAATATAAATATGGCCATCCGGCCCTTCGCGCACATCACGAATGCGCCCGAGTTTGTTTTCAAACAGGCGCTCCTCTTTTATTATCTTTTCGCCATCCAGCGTCAATCGCACCAGCGTTTGTTTTGCGAGCGCACCGACAAATAAATTATCTTTCCATTTCGGCATCGCTTTGCCCGAATAAAACGCCATACCCGATGGCGCAATTGACGGCACCCACTTGTAAAGCGGCTGCGCCATCCCGGACTTTTCGCCTCCCTCACCAATCTTGGTGCCGGTGCCGTAATTTGCGCCGTATGTAATCACTGGCCAACCGTAGTTGGTGCCGGCCGTAATAATATTAATTTCATCACCGCCTTGCGGGCCATGTTCATGCATCCAGATTTTTCCGGTCGCCGGGTGCAATGTGCCGCCTTGAATATTGCGATTGCCCAGCGAAAAAATCTCGCCGCGCGCGTTCGGTGTGTTCACAAATGGGTTGTCCGGTGGAATACGGCCGTCATCAAATAGTCGAATGGTTTTGCCCGCGAGATCGCCCATCTTCTGCGCGCGTTGCTCATAGCCGTTGTCGGGATTATCGCCACGATCACCAAAGCCCACAATCATGTAGCCCGCACGATCAAACACGATGCGCGAGCCGAAATGATGCGCTCGATCCGATTTCGGCTGCTGTTTGAACAGCACTTGCACATCGGTCATACGCGGCTCGGTTTTGCTGCCACCTAATCGTCCGCGCGCCAGCTCGGTACCATGCAAACCTTTTTCCGTACCGCTGCCCTCACCATTAAAGGTCCAGTAGATCCAGCCGTTTTCGGCGTATTTGGGATGCAGCACGACATCAAGCAAACCGCCCTGCCCGTGCTCGGTGGATTTCGGAATTCCCTCAATCGGCTTGTCAATTAACTTGCCGTTTTCAATCAAGCGCATGGTGCCGCGTTTTTCGGTGACGATCACGCGACCATCCGGCAGGAACGCAAAACCCCACGGTATTTTTAGGCCGTTGGCCACCGTCACCGCGCGAATTTTATACTGTTCGCTGTCGAATGTTTCAAGCGCGGGCTGAGAACAGGCATTGACCGTGAAAAATAGCAGCGGAAGCGCAGCAAGCAAACGTTTCATATTCAGTCCAGAGAAAAAATTTATTGCGCGACGGTTCGCACTGAAGGAAAAATCTACCGTCGTGGCCTTGACGAAAAATATTCGAGAATATTAACGCAAGTTTCATGTGATTCAACAATGGTTGCGTAGTTCCGAAGCCCGCATCATAAACAGCAATACGGTGTGTTCGCTCCCGCACGGACAACGGGCACATTTCCGGTTAGCCTTATGGGGTAGCGTCATCCAGTAGCAAACGCAAGCGAGGCATTTATGAAAGCAACCGCCAAACTCCACGCACTCGGCCAGCGTTTATGGCTCGACAATATCAGCCGGGATTTATTGAATAGCGGCGTACTCCAGCGCTACCGCGATGAATTTTCCGTCACCGGGCTAACGTCCAATCCGACCATTTTCGATCAAGCGATTCGCGATACCGGCGCCTATGACGACGCCATTCAGCAAAAAGTAAAACAAGGTCTCACGGGCGAGGCGCTTTTCTTTGCGCTGGCAATCGAGGATCTGACTCGTGCCGCTGAGCTGTTTCGGCCGATCCATGATGCAACCGATGGCATTGATGGTTGGGTGTCGCTGGAAGTCTCTCCGTTGCTGGTCAATGATGCCGCAGGCACCGCAAAGGAAGCGATGCGACTGCACCTGCTCGCCAATTGCCGCAATCTTTTTATCAAGATTCCTGGCACGCCCGCGGGCATTACTGCAATCGAAGAATCAATCTTCGCGGGCGTTCCCGTAAATGTAACGTTGTTATTTTCGGCTGAACACTATCTCGCGGCAGCAGCAGCCTATATGCGCGGCATCGAGCGACGCGTTGCGTCGGGCCTCGATTCAAAAGTGAGCTCGGTTGCATCCGTTTTTATCAGCCGCTGGGATGCGGCGGTGAAAGATGACGTCTCGCCGCAATATCGTAACCGGCTCGGCATCGCAATCGCAATGCGCACCTATAAATCCTATCGCGAATTACTCAACAGCCCACGCTGGCAAGCGCTGGCAAAGACCGGCGCACAACCACAACGCCTGCTGTGGGCCAGCACCGGCAGCAAAGATCCCGCTGCCCCAGATACGCTGTATGTGGATGCCCTCGCCGCGCCCGACACCATCAATACCCTGCCCGAAAAAACGCTGAACGCCTTCGCTGATCACGGCACAGCAGCCACCACGTTGCCCGCAGACGGTGGCTATGCGGAAGTGATACTGGAGGAATTCAGACGCGAAGGCGTTGATGTCATCGCGCTCGCCGCAACACTGCAACGCGAAGGTGCCGAATCGTTTGAGAGATCCTGGAGTTCGCTGATGATGCGGGTTGTAGAAAAAAGTGCGCCGCATGGTGGCACAGCATTCACCTGAAGTGCGAATCTCGCCCGCGAGTGAAGCATCGGCTCGCTGCCTCCACCAAACAAAAAACCCCTTGCGGGGTTTTGATGTTTGGCGGACGGATTTACGAGCCTCCGCGACATTCTGGCGGACGGATTTGACAACCAAATGAGATTCGCCCACATCCTGCGGGCCGCGGTTTGCCCTGCAGGGCAAACCCTTCGAATCTCACCCGCGAGCCAAGCAGTTGGCTCGCTGCCTCCACCAAACAAAAAACCCCTTGCGGGGTTTTGATGTTTGGCGGAGGCGGTGAGATTCGAACTCACGGACGACTCGCGCCTTCGCTGGTTTTCAAGACCAGTGCCTTAAACCGCTCGGCCCCACCTCCTTGTGCGCGCAGTTTAGCACTTTGCCCCACAAATGCCATCATTAGTTGTCTAAACTGCTGACAATCCAGCGACGTACCGCAAATACACTCCGCAGGAATGCAAGACGGAACTTCAAAATCACTTTACAATCAAAGTTGTCCCAACATTGAAAGGAATTCCATCATGCAAACTGCCATCCAGATGACGCCACCCGCTACCAGCGCCGTCGCGGTCACCCAGAATCGGGTGCTGCGCAATACTTATGCGCTCTTGGGCGTGACGATGATCCCGACGGTGATCGGCGCATTTATCGGTACCAATCTCAATTTCAGCTTTATGCGTGCAAGCCCGATTATGAGTTCGTTGATCTTGATCGCGATGTTGTACGGCATGATGTTTGCGATTGAGAAAAACAAGAATTCGAGCGTGGGCGTTTATTTGCTACTCGGTTTCACGCTTTTCATGGGCGTGATTTTGGGGCCGCTGCTGCAGGTCGCACTATCGTTCAAAAACGGTGCGCAGCTGATTGCGGTTGCCGCAGGCGGAACCGGAATTACATTCCTGGCTCTCGCCGCATTTTCGGCCACAACCAAGCGTGATCTTTCCGGTATGGCGCGGTTTTTATTCGTTGGCGTAATCGTGCTGATGATCGCTGTTGTTGCCAATATTTTCTTGCAAATGCCTGCGCTGCAACTGGCGATTTCGGCAGCGTTTATTTTGATCTCGTCGCTGATTATTGCCTATACGATCAACAGCATCGTCCACGGTGGCGAAACCAATTACATCAGCGCGACCTTGAGCATTTATGTCAGCATCTACAACATTTTCTCAAGCCTGCTGAATATCTTGTTGTCGCTCACGGGTAACCGCGATTAGCAGTGTGCAAGACATCACCGGCGGTATTTTTAGCCGCAGAAAAAGCCCCGCGAAAGCGGGGCTTTTTGTTTCCATAAGCAAATAAAATTTTCAGTTTTCTGCGCGCACGAATAGCTGCGTTCGCAACATTGCATCAATGTCTTGCACATCCACACTTGCCTGATCATCGGCCTTCGCGAAATAGTATGCGCGCCCCGTCCGCGGCCCGCGAAGTGACAGCGGCACCAGGCCAATGTAGCGAAGCGCGCTTTGTTTCGATTGGGGCACCGGCGGTTTAACAACTGGAATGGGAATCGAAAAATGGTTCACGCGTTCTGATGCTCGTGGCGCGGAAGTTGCCGCGGCCGCGCGTCGTTGTCCACAACATCCCATTTCTATTCTCCTGAATTTGACTAATTTGGATTCGAGCGTTCAAAGCAACGTTCCAACGCAGATGCACCGCCGGAAATCGCCAACCACGCAGCAATCCCTGAAAACAAATCGTTCGCCAACATAAACACAAACGGTATCGCAATCCACAAGCTTAAACAATATGGGCAGTCCATCAAGCGGCCGATCATGCCAGCCCCCGCTTTGACTCGCACCGTCACGATAATGTCAAAAGGCCCGTCCTCGCGCGCAATGAGATGTGCGATACGCCACGTTGCGAGGACGGCAATGACCAGCCGAAACCAGGGAGACCAATCAGACATTTACATACTAAGTTTGTTAACTCTAAATTGCAGCATGCTGACAACTTTTAACAGCCACTAACCTCTCTCCCGCATTCAGGGAGAGAGATTCAACACCTCCATTAGTCCGCATTAATCACCGAGAATGAAAAGCTCGGCGTAACGTGAATATCGCCGGGATCATATTCATACATCGGAACCTTTAAGTGGCCATCGTCGCCGCCCGCTGGATTCAATGCACGACTCGCTGCAATCGCACCGAAGGAATAAGTGCCTTGTAACGCGCCCGCCGCGAGATTGAAAAACGCTGTGACCGATACCGAGTTATCACTGGGCGTTTCGTGCCAATGAGCAACACTGGTTGGATTCGGCATTGGCGAGGGAAACCAGTCGGCTGGTGCACCCGAAACGTAATTAACATCGCCTGCGCCACAGCCACCGCCGCCCATTGACACGTCTCGCAGATGGTTGGCTGATGCCGTAAAGGTAACGCGAAACTCAAGGCTCTGCGCGACCGCGCCGCGATTAACCACAGGACAGGGAAATGTCAGTGGGAAGAATGCCCCCGCACCATTTTTGCGATATTCCACCTGGAACGATGTTGTTGGATACGCATTATCAACATGGAAGGCAACGATGTCCGTGGCGGGCTGTGGCACCAGCGCTGCGCCGCCCGAACCAAGTTCAATTTTGAGCACGTGCTTGCCGTTTCCGAATTGATAGGTGTTCCAATCCAGCACCAGTTTTTCGGGTTCCCAATCGTTCGGATTGGTGAGCTTAGGAATCACGATGTCGTACCAGCCATTCGCATCCGGCACCACATGGTGGTACTGCGTAATCGTGCCACTCGGGTCAAGGCGCGTGACCCACCACGATTGATTGAGCACTGGCAGAAATGGGCCGCCGTCAAAGCTATCCAGCACGCGATATTGCGTTGCCTTCGTGCCGACATCGACACAGCCATAGATCGGCACCACACCGTAAAACGGTGACTGCGCATCCGGGTTCGGCAGCGCATCTGCCGGATTGCCCGACGGATGCGGACGGTTTGGTCTTAACGCATAGCCCGCAACCGGATCGTACATCGTGGCATCACCGCGAACCGGCATACGACCGGCGCGATAGATCGCAGGCACATTGCCGCAGGGAATATCGATAATTTCGCCGCATTCGGGAATTGATATGGCAATCGATGAAGCGACCAATTTCACCGGTGCCAGATTGGTGTTATCCCAGCGAACGCTGAAGAATCCTTCCGAATAAATCGTCTCTTCGATGCCATCACCGTTGACGTCCTGCGTGACGCGAAAGGTGATGTCAGGAATATCAATAATCGGCACCCATTCAGGTACAAATACATTAATGCAGCGACGGAATGGGCCAATGAAATCGCGAAGATCAAATTGCCGTAAATCTTCGGCATTCAGTTTGAGGCGCGAGCCAATGCTGGCGCGCACGCCATCCATCGTCAGCCGACCCGATGCAGTTTTATCGTCTTTGCGCGGCTCCGCGTGATCGACCATGCGGAACTCTGCGGGCAGCGGCGGTGGCAACGGTGCCTCGTACGCGTCGGCCTGCATCAAACTCATTGCGTCCACAGTGCTAGCGCCGATTGAGAGGCGGCTTAGCGCCAAGCCCACACGCTTGGCAGATTCACGGCCCAAATTCGCCTCTACAGTGGAAAGCAATTGGCCACGGTCGAGCCGCAAGAACGGTGCCGGATCGGGGCCAGGTTCTGGCTTCGGAAACGGAATCACTTCACGTGGAATGAGATCTTCCAGAATATCGGCAAGCGAAGGTCGCTCGAAGATTACCGGAAAACAAAGACGCTCTTTACGCCAACGCAGCACCCAATCAATATCCCAACGCGGGATATAAACGCAAAAGTTTCCGCACTTGTCAGTCTTCACAGTAGCGATCGTTTCGCGGCGGCATCTGAATGGGAAATACCATGAATGTTTTGATGCAGTTGGAAAATATCCGAGCAGCGAACAATCCGTATCTTCAACATTCACCGTCGCGTAGGCCACGCCCGACTCGACACCAGTGACCGGATCCTTCTTCACAACCTTGCCGCACACCTTCCTGAAAAAAAGATGCATCGGATCGATTCTGAAACGGAATTTTTCACTGATTTGTGTAACGGTAAGGCCCGTCAATTCCTTTGCGGAAACATCATTTAATGCGCCCAAGCGCGCTGCCTGGGTTTCAGTCAGTTTAATTTGGTCAGGGTCAATTCCCAGCAAACCGGATTCAGCTTCTTTCATGTGTTTTTCCTTCGCTTAAAAATTAAATTGATATCCATAAATTGGTTCTTAAAAATCGCAGGGTCGTGTCCATCACGTACCGGCAGGCTCCTCTTCACCCGCAGGACAGCATCGATATTCCTGCGATTTTTCGAGCAACGCGATCTGCTTTTTGAGTAATTCGTTCTGCAATTGTTTGTGCTCCAGCTCAAGCTCAATTGCGCGTTCTAGCGTCGGCTCGCACACATCACAATCGTCCAGGCATCCTTTCACCAACAGTCCCGGCGTGGGCAGCGAGCTGATTCGCTCAAACGAAAGCTCGGTCACAATTTCGTCCGATACTTTGCCGCGTTTGTCGAGCAAACCTTCCTTGATGAGTGATTGATCAACCTGCTGCAGCGCGCGCGCCTTGAGTGCAGCGGGGATGGGCTGTGCATTGACGTCCAACGCAGTAGCACGGGCGTTAATGGTTTCACGTCCATCGACTGCAAACGTGGCGCTCTGTTTTGCTAACGCGCTGGCACGACCAATCTCCTCTGTTTTCAAACGCGTCGCATTGGTTGCCAACACTGCATTCGGAATTGCCGTGACACCTCCATCAGCGACAAACGGATTGTTCGACACACGTGTATTAGCAGCCGGATCAATCACGCGCCGCTGAATCGCGACAATCTTGAATTTAACGGTCTGCGTTTTGTTGATCTGATAGAAAAAATAGGTGACCGCATGGCAACGATTCTGATTCGTAAACTCCCGCGAGGACGACTCCTGATGATCTTCAGATTCTGATTCCGTATGCGAGCGGCTCGATACTTCACCGACTGAAACCGAGCTTGCCGCGCGCGCGCCAGATTCAGAGCGCCGATCAGAGGCGCTCGCATGCTGAGTCAACTCGCGCAAAAATGACGAAGTGGAAGAAGCATCGTAGGAGCCATTCACATCGACCGACGGTCCACCGAAAATGCTTTCAATCGCACCGCTGGTTTCCGCGTGGCCGCGCGCCGAACCTTTGTTACTGGAACTGGCGCTGCCAGAATCACGCGTTGAGACATCGGACATAAAATCGTGCATGCTCGACAAATAGAAACGCTCTTCAGAAGTCTGCTCGTGGCGATAGCTGACTTTCGATTCGGTGTCGATGCTGAAACGCGTGCGGCGATCCGATGTGAAGAGACGCACCTTTTCGCCGGGCAACAAAGTCGTCGAATAAACAAGATCGCCCAGGGTCATCGGACCGGGACAGCGCTCGAGTCGCGCGTGAATTAATACTTCAACCTGGACACGGCGGCCACCGGAAACAATGGTGGAATTGTGGCGCGTGCGATAGTGAAAATCGAGCACGTCGCACACAGTGTCTTTGCTGAGTGCGGGGCAACAGGGCACGCCCGTTTGATCGTCTGCTGCTTTTACAATTGCGTTCATTTGCATTACCTCATGATTAAAAAAGTGGAAAAAACTTTTTACTTCAAAAGGCATTTAGCACATGGTGTGCCAACGCAAAAATGAATTTAACTATCTGTTTTTATTGACTTTTATAGTCATACCGCGATTGCGGGATGGGATCATTCCGACGCTCCCATGATCACGGTAGCGATTCGTCGTCTGCGTTATTTTCAGGGCAACGAACGAATCAAGTTCGAAAAATTGATGGGACAAAAGTGTCCCAACGGTGGGTTGGATTTGACCCACTTCCAGATTTCGCACGCACGAGGCTTGCAAAGCTGCATACCCCAGACCCTAGGGGCTTGTTGAAATTCGTCGCGAGCGCAGGTCAGGCAAGGCGCAAAGGGGCGAAAAACCGG
>JANMQR010000080.1:0-8107 GCA_031370625.1 Burkholderiales bacterium | reverse complement strand
GCAAAGAGCTGGAAAAGAGTTTCAGGCAACAATGGAGCGTCGGTCAGTATGCCAAGCACCTTGGCTATTCTGAAAGTACGTTGAACCGGGCGTGCGAGGCGGCCACAGGCCAATCAGCAAAGGTGTTGATAGATCGCCGATTGGCGCTTGAGGCTGCCCGCCTGTTGATTCACACCGAAGCGAGCATCGCAGAGGTAGGCCATCAAATGGGCTTTTCCGAATCGACCAACTTTGTGAGATTCTTCTGCCGGATGAATGGCGCGACACCTGCGCGGTTTCGCCACGAAAAACTTGGTTCAGCATCGTGACGAAAAATTGACGTTCGTGTGCGGAGAAAAGCTGTTGGAAAGTCTATGGAAAGTCGGGCGCTATTTTTGAATAAAATCTTGATTTTCTTTGACGGTGAAAATGACGGTACGGTAGTTTTTCGGCGAAGACGGCATCATCCAATTGGGTTCGCCACCGTTCAATATCGTTCAAAATAAATCCCTTGTTGACAATCGAGTGGGAGTGAGGCGCGAGATATGAGTTTATCGCCGCAAAATCCAGAAATCAATGCGTGGATATGCAGTCACTCAAAGATGGGTGAGCACGTTCATGCTGGTTTGCCATTCAGACATCTTTTGAAAGGCCATTGCAGTGACGAACGATAGAAAAAATTTGAGGCAATTTATCCTCGCGTGTTTGACGTTAACTGGTTTTTGCAGCTTCACTTGGGCAAGCACCGCACCCACACAGGCAGAAATCGACGAGTCGCTGGCGCGGCGGATTTCGTGCAATTTTGAATTCATGTCAAATGAGCTGAGCCCAAAGGATCAAAAAGTGTCCAGCTATCTGGACGAGCGGCAAGCGCGCATGACCGGTCAAAACGGGCAAACGGGCAGATTGGATGTGACCTTCAACGTGAAAGGCATTCGGTTTACGCGCTTTGAATCCTATGCTGGGGTGGGTGGTCTGGTTCAGAATGGTTACGCGCCAAAAGCAACGCTGGTGCAGCTGGAAACGCTGATGCGGCACTACGGATGGACTTTCGTCCCAGCGGATGGCAAACAATTTCAGGTGCCAGGCTCGGTACTTCAAGCCTTGCGCATGGACATGCAAAACACCACTCGCGTGCTGATTTTGCCAGGCATTTATTCTTTAACCGCCGGTGAGACAAATCCTGAAGCAGCGGGTGCCACCGTGTCGTGTTCCCTCACATCTACCAGCGAAGCCGACTGGCAGAACAAGGATGGTTTGCCGACTTCCGATCAGATGTTGCGCCTCGATCAGGAAGGCAAACCGTATCCCAAGGGGTGGATCGAACCTGTCATCGCCAAAGGAAGTCCCAGCGCGAAGGCTGCAATCGTGAGCCGGGCAGAGCTAACTGATAGTCAAGTCCATCGCCTGTGGCAGGATGAGGATTTGCGTTATGCCCTCATTTCTGCAAAATTCTCCCAGCTAAAAATGGAGCATTTGGAAGACCTGCTGGTGAAGGGTGATTCGTACAAGATCGAGCATCTGATCGCACGCTGGTCGTCGCAGTTGCCTTCCGCTTATGTCACCAAACTGCAGATGAACCCCAAATACGCGCGCATGCTCGCTACCGCAAGCCGCAATCCCGAGGTGCTTGATGATTTAAAGAAAGCGCTGAAATCCAGTGATGAAATAAAAATCCGCCAATTTATGACCCTCTACAAATTGTATGACGACGCCGTCGTTGATGCGATTTTTACCTACGGTTCTGAATATTGGAAGCGCGAGGCCGCCGACCGCCGGGAATCAAAGTTCACCCCAGCGCAAATTGAGCGGGCCTTGACTGACAGCAACGCGGAAGTGCAGATATGGATGCTTCGCCGCAAGGACGTTGAGATCACACGAGCTCAATACGACCGAGGAATCAACCATAAGGATCCCAGGATCGCGTTTTGGTATCAGGGGCGCTCTGCGTATATTCCAGCATCGGCGCAGGTTGATGTCGGTCTGACCAGTCCAGATGAGTCGATACGCTGGAGCTGGGCCAATCGCAAAGATATTGTTCTGACGCCGACGCAAATTGAAAAGCTGGTGAATGATCCAGTACTCCGCGTGAAGTACTCTGTGTGGAACCGGCCGGAGTACTCGCCCGATGAAGCCGCCATCGACAAGTGCTTTGCGGAGATGCAGGGATACGCGATGCGGCTGTGTTTTTCGCGTGACGATTTCGATGCCAAGCCCAGGTGGTTTGAGTTGATCGTGCGCAACTGGAATCGCAACGTTATCAGGGCATGGCGCGAGCATCCAACGTTCTCGCAAACCATTCATGAAAGTATGTTGAATGACCTTGCGTTGCGAGCCGATGCCAGCTTGTTGCAAGGCCTGATGGATGCAAATGATTTGATCTTCAATGAGCGTCAAGCTACCTCATTCCCTGTCAACATCACGCCGAGCGTCAAGCAAACATATTGCAAGCGCATCAAGGCCACCTGCCAGTAGCGCAGTCGAAGGGTCTTTCGCCATCACAATCACTGTTCAATATCTTTTTTTAAGAACAGTATTATCAGGCCCTGCCTCTTGCCTAACAAGTAAAGAGCTGAAGCACGAACCCTAATATTCACGGCTGTTCCCAAGCATTTCTGCTTGAAAAAGGCTTTGGATATTAGGGTTTATTGTTTTCATCTTCACGGCGTGTTGGCGATCTCACCTAAATCGTCGCAACTCACATGCGAGCGGTTCCTCTATAATTGTTCGCATGAATCTCAATCCGATCTAACGTCTTGATGTTGATGCTGGTTTTACGCCTAACAGACGCCGAATGTGTGCTCATGCCAATACACGCCTTGTACGCCACCTTGTACGCAAGTCAGGCCGCCCAATGTTACGGCTATGACCGGTGAACCTGCGTCGGTAAGCGACGCGCAAGACGTACAACACTGTGAGGGGTTGATCAATGAGGCGCGGCGCGGTAGCGTTGTACACGTTGAGACGGCCGCGCGGCAATGGCACAGTGAGGCAACGCGGGGTAAACACTCGCGAGCCGCTGGCCTTGCCGCTCATGCATTGGGCACCTGCCTGCTCATCCAGTCGCGTAACGCGGAGGCCGTTGCGGTGCTTGTGGATGCAGCGCAATCAGCGCGAGAGCACGGTGATCTGGATCGTTACGTGCGCTCGCTCGTGCAAAGTGCGAGCGCGCTGTCCGATATGGGCGCGTACCATCGAGCACTCGAGCTATTGGCGGACGCGAACCGGTTGTCAGATCAGCCGATCAGTGAACGCGCACGCTACATCATCCACTCGGTTCGGGCCACGCTCGCAACGCAAGTGCGTAGTTTTGACGAGGCATTGTCGTATCGGCTGATAGCACAACATCATGCTGACCTGGACGTTGGCGGATTGTCGAGCCTTATCAATCGCTGGCACACCAGTGAGTTGCGCTTTGCCATCGCGGTGGACCGCTTGAGACGCAACGAGCGCAATGGTCGCGACGGCGACGATTTGCTGCGCGTCGCGGCCGACGAGCTGCTGGTCACCGCGCAGGATGCGACCAACGCGAATGTGCCGCGGATTATGCGGGCATGCCACGCGACGGCTGCCTTTGCCGCGCTATGGCAAGCTGACTATGATGCCGCGCGGCGCATCAAAGCGAGTTATGCCGACAGCGATGCGCTCGCGATGAACACCGTGGACATACGCTTTCGCTTTGCCTGCGTGAGCGCGACGCTTGCCGTTGTCGACGGCGCATCGGGCAGCGAGGCCATCGAGCCATTATTGACACAGCACAGCAATGCCCCGGTGGTGGAGCGCAGCATGTGGCTGCGGCTCGTGGGCGACGTCGCGAGTGCGCTCAACCACTCAGACGCAGCGACTCATGCCTATCGGGGTGCCCTTGCGTTGCAAGATGACATTGCCGCAGAAGCGAGTGCGGGGCTGGCCTCGGTAATGCGCCTGCGCAACGAGTTGGATCACCTGCGCGACACCGCGCACAACGCAGTTGCCGAGCTACACGCTGCACAGAGCGGGCGCGACAGCCTTGAGGCACGCGTAGTTCACTTGCAACGAGAGGCCATGTTCGATGCCTTAACCGGTGCACTCAATCGCCGCGGAATTGACCAGCTTTGCAATAGTTGGGATTACGCAGCTGCTTCTGAGCCGATTTCCATCGCCTTTGTCGATATAGATCACTTTAAGCGCATCAACGACGCGCTAGGCCACGCTGCGGGCGACCGCGTGCTGGTTGCCGTCGCCGGTGCGCTGCGCGAAAGCGTGCGCGAAAGCGATACGGTTGCGCGCTACGCGGGGGATGAATTTTTGATGATGTTTCCGGGATCAACCGTTGACGTGGCTATCACCGCCAGTGCGCGTGCACTCATGGTGATCGAGCGCTTACCCAAAGATGTAGCAGCGAATGGCGAGGGCTTTTCACCCACAGTGAGTATCGGTATTGCGTCACGGCGCGCAGGCGAAGATATGAAAAGCATGCTGCGTCGAGCAGACGCGGCGCTCTATCAGGCCAAACAAGAAGGACGCGGACGTTATCGGGTTGCCGGGGAGTAGTTTGTGTCCGAATGAATCAACATCTTGACCACCGGCAGCGCCGTCCTGCCCTGTATCGACCAATAGGCGCACCTGCCATCACGCGACAAGCTACAGACTACTGCCCCTTTTTTTCTTACAAATTCAAGCCGTGATTTGTCGATCTTGTTGTGCCTGAGCACGGTCACGGATTGGGCATCGGTCGCGCGCAAAATCTTGGCAAACGCTTGATAACTGGCCAGTCCTCCGGTGAAGAAATCAGCACAGCACTGTGGGCAACAAAGGCGTCATAGCTCTACTCGAACTTGTTTTCACCTTCGCTGATAATGATTGTTGCGCGCCGCACCCTTGCGAGCAGCGCATCGAAGCGCGCTTTCGCCTCGCTTGGCCCACGCAGCCGGCAATCTTCGGCTGATGACTGGTCGCACTGTTTGAAGAATTCCTTCAGCGTTTCGAATGATGCGGTACGGTCAGCCTTAATCTGCCAGCCGCTAGTCCAGAGGATTGGATCCAGCACGCCGTCGATTACCAGCGCGCGCACTTTTGAGGGGAAAAAATTAGCATAGGTGTTGCCCATATGCGACCCGTCGGAATAACCGAGGTAGGTCAGTCGCTCGTCACCAACCGCCTGACGCAGCAAGTCAATATCGCGCACGACGTCAGCCGTGCTCATGTCCCCGATGATCTTGCGATTCTGCTCGCGGGTGGCGCAGATGTCATAAATTTGTTTGTACAGTTCGTAGTGAGGCCGTTCGTGTTGGGGCTGGTAAGGAAAAGCAGGCGACTTGGCGAAATAATCGTTGACTGCCTGGTTGCTTTCGAGCCGCACGGTTATGCTTGCAAACCTGCCTGATGTCAAAGAATCAATTGTCAAAAAAATTAGCTCTTTGAGTCATCTCAAATAAATTTCTCGTTAGCCATCGAGCGAGGAGCAACAGTCTGCTACCGTCCCGAATTAAGCCCAACGGAAATAATTCAACATGAGCGAATATCAATACTACGAGTTCGTTGCTATCGATAAGCCGCTGACTACAGCACAAATGTCAGCGTTGCGCTCCTGCTCCACACGCGCCACGATCACGCCGACAAGTTTCGTCAACGAATACCAATGGGGCGATCTGAAAGGCGACCCGCTCGACTGGATGCGTCGTTATTTTGATGCGCATGTCTATGTTGCGAATTGGCGCTCCTGCTGGTTGTTTCTGCGACTGCCTAAAGATGCATTTCATATCAAGACGCTCAGCGCGTTTAAAACCGAGAACGCTTTTAACGTTAATCGAACAGAAAGCCACTGGATATTGCGATGGGAATTATCAGAAAGCGAGAATGACGAGCGCTTCGCGATGGAGGATGGACGCGGCTGGATGGGGCGCCTGGTGTCATTACGCGATGAGCTGCTTCGCGGTGATCTGCGGCCTCTTTATCTCGGCTGGTTAGCCGGTGCCAGCGCCAGAGGGATCGATGAAGATGCTCTTGAGCCGCCACCCCCGCCCGGCCTGTCCCGACTGACTGCTGCGCAGCGGTCACTGGTTGAGTTTTTAGAAATTGATCAGGACTTGCTTACCGCTGCCGCATTCAGCGATAAGCGGCAGCCTGATGCCGCTACGGATGAATTGCATATTGACGATTGGATTGCCGATTTGCCAGATAACGAGCGCGGAAAAATAATCAAAATGGTGATGACCGGACATTCGCTTGAAGCCGAGCGCCAGCTGAAATCTCGCTTCATCGGCTGGCGGAAGGAGCATCGGACAGATGTTGAAACGAGTCCAGCGCGCCGCACAGTTGCCGCGCTCCGAGAATTGGCGAAATCGGCAGCCGAAACAAGAAAACAACGCGAGTCAGTACAACGTAACAAAGCAGGGGTTCAGCGGCAAGCCAAACGCGAGTCCTACTTGTGGACATTGGCCAACGATTTTGATCGCTACTGGCAGGCTGCCGATGAGAGCGCAGAGCGAGCTATTGCGTCTGCATATGATGATGCGAAACGTATCTTGATTGATCTCGCCGACGCCTACACGCTCTCAGCTTCCCGAGCCGACTTTGATCTACGGCTCGCACAATTCATCAGCAAACATCATAAGCGTGGTGCGCTGGTGCGACGGGTTGTGGATTGTGGCTTGTGGAAAAGTGAGCTTTAGTGAACGACTAAGTCCGTGGAAAAAAGAAAATTTTTTTGTGCAGGCTTTGTTTGCCTGTTTAATTAGTCATTAATGCACTTTATGCCCATTATTTTAGGCAATCAGGCCTTTTGCGATGCAGCCAATATGGACTGATGCCGTTTAAAATAAACCGCACGATAGGTGACTACGGCTGCCTAATTGGCCTTTTCCCTATGAGGATTAGGGCAGCATGTTTGTGCTTTACTCTGAGCGTGCAAGGATATTTTAGGAAAGCAGAATGGCAAAAAATAAAACTTCAACCGCACGCGATCTTCCGACATTTGACCAGTTTATGAACCCGTTGCTGAACGCAATGCGTGTCCTTGGCGGGTCAGGAACGGTTGATGAGATTAACGAGAAATGCGGAGAGCTGGCCGGGCTGACCGATGAACAGCTTGAGGCGCTTCATGATCCGGCGCGAGGAGGAAGAACGGAGTTTGAATATCGTCTCGCGTGGACGCGAACCTATTTGAAGGACTATGGACTGCTTGAAAATTCCAGCAGGGGTGTATGGGCGCTAACGAAAAAAGGTCGTGAGCTTGAAAGTGTTGATGAGGTAGCCGTAAAAAAGTTTGTAAGAGGTCAAGTTAAAACGATAGGCGATGACCCGTTGCTTGCCGAGCCGATTAGTGAGGAGGCGTCAGACTCATGGAAAGACATGGCTATCAAGGCGATCTTGTCTTTGAGTCCCGCCGCGTTTGAAAGACTGGTGCAGCGTATGTTGCGTGAGTCAGGTTTTATTCAGGTAGAAGTCACGGGACGAAGCGGGGATGGCGGCATTGATGGAAAGGGCATCATGCGCCTTGGCGGATTGATGAGCTTCCATGTCATATTTCAATGCAAGCGTTATCGTGGATCCGTCGGCTCTGACCAGATTCGAGATTTTCGCGGCGCGATGGTGGGGCGCGCGGATAAAGGCCTGTTTGTCACAGCTGGCGCTTTCACGAAAGACGCGATTCGCGAGGCGACGCGCGACGGTGCGCCAGCAATCGATCTTGTGGATGGCGATCAATTGGTAGAAAAATTAAAGGAGTTGTCATTGGGAATCAATACAACAATAAAACAAGTCGAAGAAATTAATATCGACATAAATTGGTTTCAACAGGTGTAAACCAGAATGCGTAAAAACATCTCCTCCGGCACCCCATGGGAACCCATCGTTGGCTATTCACGCGCAGTGCGAATCGATAATCACATTTGGGTTGCAGGCACAACTGCGAGCGATGCAGCGGGCAACGTGATTGCGAAGGGCAATGCAGCCGAACAAACGCGCTACATACTCAAAAAAATTGAAGCCGCGTTGCGCGATGCGGGTGCTTCGCTCGCTGAAGTTGTGCGTACCCGCGTGTACGTGACCAACATCGCGGAGTGGGAAGCGATTGGTCGTGTGCATGGTGAATTCTTCGGTGAGATTCGACCAGCTTCTACGATGGTGGAGGTGTCAAAATTGATCG
>JANMQR010000049.1:0-8043 GCA_031370625.1 Burkholderiales bacterium | reverse complement strand
GCGTTATTGACTAAAACGTCGATCGGCCCTGCGGCCTCCACGGCCTGTCGAATGCTTGCCGGATTGGTGACGTCGAGGGCCAGCACACGCAGGTGCGCGGAGTTGGGCAGCACATCCTCGCGCGGTGTTCGCATTGTGGCGATCACCTTCCAATTGCGGTCGAGGAAGTAGCGCGCAGTTTCGAGGCCGAAACCTGATGAGCATCCGGTAATTAAGATAGTTTTCATAACGATTCCCGTAGGTGGTTTGTAGTGCCCAAACTATAGCGCCCTCTATTCGGACTTGCTACAATCCAAAGTCCTACTTTCATTCGCAAGAGTCCAGATATGATCGATCCACTCGCGGAAGTGGTCTTACTCCTACAACCGCAGGCTGCGCTCTCGAAAGTCGTCAGCGGAGCCGGTCCGTGGCGTGTTCGTCGCTTAGAAGCGGGCCAGCCCTTTTATTGCGTGATCCTCGACGGTTCGTGCCGCCTCGCGGTCGACGGGTACGACGAGATCAATCTCCAAAGCAACGACTTTGTACTGATCCCCTCGGCGTACGGCTTCACGATGTCGAGCCTCGAGCCCACGGCATCTGCGGACTTTGATACGGTGCCCGTCGCGTTGCTCCGTGGCGAGTTTAGACTCGGCGTTCAAAGCGGGCCACCCGACGTGCTATTGCTGGTAGGCCACTGCGCCTTCGGCTCGCCGGACGCGGCCCTACTGGTTTCGCTCCTCCCACAACTGGTTCACGTTCACGGCGAGAAACGGCTGGCCACTATTGTGCAGCTTGTCGGAGAAGAGTCGCGCGCGGACCGGCCCGCTCGCGATGTCATCCTGGCACGCCTTCTGGAGGTTCTTCTCATCGAATCGCTTCGATCAATGGCGGGAACTGCGGCGTCGCCAGGCCTCTTGCGTGGACTCGCCGACGAACGCCTCGCAGTCGCAATACGACGAATGCATGAAAGTCCGACCCGCCCCTGGACGATTGCACAGCTCGCGAAAGAGGCAGCTCTTTCCCGCTCGACCTTCTTCGAGCAATTCAACCGCGCTGTGGGAGTTCCGCCGATGCAATACCTGCTCGCCTGGCGCATGGCGTTGGCAAAGAACCTGCTGCTGCACAATGAAACCGGCGTGGCGGAAATTGCTGAACGCGTTGGCTATGGCTCCGCAAGCGCCTTCAGCGTGGCATTTACCCGCCATGTCGGACTGCCCCCAACGCGCTATGCGCGGGAACAGATGGAATCGCAACCATCGTAGCAAGCTTTATTTTTTCTGGTGGCGCCTTATGGGCGCTTTGGGTCGCTTTGGGTCGTTTCAGCCTATCGCCGTCGACCGCAGAGGTCGCAAATTGTTTCCGAGTCAGAGGATAGTATGTCTAATCCGAGGCGCCGAAATGAGAAAGCGCGTTGATGAGGTTTAGCACACCACCACGCGCGCTTAAGTATAAAATGTCGCGACATATTTCTTTTTTAAATCGGAGTTTTTAAATGCTGATGGTAAGTCACTCAAAGAGTTTAGAGAACGTCGAGAAGATGCGCGGCGCTGCCAACATCCTTGTCGATGTTCTCGAGATGGTTGCAGCGTATGTGAAGCCCGGTGTAACAACCGGGTACCTTGACAAGATTTGCCGCGACTACATTGTTGACAATGGAGGTATTCCGGCTTGTGTTGGCTACCAAGGCTATCAGCACGCGACCTGCATTTCGGTGAATCATGTCGTTTGCCATGGCATCCCGGGGGAAAAGACATTGAAGGACGGCGACCTTCTAAATATTGATGTGGTGGTAGCGCGAGAAGGGATGCACGCAGATAGCAGCGCCATGTATTTCGCTGGAAAGCCCACCATCGCAGCAAAGAGATTAGCTGCTATCACGCAAGAATGCCTCTACCTTGGCATTCTCGAAGTAAAGCCAGGCGCACCATTGGGCAACATTGGCGCGGCTATACAGACCCACGCTGGCAAATACGGATACAGCGTCGTTCGAGATTTTTGCGGACACGGGATTGGTGCAGCCATGCATGAGACACCCGAAGTCCGGCACTTCGGTAAGCGCGGCTCGGGCCAAATGCTTTTGCCGGGCATGACGTTTACCATCGAACCAATGCTAAACGCTGGTCGCCAGGACGTGCAGGTGATGCCAGATGCGTGGACCGTTGTGACGAAGGACCATTCGTTGTCTGCCCAATGGGAACACACGGTGCTGGTGACAAATACTGGCGTTGAGATTCTTACGCTCCGTGCGAGCGAAAACGAACGATGGAATTTTTTCCAATCCACCCACACTCGTTAATCTTGCTTTTTAACGTCGGCGCGATTTGACAAAAGTACGCGCGTTTGTTTTGTGTCTGAATGTAGCGATCAGCGCCGCAGATCTCCTCCGTGCGCTGCACGAGTAAATCAGTTACTGCGTCTCGCCGTCACACTCCTCGCCCTCCAAGTTCGTGCGATTCTAGCGAACTGATTCGCTAGCTCCTGATCGGCTTTGAGCCGCGAACATTGGCGACTTGTCGCTTTAGTGGATCGGTACTCCTCTCGGTTTACTTATTGGCGGTTTGGGTTTTACCCGGTCACGCGCCGCGCTAAAATCGCACTCTTCGGTATTGTTCATCGCCGCCACAATTGCAGTCAACCTCGCATTTGCCGTTGCGGGTCTCGTCGACCGCTTTGGGTCGAACTCGCTGATTCGAATCGGGTACCAAAATTCGGCCAGGAGCAGCCAGTCAACCCTCGCCTAACCGAAACTAAATAGACGTTGCAAAATCCACGGCGTTTCAAAAATGTGGTCATGAAAAAACAACTTAGGAAGTAGGCAAGGCCCAACTTTAATTTGGGGCGCATTGAACCGCGAAAGTGAATGCGCGAACGCTGCCGTGCACCCGCCACCAAGGTTCGTCTCGTTAGCGCCACCGCTTATTTGTAGTGAGCGCGGCGATCGCTCAATTGGCGCACCCTTCGGCGCCAAACACGGTAGCTGTTATGCTTGAGAGTAGTGCGCAATCAGTACCTCGACCTGAACTTGCGACAGGCCATGCAGCTCACGGATTTGATCAAAGCTGACGTGATCGCTGGGCACCATTTTGACTACTTTAATCACGGTCGCAATATCCAGCGTCTCGATATCAATATCGCCCATCGGTTGAGCGCGGGGGTTGGTCATTGCAGCCCCACTTCAAACGAAACGTGCAAGTACAAAGCCAGTTATGCCGATATGTGCAAGCGTCATCACCACCGATAGGCTGTGCAAAAACTTGAATTTATTTTTTACGCCTGCATCGGTCGCATCATTAATCGCCGGCATCAGGATTTGCCGTGTGGGCAATGTGCTCAGCGCGATAAACGCCAGCAACATGGCAGCAAACGAATCGTGCGACCAAAGAAAGGCTGCTGCTGCCGCAGCGGTCGCGATCACAAACAGATAAAAATACGGGAACGCACGGCGCAGAGTTTGCCCCGCCAGAGGCGATGGCAGCGCTGAGAAGACGAAGGCGGCGAAGCCGAACGAATACAGCACCATTCCGCCAAATAGCAGCGCGGTGATCAACAGGCTAAGTGTTAGCATCTATAAATACTCTTTCTTCGGCTCGATTCGCTGGACAGCATTATGGCTTGTAGCCAAGGGCAAAGATTCTGGACTGGGCGGGTTATCGCGTCGCCAACTGGGCAGCGCATAAGGCACATCTGCAGAATAGCGGGCGAACCGGTCGCCGTACCTCATGGCGAACCGCCGTTCCTTCAGAATCGGAGCCAGTAGGCAATAGGCGGTGAAGCACAGGGCAAGTGCTAACTGGTCAGGCGTCCAGACGGGCACTGTCCAAAGCGTCAGCGCGAATGCTACATAGATCGGTTGGCGGACGACGCGAAACAAACCGCGCGTTGGCATATCCGGAAACACAGGGCGGATACGCGCCAACAGCGACATCCATCCCAAGGCGCCTGACTGCACTTCAGCGCCAGCATCAAAGCTTGCCTTGATGAGTAGCAGCCACGATGCCGTGTAAGCGCTGCATACCAGCCAATAGACAGGCCCCTCGGCTCGCCACCAGATGATCTCCGATGGCGTCCACAGCGTAAAAAGCGCGAGCAGTTGGAGCGATGCGATCAGCGCGTAAGTTGTGGTGGAAAGCGTTGCGCCATGCGGTCTAGGGATTAATCTTGACAGCAACCGCCCCCCCGGGCCAGTTAATAGCAGCGAATGCACCAGCGGAAACTGTAGAAGCAGAAATGCGTTTGCCAGTGCCGCCCATGGCCACGGCACACGCCCCAGGCTTTCACTCATTCCAAAGTACATCGCCGCAATCATCGCGATGACGGCCACAGCGAATGCGATGTGGCAAACTAAACCGATCATCAAAGCCAGCGCGATGCGCGCCAGGCCAGCCGGTGGTCGAAGACCCGCCAGAATCAGGCGAGTCAGGCCCGCTATGCGCGGATCATCCCACATCGCCTACCTCCAGAGTGTCGTTGGCAATGGCGTCACCGCTGGCCCACGCCGCCTCAACACGGGCACCGAGGCACCAGCATCCGCCGCTGTAAAGCGTCGCGTTCACGCTGCGTAAAAATCGCTGGCCAAGCGGGTTGGCGACGCGCGCGTACCGCCATCGGTGTGCTAACGCGTATCGCAAATCATCCATCGACGCACCGATCGCTGCGTTAAGCACCGGCACCAACCGCTGCGGCCACGAGATCGTGTTCCAGCACCTGGCTATGACGAAGGTAGGGAGACAGGCAACAGACATCACGATGGGCACCGGCCCCGTGGTCATAGTTACAACCATTCGTGTAGCAGAGCCCAACGCGCGGCATGAGAGCCTGAATCAGCGGCTCGCCGTGGACTTTGGTCGTCGGGTGTTTATCTGTAGTAATCAAAATCTCAACTCCAGCGGTACTTTTGGGTGTAAGGCGATTGCCCACGGCGCATCTTTGCTCGGTGGCCTACGTTCACTGACTTTGAAGACAGCCATACTTTTCAGTGTGATCAAGGTCGCAGGCTCAGCGCGCTTGCCGCCGCCAGCGGATACTTTGAGCGTTAAGCACAGCGAGTGTTTCAGGCGCGCTTACGAGCGCTTCAGCCACGGTGATCGCTGCCACAAGCTGTTCGAGACTCAAATGTCGGATCGCCGGGCGTTTGACGATGGTATGCCACGGCGCGCCAACAGCAGTGTCGAGACAGACGCGCATGAAGCAATGATCGAGCGAAATTGGCCATCTGCATCGCTCAGCCATCGTCGGTAGCACGTCCCGCGTCAATCCCATCCAGCGTTCAACGAGCATAGCGCGCTGGCTCTCGTCACCCGTCATGGATTGTAACGGCATAGGGTCGTTGATCGGATTTTGTGCGGCCATGTCGTCTGTTCCATATTCAGCATGAGACAAGGCACGAGGCGCTTCGTTGGTTGATGCAACATCAGTGACGATGGCCATAATGAAGCTCGGCTGCAAGTTTGAAGCATGACAAAAACGCCATGCGTGCTGCTGCCCGAAACCTTCGCGAAGATCAATCGTTCCAGCGATGATGCTTTTTACGCTGTGCAACGTTTGATCATGCATATTGATCCGATGTCGGTCGTGGAATATTAGATTTAATCAATGCTATCAAAGCGTTCATGATGCGAATCGACGAGGGAATAATAAAGCAAGTTGCAGTACGGTTACCTCAAATTGTATAAAAAGTACGATTCGCTTGGTTTCATCGAAGTTGAAAAAAACGAGATGAACTGCGCGATGCGAAGCTAATCGGGCAGCAGGCGCTGGATGGAAATGCTATAGTCAAATCTAGGGTAGAAGAAGCTCTCGGGAAAATTACCTACCTTAACGGTTTTTACTTTTTATCATAGCGCGAGTGGCTTAAAGCCAGAGCCTACAACGCGATCGGGCGATATCTAACTGCTCCCGCGCTTTTCAAAGGATGCAGCAATGTTAATACGCCTTATTTACGCCAGCCGAGCCAAGACCTTAGGCCCGATGGACGTGAAAGACATCTTAGGCAGCTCGCAGCGCAACAACGCTCAAATTGGCGTGACTGGTGCTTTGTGCTTGTCAAATGGTATTTTTCTGCAGTGCTTGGAAGGGGAGCGTGCGGCGGTCAATACGCTATACCATCGCATCTTACTTGACAAACGCCATACGGATCCCGCGATCCTGGACTTTGTTGAAATCTATAAGCGAGAGTTTGACCGTTGGGCAATGGGACTAGTATCGTCGATTGCCGAAAACCAGTCGCTATTCCTGAAATATAGTCCGGGTGCCCAATTCGACCCGTACGCGATGAGCCCAATTGCACTGCGTGAATTCTTCGGCGAGTTGCAAGCTAACACTCGCTGGTTAAGCTGAGATATCAGGGCTGAATCAAAGGTGCCTCCAAAGCTGGGCAGGATCTGATTTAGTGGACGCGCAACTGGTAGAGACTTGTCATTCTCAAACACCGTTCTAGATTAGTTTTTCTCAACCCAACAATCAATAGTCAAGTTTCGAGAGCCTGGTCTTATCAACGGCGAACTTCCGCTCAGGGTCGAATTCGCCGTTTGGGGTGTGAGGCAAAATTCGGCCAGAACCTGCCGTTCAATTATGTTTGCAATATCAGTGGAGTTAATGAAGATTCGATTGCGTCGCGAATTTTTCGCTGTTAACCTTGCCGTACGTTCGATTGATCGCCTACAATTTTTTCCTAATTTCACTGGGACGTTAGCGCGCAACGCGGAATGTTTTGCGAATGTGTCGCTCTCTAAAGTAAGTTATGTGATGGAGTGTATTTAGGCCGATAGGGGAAATAGGTGGGGGATTAACAATCCCCGTGACGCTTGTGGTCTCCGTAGCCCTTCTGTTAGTTTTGTTGCGTTTCATAAGTTTTGAATTGATTTATTCGGATCAAGACAACATCAAGGAGGTATCTATGGTTAAAACATTAAACGCTCGTCTTCGTGTTTTTCTAAGCTCAGTTTTTGAAAGTTCATGGGCTATTGGGGTCGGGAGCGTTGTTGCACACTTATCAGCCTAAATATATTCCACAGAATCCCACATTGGCCGCAAGGTTTGTGTGGAGAGATCTTCCACAGCATGCTTAGACTGCGCGGCCTAACGCGCCCATCTATAGCTTTTCGCGCTAGCTGCCGCTACTGCCATGAACACGGATCAAACAAAACACAACTTTCTTGCAGCGGCAGAAGCATGGCTTTGCGATGATTATGGAATCGACATCCGATACCTCGCCCTGCCATCGAGCAAGGGGCTTATCCTTCATAGTGCACTGGTTGGCCTAATTCCATCTCGACCAGAGCAGAACGTATCGTTCTTGGTCAAAACTGACAGGGTCGTCGTCGGACAGCTTCAGAAATACCCAGCAACAAAGGAGCATCTTTTTCAGATTTTGGAACTAGCAGCCGAGGGATACATTGAAGTTGATGGGGTCAAGTTGAACCTACCCGTCGATCCTCCGCATGAATACTACTCGGAGACCGGTCATCGAGAGAGGCCGCTTTCCGATCTTCACCTATCCGTGACCGGCGGGCAAAGATCAGCGCTTTCTTCTGATGCCGTCATAGCGATAGACAACGCGCTCCGAGGGGCAACACCGCCCTTTGACGGGTTTCCTGATCTCGCCAGTTGGCTAGGTCTCGACTCTTCGTCCCTTGAAGGCGGTAACTGCACGCTGACGCTTCGAGTGATTGCTCCAACAACTATAGAGCTGACAAGATCATCATTCGTGAACGGAGAACTCACGCTAACTCTCAATGCGCAACCAACCTTTGATCTGTCCCAGTTGCGTGTGGCCGTGCGAGGCGCACCCGGTAAAGGGATCTCGACCCGTAGACAAGTAGCGAAGGAGATTACATGGGAAATAGACTCCGATGGGAAGAAACGGGGTCATTTTCGGACTGCACTAGAGGCATCTGACAGCGTACTGGTGATGCTCATGATCGGGGAATCAGTTGTGCAAAGATACTGGTTTGCAGACCCGGTAAAGGCAAGAAACCGCCGACTTCTGGCAGTTCGTCACTTCGACTCCGAGTTGAGAAAGACACGAGCGGCAGTCCTGAGCCCACAGAGCTCTGAGAATTTCGA
>JANMQR010000039.1:0-16376 GCA_031370625.1 Burkholderiales bacterium | reverse complement strand
GGCAAGTTCACCGCGTGCGGGTAATTTCAATTTCCCACGTAAGCTTTCAAACGCAAGTCCTACAAAGCCTGCGTCGGCCACACTCTGTAACGGCGCTACAGGCGGTGAAGGTTCTACGCGGCTGTCCGGCTTGCGGATGTTACTTTTCGCTTGCTGTTTCCGTTCCAGCTCTCTTTCCAGCTCTTTCGTACGTTCCTGCGCGCGCTTTTGCTCGCGCAATTGCTCGGCCCTGCGCGCCGCGTTCCTGATCAGTTCTTTTGTAATCTGATCAACCAGTTTGCTTAAGCGATCCTCGTCGCGCTTCAAACGCCCAATCTCACTGCGGCCCTTGCTGATATCGCCAGCAATTCGATTCAGCAGCCGCTGCCGAGCAACCCGCTCGTCATCAATGGCTGCTCGTGCTTTTTGCTGTTCAATCGCATTTGCAGCAAGCTCGTCCTTCTTGACGCGCGCGCTGACTTCGAGTTCTGCCAAATTTGCGAGCGTTTGTTTCAGCTTAGCAATCAACAGCGCGCGCGACTTCGAGATGTAGCCAAAATATTGCAACTCGCGTTCCACTTTCGCCACGTCCTGCCCGTCAAGCACTAACCGCAACGCATCGGCACTGCCATGCATGTACTGATGACGAATCACGCGATCCAGCAAATTTTGTTGCTTCGCCACGTCAGCACGATTCGCATCAATGGATTTCTGCGTTTCCGCGAGCGATTGGCCGATCGTATTTTGCTGGAGATTTAATTGCGTGAGATTGCGATTAACTTCACTGATCGCTTTTTCCGTCGTCTTCAACGCATCTGCCGCTTCGCTGCGAGATTCTTCACTTTTAGCGACGTTACGTTGCAGCTCTTCAATTCGCCCGCGTAGCTCATCAAGCCGCTTTTTTTCGGCCTCAGCGGACGTTTTTTGCGCCAACGCAGATGCTCCAAACCCCAGCATCCACGCGGCTCCCAGAGCAATCAACCATGGCGGTTTCAAACGTTTCGCACCCACTCAAACATACTCGACGTAATCACTATTTTTGTGACTTTCCTTGCGCCGCAACCGCCGCCGCCGCCTTCGCAATTTCAGCTTGATCGCCCAAATAATAATGACGAATCGGCTTCAAATCATCGGTTAATTCATAGACCAAGGGTACGGCTGTGGGAATGTTCAGATTGACAATATCAGCGTCAGCAATGTGATCTAAATGTTTTATCAACGCGCGCAGTGAATTGCCGTGTGCGGCAATAATCACACGCTTGCCAGCACGAATTTGCGGCGCAATTTCCATTTGCCAGTACGGCACCACACGCACCACGGTGTCTTTCAAACATTCCGTCAATGGAATCTCTTCTGGCAGCAGCGAGGCATAGCGCAGATCATTCGCCTCGTAGCGTGGGTCGCTCGCGGCGAGCGCCGGCGGCGGCGTGTCGTACGAGCGACGCCAAACCAGCACCTGCTCCTCACCAAATTTCGCGGCCGTTTCAGCTTTGTTCAAACCCTGTAGCGCGCCGTAGTGACGCTCATTCAAGCGCCAGTGCTTGATCACTGGAATCCAGCGACGATCCAGCGCCTCTTGCGCCAGCCACAATGTGCGGATCGCGCGTGTGAGCAGCGACGTATAGGCCAAATCAAAATCGAGCCCTTCGGCTTTTAGCAGCTCACCGGCGCGTTTCGCTTCTTCGACGCCACGCTCAGTCAAATCCACATCGGTCCAGCCGGTAAAACGGTTTTCCAAATTCCAGGCGCTTTCGCCGTGACGCATCAAAACGAGTTTTTTCATGTGGTTGTCGATCAAAAATGAAAGGGAACAGCGAAGAGGGGAGCTTGAGATTACCTACCATCGACCGCATTTATATCTGCTGAATCAATGTAAATCTGCGCGAAGAAGTGAAAATCAGGGCAATGCAGACGATTTCTCGGTAAAATATCAGGTTTTCGCGGTCAAGCACGAGTTAAGCACGCTGATGCGTTGAATTAAAGCCGCCCACGTTTCACCAATTTGAAAAATCATGACTGAATTTTTGACGCAAAATATAATGATGGTCGCCGTGTTTGTGGCCAGTGGCGCGCTGCTGGCTTGGCCCAGCATTGCCAAAATGTTTGGCAGCAACAAGGAAATAGGCACATTAGAAGCCACGCGCCTGATGAACACCGGCAACGCGCTGGTGCTGGATATTCGCGATGGTGGCGAGTTTAACGGCGGACGAATTCCGAAATCGAAAAATATTCCGTTATCCGAAATCACCAAACGCGTTGACGAAATTTCAAAATTCAAAGACAAGCCGGTGATCGTTACCTGCCGCAACAACTCCAAAGCAGGTGCTGCAGCACGAGCCCTCAAAGCGCTGGGCTTTAGCGAGGTTTATCAGTTGCAAGGCGGTTTTGCCGCGTGGCAATCGGCCAGCTTGCCTACTGAAAAATAAACACGAAGAAATAAGTCTGATCATCATGCCAAAAATCACCATGTATTCGACCGGCGTATGCCCTTATTGCCAAATGGCCGAACGGCTGTTGAAAGCGAAAGGCGTGACCGAGATCGAAAAAGTTCGTATCGATCTTGATCCGGTAAAACGCGACGAGATGATGGAAAAAACGGGGCGTCGCACCGTGCCGCAAATCTACATCGGCGATAAACACGTGGGCGGTTTTGACGATCTGTCGGCGCTCGACAAGGCAGGCGAACTTGTACCGCTGTTAGCCGCATAGCCGCGCAGGCTCACAACCGCATAAAAATTTTTATTCAATAGCAATATTTAACCCAAGGAACGAGCATGACCGACCCAACCGCAGCCGCAAACCCCGCAGCAGCCACCGACAACCAGCCGGTTTATTCCATCGAGAAAATCTACGTTAAAGATCTGTCGCTGGAAGTGCCAAATGCGCCGCAAATTTATCTGGAACGCGAGTCACCCAATGTTGACGTGCAACTTCACCATGTGTCAAAAAACGTGGATGACGGCATCTATCAAACCGAATTGACTTTGACCGTGACCGCAAAAGTGGGCGACAAAACCATGTTTTTGGTTGAATGCTGCCAGGCCGGTATTTTTGCGATTCGCAATGTGCCAAACCAGGATCTCGAACCGATTCTGGGCATTGGCAATCCGAATATTTTGTATCCGTATGCTCGTGAGACGATCTCGGATGCGATTGTGCGCGCGGGCTTCCCGCCGGTGCTACTGAACCCGGTCAATTTCGAAGCGCTGTTCCAGGCACAAAAGGCTCAAGAAGCGCAGCAGGCCGCGACTCCAGCCCCGGTATTGACGCACTAATCTTAGCGAACAGACATGAATGCCTTTTCAGCAAACGCCGCCACTTTGTGTGCGGCGTTTTGTTTTTCAGCGTTGCTAAACACGGCGAGTGCGCAGGCTCCTGTAGCGGCCCTGCCTGCGACCACACCGACTACTAACGCGCTCTACGCGGCTATCGGTGACAAGCCCGCCATCATTTACGATGCGCCCTCAGCAAAAGCACAGAAAACTTTCATCCTCTCGCGGATGCATCCGGTCGAAGTGCTGGTGAAGCTCGACAAATGGGTGAAGATTCGCGATGCGGACAATACTATCGGCTGGATCGAAAGTACCGCGCTTGGCAATACGCGCGTCGTGCAAATTTCAGCCAACACCGCTGAAGTCCGCGCGCTGCCAAACCCGAATGCCACCATCGTGTTTGAAGCGCAGCGTCTGGTGGTACTTGAAACCACCGGCCCGGTTGTCAACGGCTGGCTCCCGGTGCGCCATCGCGATGGGCAAACAGGTTATGTGAGCAAATCGCAAGTTTGGGGCGAGTAGAAATGTCGGCCAACAAAACCAAGGCACGACATTGAAAATCGCCGTACTCGGCGCAGGAGCGTGGGGAACAGCACTTGCGATTTCATTTTCGCAACAGCATCAAGTCTCACTCTGGGGCCGCGATGCAAAACACCTTGCCGCACTCGCCCATAATCGTACCAACACACGCTATTTACCCGATATTTCACTGCCCGCCGCACTTGCCATTGAAACCGATTTTGCAAGCGCAATAGCATCGGCGGATATTGCTTTGATCGCCACCTCCACAGCCGGGCTAGGCGACACAGCCACACTCGTTCATGCAGCAAAGCCAACGCTGCCGATGATCTGGGCATGCAAAGGCTTTAATCGCGAGACAGGCAAATTACCGCATGAAATCGTTGGCGAAATTATCGGCTCGAGTACAAACTACGGCGCGCGTTTTGGTGCACTATCAGGACCGAGTTTTGCGCTCGAAGTCGCACGCGGCCTGCCGACCGCACTCACGCTTGCGTGCAATGATTTCAATTTCGCACAGACCATGGCAAACACCTTAAACGGCGGCAACTTGCGAGTCTATTCCAATGCCGATTTAATCGGCGTGGAATTAGGCGGTGCGCTTAAAAACGTGATGGCCATCGCCGCTGGCTTATGCGATGGTCTGGCACTCGGCATGAATGCGCGCGCCGCAATCATCACGCGCGGCCTGGCCGAGATGGTGCGTCTCGGCGTGGCGATGGGCGGCAAGGCAGAAACATTTATGGGCTTAACCGGACTCGGCGATTTGATTTTGACCGCCACCGGCAGCCTCTCACGCAACCGCAGCGTGGGTATCGCACTCGCGGAAGGAAAATCGCTGCAGCAAATATTGGCAGAACTGGGGCACGTTGCCGAAGGCGTCAATTCAGCCGCGATTGCATTGAAACTTGCTAACGTTTACGGCGTCAATTTACCCATCACTGAAGCGGTCTGCGCATTACTTTTTGAAAACGCTGAGCCGCGGCAAATTGTAAAACTTCTGCTATCACGCGAAACCAAAGCTGAATAGAAAAATTTAAACACTCGTTTTTCTTCTATTGCAAAACATGCTGCACATCGTTTGGTTTAAACGCGATCTTCGCTTAAGCGATCATGCACCGTTAGCGCATGCCGCCGCGCGCGGGCCGGTGCTGCCGCTGTATGTGATTGAGCCGGATGTTTTTCACGCCGATGATTTCGCACACCAGCATTGGGGATTTATCCGCGAATCGCTGATTGAATTGCGCGCTGAGCTGCAGACGCTGGGAATACCGCTCGTCATTCGCCAAGGCGAAATGACCGCGGTGCTCTTAGCAATTAAAAATGAAGTCGGCGCATTCACGCTCGTGAGCCATGAAGAGACCGGCAACGATGTCACCTTCCAGCGCGACCTGCGCGTAAAAACGTGGTGTCACGAACACAGCGTGTCGTGGCAGGAGTTCCGCCAGCACGGCGTCATACGGGCGCTCACCGATCGCAACCGTTGGGCATCGCGCTGGGATGCGCAGATGAGTGAACCGTTGATTGATGAACCGTCACAAATTGCAGCGGCCACGCAAGAAATTACGAGCATCGACAATCTCGACAACATTAGTATAAATTTTCGCGAGCCCGACAAAGCAGAGCGACAACGAGGCGGGCGTTCTCGCGGCATCGATTTACTCATTTCGTTCTTGGAATTTCGCGGACAACATTATCGAACCGCGATGTCTTCCCCACTCAGTGCAGCCGATGAATGCTCACGCCTCTCGACGCATTTTGCCTATGGTACGGTGTCAATTCGCGAAGCCGCACATGCGCTCTGGGCAAGACGTTCAGCGGTATTGGCCATGCCTGCGGAGGAGCGTCCAATCAATTTATTGGCCTCGCTCAAATCATTCGAATCGCGTTTGCATTGGCATTGCCACTTCATGCAAAAACTGGAGAGCGAGCCCGCGATTGAATTCCACAATGTGCATCGCGGCTTTGATGGCGTGCGCAATGAAGGCGCGCTAACATCAAAAGAGCAAACAAGATTTTTCGCCTGGTCGCGCGGCGAAACCGGCTACCCGATGATCGATGCCTGCATGAAAATGCTGCACGCAACGGGCTGGATAAATTTTCGTATGCGCGCGATGCTGGTGAGCTTCGCCAGCTATCAATTGTGGCTGCATTGGCGGCACACTGGCGTCTATCTCGCCACTCAATTTCTCGATTACGAGCCCGGCATTCACTATCCGCAAGTGCAAATGCAATCAGGCGTCACCGGCATCAACACGATCCGAATTTATAACCCGATCAAGCAGGCGCGTGATCAGGATCCAGACGGGATTTTCGTGCGCCGCTGGCTACCCGCGCTGATGCGCGTGCCGAACGAATACATTTTTGAGCCATGGACAATGCCACAAACATTGCAAGAGCATGTCGGCGTCACCATTGGGCGCGACTATCCGCAGCCGATTGTGGATCATCTTGCATCCGCAAAATTCGCGCGCGACACGTTATGGGCGCTGCGCAAAGATTCTGTTGTGCGCGACGTGGCAAAACAGGTTTATAAAAAGCATGGCAGCCGAAATCCTGCGCGCGAAGGCAAGCTCAGGCGTAAGAAAGCAACTGCCGGGCCAGTCGCGCGTACGCAGCTTTCGTTTGGCTTTGATGAAAGTTGATCCAGCATTAAATTTTTTGCACGCGCCCACATTAGCCGTACAATCGCGAAATTGTTGATTGTCTGTCGCGCCACCCACCGGAGAAATGTGATGCCCGAGAAGCCTGCTGCAAAAAAAGTATCCAAAGCCGCTGCCAAAAAACCGACCGCATCCAAAGCGCCCAAAACCAAGCGCAGCGCTGAGCAAAAAATTGAACAGGCAGCAGCAGTCATCGCCACTGTCTCGGCCGCACAAAAAGCAGAAGTGCTGATCGAAGCACTGCCCTACATCCAAAAATTCTGGGATAAAAATATCGTCGTCAAATACGGCGGCAACGCGATGATCGATGTCGCGTTGCAGGAAGATTTTGCCGAGGACATTACGCTCTTGAAATTGATCGGCATGAATCCGGTGGTGGTTCACGGCGGCGGGCCACAGATCAACAAGCTGCTCGCGAAAATCGGCAAGGAAGGCCAATTCATTCAGGGTATGCGCGTCACCGATGATGAAACCCTCGACGTGGTGGAAATGGTGCTCGGCGGATTGGTCAATCAGGAAATCGTCACGCTGATTAACAAAGCCGGTGGCAAGGCCGTGGGCCTGACGGGCAAAGACGGTAATTTCATCCACGCGCGCAAAATGAAAATCACCTCCGCAGAGGACAAGCGCACACAAATCGATATCGGCTTAGTCGGCGAGGTGGTGCGCATCGACACCGCCATCATTGATTTGCTCGATACCGAAGATTTTATCCCCGTGATAGCACCTCTCGGCGTGGACGAAAACGGCACCGCCTACAACATCAACGCGGATGTGGTCGCCGGCAAAATCGCCATAGCACTGCAGGCCGAAAAACTCATCATCTTAACCAACACCAAAGGCGTGCTAGACAAACAAGGCAACGTCCTCACCGGCCTCACGGCATCCATGATCGAAGCACTGATCGATGACGGCACCATCTCCGGCGGCATGATTCCCAAAATCGATTTCGCACTGGATGCGGTAAAAAATGGCGTGAAAACCGCGCACATCATCGACGGCCGCGTGCCGCATGCATTGTTACTGGAAGTGCTGACTAATGATGGCGTGGGGACGTTGATTCGCGGGGCGGCAGCGAATCGGGTGAGTAGCAAGGCGACGGCACGATAAAATTTATAGATATGAACTCCAATACTGGCGCGGCGTTTAGAGCAATAATGCCCCAAAGTGCCCGCCAATAAAGGCACTTTAAATTCGCCAAGACCAACATATATTGGTCATATTGAGTAATAGCGTCCCTTAATTTTGGTATTCTTGGTAGCGTAATTTTTACCCAAGCAAGCGCATGATGGATGACTCGCTTCGGGCTGATTCATTATTTTTACAAGGGATACGGCGATGGCTGCCAGCGGCGGTGATAAAAGCGGGGAAAACAAAATGGACAATGACAAAAGCACTGAGGGCGGCTTTGGCGCCCGGCTTTTGAGCGGGCTCAAAGATTTAATCCTGGAGGAAGAGGCTCCCAACCGCGGAAAGACTGTCGACGATAAGTCACCCGATGATACGGCGGGTAAGAACAGCGCCGCATCGCCTCCACCTTTACCTGGCGCGGCAAGTAAACCACCCATCGGCACGTTAGCGTCGAGCTCGCCCTTGACGGCGAGTTTGTTGGAACAAGTACTCAATCGTGCAACTGCGTACACCGCGCTGACAGAGGCGATGACGCCGCTCGAAGAAATTATTCCTGACGAGATGACACGTTATCGCGCTGCATTTGCGGTGATCAAGAAGAACAGATCGCTAGACCAGCTGATCCAGGCGATTGACTTGCAGCATATGCAAATACTCGACACTGAAATATCGCGATTTGCGAGTCAGGCCAAAGAGAAGGAAGCTCAGGATGTTGATTTCCGCCTTGTCGAAGAGCGCACGTTAAAAGGCAATATAGAGGCCGCCGAGCGTCAGGCAGTGCAGCTTCGTGAGGAAACCGAAATGCGGATTCGCACGCTCCAGGAAGGCTTGCAACGTGACCGGCTGCGGGTTGAGGAGATTGCGCGTGAAGTGGCCGAAAAGCGCCAGGCGATTGCGTCTGTGCAACGTCAGTTCGATGTTGCCGCCGCGTCAGTTAAAGAGTCTTTGGTTGACGCGAAAGCGAAGATCCTCAAATATCTTTCCGCTTGACGTTATTCTCGACGGTTATTGTTACATCACTCGAAGTAAATCTGTCGCAACAAAAAAGGAAGAGCATGAACGATCTCGTGCCACAAAGTCATAAACCAAAAACTTTTTGGGAACGCCCTGAAGGCGTCACTGGGCAAATATTCGGCGTCACACTGATTGCTGGCTTGGGCTTTCTGCTTTACAAAGCACTGCCCTACATCATCACGCTATTGCAAAACACTATCTACGCTGCACTATTGGGCGTACTCGCGGTGGCGATCGGCTTTGTTATTACCGACAAGCGTTTCTGGCGGCTAGGCAAGTATCTTTACATGAGCCTGATGCGCAAGATCACGCAGATCTTTGTCGAGATTGATCCCATCGGCATCATGAAAAACTATGTTGAGGAGCTGCAAGGCAAGCTTCAAAACATGAATAAACGCATCGCCCAATTAAGCGGCATGATCCGTTCTTGCAAGGAAGAAATTGCGAAAAACGAGAAGGTAAAAGACAGTGCACTAAAGATGGTGAGCGAAGCGCAAAAGAACGGTAAAGCCACCGTCATCGCGCTACAGTCGCGGCGCGCGGGACGCATGACTGATGCGAACCTGACCTATCAAGATCTGCTCGCCAAACTCGAGCTGCTCTACCGCGTGCTCATCAAATACCAGGATGTTTCGCAGTTCCTGATCGAAGATATGCAACAAGAGATTGATGTAAAAAACCGCAAAAAAGAAATGGCAGACGCTGCACATTCGGCGATGAAGTCGGCGATGAATATTATCAACGGCGATCCTGATGCGAAAGAAATGTTCAATATGGCCAATGAATACTTGGCAGCAGATTACGCGATGAAAATCGGTGAGATTGAAGACTTTGTGCGCTTGTCTGATTCGTTTATGTCGTCCGTTGATTTGCAAAATGGCGTGTATGAAGCTGAGGCGATCAAGATGCTCGAAGACTGGGAAAAGAATGCCGATTCCATTGTGTTGGGCGAATCAAAACGCCTGCTGATTGAAAATAATCCTTCGCCTTCGCTCACGGGCACTAATTTGAAATCAGGCGCGAAAGAAACCGCCCGCTCAAGCACGCCCGAAGTGAAATGGTTTGAACCTCCGCCACAATAATTGCGCTACCCACAAATCTAGATCGACAACCAAATTACAACCAAAAGGAACTGATCCATGGCACTCAAGCCCATTCCACGACTCATTCTTATTGTGGCCGTTATTGGCGGCGCAGTCTGGGGCGTCAATAAGTTCTTCGATTTTGGCTCACTCAAGGCGACCACCAGCGCGAGCGTCGTGCCCGCCAGCATTGATATACCGGTAGCAGCCACATCAGGCTCCCGTATTGTGCAAGCCAATTTAGAAACAGCCGTGATCCCTGCGGCGAAGGGAGACTACGCGGCGAAAATGCTGGTGATTCCTTGGAACGCCATCGCCAGCGTACATTTGGCGAATGGCGACGCCACCACCGCAGATGGAAGCATGATGGCCAAACGCGGCGTGCGTCTCGTGTTGGAGCGGCAGGACGATTACGCACAAATGGTGGCCGAACAAGCGCTGTTTGCAGGAGAAGTAGCGGCCGGTGTGGCCAAGCCAACCAAGGGCGCTGCCTTTGTCGTCATCATGGGTGATGCCTTGCCCGGTTACGCGTCTTCAGCAAAATCCGCACTCGAAAAAATGGGGCAGCAAATCGAAGTGATTGGCGCAGTGGGTTATTCTCGCGGTGAAGATAAATGTATGTTGCCACGTGAAGTGGCGGCCGACCCGCAAAAAGCGCGTGGCACACTGATCGGCGCGGTGCTTCGTGACGGCGATTGGAATATTTGCGTCAAGTACGCCGCCGACAATAAGATCCCGGTCAATCCTGACCCAAAAACTTATGATCCTGATGCAATGAATTTTGTTTCGGTCAGCGCGTTTACGGAAGCTGACGAGAAACTGATCGCGGCCTCGAAAGGCGCATGCGAGACGCGTCCCGTGGTGCGCAACGGCAAGGCCACCGGTAGCAATCAGAAGATTTGCCAGAACGGTACAGCAACGTGGACACCGGGTGATGTGAAGGTCGCGCGCGAGTTGGGTGGTCTTGCCTCGGTCGCATCAACCAAGGAATACATGTGGCAAATGCCCGCCACCATCATCGGCAACAAGCAATGGATGGCGCAAAACCCGGCATTTGTTCGCAACATGCTCGCGGCATCGTTTGAAGCAAGCGACGCGATCAAGGCAAATGACGCGAACCTGCTCAAAGCCTCCGCCGTGATGGCTAAAGTGATGAAAGAGCAGACGCCGGAATGGTGGGCGAAGTATCACAAAGGGGTAGTGGAAAAAGACAAGCTCGGTTTTGAGATAAGCCTGGGGGGTTCCACCACGAACAATCTGGCTGACAACCTCTACCTGTTTGGACTTAATGGCAACGATAACCTTTACAAGCGCGTGTACAACGTTTTCGGCGGGATCGCCAAGCAACTTTACCCGCAAGAGATGCCTGACCTGATTGCCTACGAGCAGGTGGTGAACTTGAGCCATCTACAAGCATTGGCCGCAGGCTCTACCACCGCTGCAGTCGGCAAACCTGATGTACCAAACTTCACGCCAAACGCACCGGCCACTTCAACATTTGCCAAGCGCGCTTGGGCAATCGAATTTGATACTGGCAAGGCAAGCTTCCGCCCTGAAGCCATCCCGGTGCTCGAACAAATGATTGATCAAATTACCGTGTCCGGTTTGGCTGTACAGATTTCGGGGCACACCGATAGCGTGGGTGACCCCGCCTCCAATCTAGCGCTTTCGAAGCGGCGTGCAGAGGCAATCAGCGCATGGTTGCAAGCCAACGCATCATCATCGTTTCCGAAAGAACGATTACGCACGCGCGCCTACGGCGATCAACAACCACTTGCTGACAATCGTAGCGCTGAAGGTCGTGCAAAGAATCGCCGCGTTGATGTAGCGCTGATCCGTACGGAATAAGCTCTGTGGTGGCCGAAGCGACCGCCTAGGCCACCACATCATCATCTAACGCCAGGATCAAACCTTTATGAGCAAGGCCGCCAATTTTTTTCTGCCCTTTACGCCGATGGCGCAATCACGGCTGAAAATTCTTTTTGCCGTGCAGGCCGCGCTGGCCGTCGCGCTGTGGTCCATCAGTGGCTCCAAAGCCCTTCCCTCGCCTGTCGAGGTGGCAACCGCATGGCTTGATTTGGCGCGCAACCAGGGCATGCTGTTTGAGTTGTGGGGGAGCGTAAAAATCAGCCTCATATCGCTGCTGATTTCCACCATTGCCGCCGTATCAGTGGCAGCACTGAGCACCGCACCTATGTTTTTACCCATCGCGCGGTTCTCATCCTCGCTGCGCTTCCTTGGATTCGCAGGCCTCACTTATTTATTCATGTTGATGTCGAGCGATTCATATTGGTTGCGGGTGTCGCTGCTGTCGTTCGGCATGTTTGTGTTTATGGTCACCGGTCTGTTGGCGGAAATCAAAGCAACCCCGCTTGAACAAATTGATCATTGCCGCACTTTGGGCATGAAGCATTGGCGCATTACCGGCGAGATCGTGTTGCTGGGAAAAGCGGACGTCACCCTCGATCTCGTTCGCCAAAACGCCGCCGTTGGCTGGACGCTGCTGACATTAGTGGAAGGTATGACGCGCTCTGAGGGCGGCATTGGTGCGATGTTGCTTAATCAGAATCGCTATTTTTTATTGGCGGGCGTCTTTGCCATTCAGATCACTATTTTGATATACGGCCTCGTGCAGGATGCGCTGCTCGCGTTGCTCAAAGATGTGATGTGCCCACATTCGCGTCTCGGCAAAACTGGAGCCTCGGCATGAAGACCGCCATGAAGCAACATACGATTGGCGAACGGCTGCTCACAATTGACAATGTATGTGTGTCCTACGATAAGCCGATTCTAAAAAACGTCAGCGCCACGATCAACAATATTCAACGTGATGGCCTACAGCAAGGTCAGGTGGTGTGCTTGCTCGGTCCATCTGGGGTTGGCAAGACACAGCTATTTCGTTGCATTGCGGGGCTTCAACGCCCCAACTCTGGCACCGTTCGACTGCACGGCAAAGACGGCGATGTGATGCCAGGTGATGTCGGTGTGGTGGCACAGCACTATCCACTCTTCAACCACCGCACCGTTCTTGGCAATTTATTAGTCGCTGCATCAAAGGTATGCAAGAGTGACAAAGAAGCCCGCGAAAAATCCTACGCGATGCTGGAAGAATTTCATCTGACAGATAAGGCACTCGCCTATCCGCAATCGCTCTCCGGAGGCCAGCGTCAACGTATTGCGATTGCGCAGCAACTCCTGTGCAGCTCCTATTTTATGCTGATGGACGAACCTTTTTCAGGCCTCGACCCGCTTGCCAAGAATCGCGTTTGCGAAACCATCTCGCGCGTAGCGCAACTGCATGAACTCAACACGCTCATCGTCATTACACATGATATCGACAGCGCCATCTGCATTGCCGATACGCTGTGGATTATGGGACGCGATATGGATGCCAAGGGCAACCCGATTTCCGGTGCCTCAATCAAGGAAGTGTATAACCTCATCGAAATGGGTTTGGCCTGGGATCCGGATATGCAATCAAAACCAGAATTTTTTGCTCTATCGACCAAGTTAAAGCGGCAATTCAGCGCACTATAAGCGCGGAAATTTCTACCAACAATTTACAGAGGGAAACTTATGACATCTCAACCTCGTGGTGCAGGTGGCACGTCTGGCGGCTCCATGTCTTTTATCATCGGCCTGATCATGGCCTGCGCCGGCTTTTATATGCTGCTTGATAATATTGTCGTCTCGCAAGGATTCGGCTTCGGCTCAGCGCTCTATCGCATTCCTTATGGCGGCGGCTGGAACGTTACCGGCGGCAGTTTGCTCATCCCCTTCATGTTTGGCGTCGGCTGGATTTTCTACAACGCCCGCGCGCCTTGGGGATGGATTCTCGCTGGCGGCGCGCTGGCCGCGATTGTGTTCGGCGTCATCATGAACTTGAGCATAAATATTCGCGCCATGTCACTACTTGATCTCATCATCATTTTGGTGCTGATGGTAGGCGGCTTGGGGATTTTTGCGCGGTCGCTGCGCAAATCTTGAGTGCCGCGTGCCCCATGCGCTGTTGCTGGAAGTGCTGACCAATGATGGCGTGGGAACGTTGATTCGTGGGGCGGCAGCGAATCGGGTGAGTAGCAAGGCGACGGCACGATAAACTAAAACTACGCACATGTCATCCCGAGCGGCTTTATGCGAGGGATCTGCTTATTGATGCGCCACGAAGAAGCAGATCCTTCACCCGATGAAGCTGGATTCAGGATGACGGTTTTTTATTATTTGAGGTTCAACAGTTAATTAGCAGAGAAACAAAAGAGTATGAAAAATTATTTGCAAAGCATTGAAAAGCGAATTGGCGTCGAAGACCCCGCCGTAATCATTTGGGAAGTTGATGCGGCTTTTAGGGAAGCCATTCAGGAATCACCTGAAAGTCTTACGCAAAGAGCACTTGAACTTCATGAGTTAGTACGCTTTTGTAAATTTGACGCTATCGCGCCATGGCTGCGAGATCAGCGCGAAGCGGTGGGGCGCGTACTTGCCTTTACGCGCAAACTCAACATCGATAAGGTCGCTGATATTTTGGAAGCGGCGCTCAATGGCGAGCCGCAAGACGAAGTTTCATTTTCAGTCACGCTACACGGACAAGCGCCACGCATATTGGAAGTGGATGCAGGCGAGATTACCAAATTTGCTGGTAAAGACTGGGGCGGCACTGACATTGCCCTTAGCTTCGCAATAAGCGAATTAGAAGATTCAGTCTTGCACGCCCTTGTTGTAGCGAGTCGAGAATTCGATCTGCGACCACCGCTTGAGGTACGACAACGTATTGCATCAGATGCGGAGGCAGATGGAATCGTAAAGAACGCAACCGCAGCTAAACTTTTTAACGAAATAGTTAGTGCAAAACACCCGCGCATGCTGGCTGGACCGTATGAGGATATTAAAGGGCGCGTAACTGATAGGGCTATCACTATTTCGTTGAAGCATATAAAAAATCCCCCGGCCAAACACAAAGATTTAGTCCGGCTTGAGAAAAAATATGGGCTTTTCGCGAAGGAGATTTTAGATGTTTACGCGTTACATAACGGTGCTAAGCTCTTCGAATACGAAAATGCATGCGGCTTCTATATGGCTTCAATTGAGGAGTGGGACGATCTGCGCAATGATGCGATTACTTGGGCCGAGGAAGTCACATGGCAAGAAGACAAAGATGAGATTCCTGCGTACTTATACTCCGCAATTGCTTTTGGCATGATTCCTGGAGACAGCGAGCGTTGGCTCTACATCACTGAAGGAAAGCATGCAGGTAAAGTGATGCTTTCTGATACTGACCTAATCGACGATGAGCCACGTTTTGAAAGTCTTGCCCACTTTTTCGCCACATTACAAAATGATGCACCGAAAATTATAGGCAGCGGTGGTTATGTACATTACAACGTGGGTGACGAGCATCTATGCCCCATTCAGTACTTGCAAGATCAAAGGGCGCAAACATAAAGCAACGAATCGATAACGAACCCTTCACAAATATCATCCCGAGCGGTTTTATGCGAGGGATCTGCTTATTGATGCGCCACGAAGAAGCAGATCCTTCACCCGATGAAGCTGGGTTCAGGAGACAGTGTTAAGGTTTTCTCAAAATGAAAACGCCTTTACAGGTGCGGCGTTTAAAGCATTTTTGCTTCAAGCACCTCGAATTCAGTGGCATATCAAAAAAAAATATTGCTCAATTCGAACAGAAATATGCTCTCCAACACAATCAGGTTTTACGAAAGTGACCTTCGCGCCAAGTATGGCGATCCCGAAGGTGCGACCGAGCAGGAAATAATTGCTTTGGAAGCGCAACTCGCTACTAAGCTGCCAAGTTCAGTCAAAGCGTTTTTGTTGTGGGGCGGCAGAGGTGTTGGTCGTTTATTGATTGGCACGGATTGTTTTATTGGCGACTTCGTTGAAAATACGGCAAGCCTTGCCACGTTTCTGGATGAGAATAATTTACAAAATCCTCGCAATGAACCCTATGTTGTTTTCTATTCGCATCAAGGCTATGTACTTGCATGGATTCATTTAGATGGTAGTGATGATCCTGAAGTTTATTATTTTGGCGAAGGACAAGGCTCATCCGAAATTCGCGCTGTTAACTCGCTAGATGATTGGTTTTATGAAGATCTGGCGGGCTTACATGGGCCCCACCATGAATGATGAAAATTAGTTTCAACAACCATGAACAGATGATCTCGTCGGTTGAGGAGCTTGGCATCGCAATTGACCGATTCGACCGAGAGCAAATGTTCGAACTCTGGATCTTCACGCATGATGGCCCTTCCATGATGATGCTGCGCAATGGTACAAACGCGTGGCTCATGTATTTGCGCCACAACGACGGCGACAGTGGTTTTCGTTCATCAGGTGATTCTGGATTAACGGGTGTCGCAGAATATACGCTTGGCAATGGACAAGCAGATGAGTACCCGTTGGCGTGGTGCATCAATGTTGAACAGTGCTACAAGGCAATCTCGTTTTTCTTTGTAAACGACGGGGAAAAACCTAGTTGGATAAAATGGCTTGAGTAGTTTTTCCAGCTCAAAAATTCGCCCCATAAAACTCTTGTAGTTGCCATGTATTTCGAGAGAAATGCCCAAAAGGGTTCATCAATGCTGGCACGCAATTTTCAATCTCAAACAAAAAAACTCTATCCCCAGAGCGGCGGTTTTAGGACCATTTGATAAAAAACCGCCCCCGCCAAAGAGTGACAAAATAAAATATCAGATAAAGTT
>JANMQR010000411.1:0-2127 GCA_031370625.1 Burkholderiales bacterium | reverse complement strand
GGTGGTTGAGGCTTCGGACGCTGTGGGCACACCCCCATCCCAACCTTCCCCCGCAAGCGGGGGATGGGGTGAACCGCAAAATGCTATGGCGACCTCTAAATCCGGCACCACGCCAACTCCTTCCCCCGCGCCGGGGGAAGGCCGGGATGGGGGCGCTCGCCCAAGTACAACAGCCCAATACACCGGCAAACCCGACCTAGAATGCGAAATGGTCGTCCTCGGCGCAGGCCCCGGCGGCTATTCAGCAGCCTTCCGCGCCGCCGATCTCGGCATGAAAACGGTCATCATCGAGCGCTACGCGCAACTCGGCGGCGTGTGTTTGAACGTCGGCTGCATCCCGTCAAAAGCCTTGCTACATGTGGCCGCAGTTACTGACGAAGCCTTAGCACTCGCCGAACACGGCATCACTTTCGGCAAACCAAAAACCGATCTCGACAAACTGCGCAGCTGGAAAGATAAAGTCGTCGGCAAGCTCACGGGCGGCCTCACGAGCATGGCGAAAATGCGCAAGGTGGACGTGGTGCGCGGTGTGGGGCAATTTCTGGACGCGAACCATATCGAAGTTGAAATTACGTCTGGCACGGCACAAGACAAAACTGGCGAGAAAAAAGTTATCAAGTTTCAAAAAGCGATCATCGCGGCAGGCTCGCAAGTGGTACGTTTGCCATTCGTGCCCGATGATCCACGCATTGTGGATTCGACTGGCGCACTGGCGCTAAAAGAAATTCCGAAAAAAATGCTCGTCATCGGGGGCGGCATTATCGGCCTCGAAATGGGCACTGTTTATTCCACACTCGGCACAAGGCTTGATGTCGTGGAAATGATGGACGGCTTGATGCAGGGTGCGGATCGCGACCTCGTTAAAGTGTGGCAAAAATTTAACGCGCATCGTTTTGACAACATCATGTTGAACACCAAAACGGTTGGCGTGGAAGCGAAACCGGACGGCATCTACGTGACATTCGAAGGTGAGTCTGCTCCCAAGGAACCTGTGCGTTATGACATGGTGCTGATGAGTGTTGGCCGTGCGCCGAATGGGAAAAAAATCAGCGCGGATAAAGCAGGCGTGACGGTGACTGATCGCGGCTTTATCGAAACCGACAAACAAATGCGCACCAATGTGCCGAATATTTTTGCGATTGGTGATCTGGTCGGTCAGCCGATGCTCGCGCACAAAGCGGTGCATGAAGGCCACGTCGCCGCGGAAGCCGCTGCAGGGCAAAAATCTTTCTTCGATGCACGCGTGATTCCATCGGTTGCCTACACCGATCCCGAAGTCGCATGGGTTGGCGTGACGGAGGACGAAGCCAAAGCAAAAGGATTGAAGATTCAAAAATCTACCTTCCCGTGGGTTGCTTCAGGCCGCGCGATTGCAAATGGCCGCGATGAAGGTTTCACCAAATTAATTTTTGATGCCGAGACACATCGCATCGTCGGTGGTGCGATTGTTGGCACGCATGCCGGCGACATGATCGGCGAATTAGCCCTTGCCATTGAAATGGGCAGTGACGCGACTGATATCGGCAAAACGATTCATCCGCATCCCACGCTTGGCGAATCGATTGGCATGGCTGCAGAAGTGTTTGAGGGCGTCTGCACCGATTTACCGCCGCAGAAAAAATAGCGCACCCGCTTCTGAAGATAAACATCAGAAAAATCTGGCTGGTCGTCGGCATCGCAATCATTGCGATTTTATGGTTCGTATCCCTCGTGCCCGCCCCGCCCTCCATGGGCGTGCCAAACGAAGACAAATACGCACACCTCATCTCATACGGCGGCACCATGTGGTGGTGGGCGCAGCTCTGGCCTGCGTGGAAAAAACGTTTGCTACTCGCGCTACTGTTGGCGCTGATGGGTGTCGCAATTGAATTCGCACAAAGCGCAACCGGCTGGCGCACGTTCGACGTGATGGACATGGTGGCGAATAGCGCGGGCGTGTTGGTGGGGTGGGTTATGGCAGTGACGCCGTTGGGAAAGACGCTGGGAGTGATTGAGAACTGGCAGCGGGCGCGGTAGACGTTCGTAGGAGAAATTCAGCAAACCCCAGCATTGGCGGGCGTTTTAGAGCATTTATAGCTCAAACGCCCTGCTAGTGCTAGAGTTTGTTACAGCCGGTAGGTCAGGTTG
>JANMQR010000410.1:0-12874 GCA_031370625.1 Burkholderiales bacterium | reverse complement strand
TAACCTGACTCGCGCTGATGTGAGAAAGCTGGAACAAAAATATAACAACACGCCGCGTAAATGCCTCGGCTTTAGAACCCCAAGTGAGGTAGCATTCGGTCACCCGCCGCGTGTCGGGACTCGTACTTGAATCCGGGTTTTAGCTTCGAAAAGCACGCCAATACTGGTGTTCATTCTTCATAACTTTTTCATCACGTTAAATCCGAGCCGATAAGGCCACATATGCTGTCAATTTGTATATGCAACTTAGTTGCGATACAATATTGGTTACGCTTGTTATCGGCAGCACAACGACTTAAAAGCTAATCTCAATATTCGCTAACAGACGATTGCATCCAGCAATCGTCACCCTCGCGCGCAGCGGGAACGTCGTTTAAAAATAAACAGCCTCGGCATCCAATAAAACATGAACGCACATAACGCATGACTCACTTCGCGCTTCATGTCATGGACAGACTTCAATGCTGTTAGCGCTCATCATTGCAGGCACGCTGGCAGGTGGTCTTATTTCTGTGTTGCTGGCAGCGTTGCTGGCATTCAGGGTATTTGGCGCATGGATCAACCAGCTCGTGAGTTTCGCGGTGGGCGTGATGTTGGGTGCAGCGTTTCTCGATATTTTGCCCGAAGCCGCGCGAAGCAATGTGTCTGTGCCTCATTTGCTTGCCACGGTATTGGGCGGCATCGTGACATTTTTTCTGCTGGAAAAATTAGCACTTTGGCGTCATGCACATGTGACGCTGGAAGACGCTCAACACGCACATCCGCATCCGGCCGGAATGATGATTTTGCTAGGCGATGGCTTGCATAATTTTGTTGACGGCATTCTTATCGCCGCTGCGTTTTTAACCGACATCAAACTGGGGCTCATCACGTCAGTAGCCGTGATCGCACATGAAATCCCGCAGGAGCTTGGCGACTTTGTGGTGCTGCTAAGGTCGGGCTACAGCAAGCGCACAGCGCTTATTCTCAATTCAATATCGGGGCTCGCTTCTATGGTTGGTGGCGTGCTGGGCTACTTTGCGCTCTCGCACGGCGAGGCATTTATTCCGTATGTTCTGGCCGTGGCGGCAGCGAGTTTTATTTATATTGCGATTGCCGATTTGATTCCTGGCTTGCATGAACATGTTGGCGGCCGTGCGCTGGTGTATCAGCCCGTATTGATGCTCGCAGGCGTTGCGTTGATTGTGTTGCAACACTTGCTGCTGGATTCGTGATCTTTGCAACCGTATCGGTTAGCTGCACATCGCCGCACTCTGATCCAGCCATTCGCGCGTGACCTCACCGGTTTTTACTCGGCACAAGCTGCGGTCACTGTTGAGCACCACCGTGTGCGGCAAGCCACCCGTTTTATTTTGAAAACGCCGTAGCAGTGCGATCGAATCAATCGGCGCGTTCAGCAACAACATATTTTTAGGCACTGTCGCAAACGTTTTGGCTGTTACCGATTCGTTTTGCGCCGCGACCGCGACGATGCGTAATGCCGTCTGTGTCGCAGCATAGTCAACCAGCAGTGGCAATTCTCGTCGACACGGCGGGCAGTCGTGATGCCAGAAATTGATGAGGGTCGGTTTAGGGTCGAGCTTACTGAGCTTGAGAAATCCACTACCCTGATAAATGGGCAGCTCGAAATCAAGTGCTGGCAAGACTGATGGACTGGCGGGTCGCTGTTGCGCTGCGATGCTACCGGCGCAACAACATAACAGCACCGCGGTTATTGCGTAATAGCGACCCGTCAAAGGATGCGTCTTTTTCATCACCAGCGGTCCCATCAAAATTTAACCTTGACACCCGCATAAGCAAAGCGCCCGCGCGACGGTCCCCATAGTTGCACCACATCGGGGCCACCTTCGCTATCAACAAACAGGAAGCTTTCTTTTTTTCCTTGCTGGTAGTCGGTGAGATTGTCCACACCTGCAAATACACTCCACATATTATTTATTTTGTATGAGCCGCGTACGTCAACCGTCGTAAAGGTGGGGCTAGACTCGCGCTTTGCGGTGCCGTCAAAATTGAAGCGTGGATTATTGTCGTAGTCGTAAAATTGGCGCAGGTTGGCGCGACCGTTCCAAGTGGCGCGTGCGAATAAATCCCATGAAGCGGATTCGTAGTCCAGTGTGAAATAGGCTTTATTTTTCGGACGTGCAAAATAGATCGCGCCTGGCTCTACCTTGAAATCATATTTGTATTGCTCATAGGCCATCGTTGTGGTGAGCGCCTTGGTGAGCTTATACGTCAATTGAACATCCGCGCCGGTATAAGTCACCGGATTTTTCGCGCTGGCGAAAATAGTGATGGTGCGTGTTGCATCCTGCGGGTCTTCCACGCCAGGAATGAGCAACGCCATATTTTTGATGCGATTGCGGTTGATGTTGAAAGCACCGGCCATCCGGTCGCTCGCATATGACAAGGAATAGCTGATGTTGTCTGAAATTTCTGCGCGCGTGACCTGTCTATCCACGCGCGAATCCGACAGCAGGCCATGATCTTGTTCAAAAAATGAAGTCGGTGCCCGAAAGCCACGACCGATCGCGACGCGACTGTCCCATTGATCGCAATGATGCACCAGCACGTTCAATCGCGGGCTGGTGATGCCACCGAATACATTGTGTTTGTCATAGCGCACCGAGCCGTTGATTTCGAGCTGGTTGTCAAACTGCGCACGATAAAGCCGGAGGAAAAAGCCAGGCACTTTGTAGGAATAGTTATCGACACCGTTGGTGTCTGCGTTGTTGGATATTGAGAAGCCGTTACTGCGCAAATTTTCAAAACGATACGACGTGCCCACTGTAAACAACGTATCCACGCCTAATGGCTGTTGCGTACTGGCCTCGAGATAGTATTGCTTCTGCTTGGCTTTATACAAATCACCTTCATAAAAAGAGTCTTGCTTGTGCGTGGCATAACCCGCCGCAAGCCGTAGCGTGCCCGCACCCAGTTTGCGTTCGCCCACCACCACCGCCTGATCGCGCTTGGTAAAAATAATTTCCGAGAAGCCACCACGCCCGCCATCGTAGGGCAGCAAGACGCGGCCATCGCCAAGCAAAATCGGATTTTGTCCATCCAGCACCGCTTGATCAAAATTACCGTCAGGTCGAATCCAGCCGCGCTGATCCGGCGATCCATTCGGTCCGCGCCGCCAATCAAATGGATTGCCGGTCAAACTGTCTTTGATCGCCTGATAATCGCGAGCGAAAGCACCGCCGCCACGATCTTCTTTTACGAAGTCAACGCGGCTTTTAATTTTAAATCCACCCACATTATCCAAGAAGAAACCGACGCCGCCGAGGTAGCGCTCGTAGCCGGTATATTCAGAAATGCCATTGCCGTCACTATCTACCTGCTTGTGATTATTGGCGTTAAACGATGCTGTAAACGCCCCGCCCGTAAACGGCTGAGCCACGTACACGTCCGCGCGATAGCTGCCAAAATTGCCTTCCTGTAAATCGATAATCCGCTCTGGCTCAGTGGGCCGCTTGGTAATCAGATTCACCACGCCCGCCAACGCTTCCGGCGCAATCAGGCTGGCACCGGCACCGCGCGATACGTCGATACGCTCAACGCCATTGACCCCCACGCTATCGAGGCCATAGGCGCTGGAGACTGACGAATAAATCGGTACGCCATCAATCAGCAGCGTGGTGAATCGGCCCGGCAAATTATTCAATAACACATTGCGCACGTTGCAGATTGAGCACTCGGTCTGAATCGAAATGCCGGGGTTTTTATCAATCGCTTCGTTGATGTTTGACGCACCCACTTTTTGAATTTGTGCGGGCGTAATGGTTTCGGTCGCAATGATGTCTTCGCGCAGCTTCGGTTTGAGTACCGGGCGCTGGCCCGTGACTTCAATTTTCTCAATTTTTTCTGTTTTGTCTTGGGCAGTTGTTGTGGTCGCCGTGGTTTGGGCAAAGGCTGTTGAGATGGCTATATTGAGTATCGATAGACTGGGCACAACAAAATATTTTGATAGCGTTTTCATATTTTCTTTTGGCGAGGTTTGACGCTTGTGACATGCGGGGTAAATGGCGCAAGGAGAAAAATCAATAAATAACCAAGAAACTTTTGCCGGCAACAAATGCGAATTGTTCTTATTATTATATACAATAATATTGTATATGCAACAGTGTTGTATTAACATATTCCCCTTTGCTTCACCAAAACTTTGTCTAAGGTACGCGCTCCAGCGCTATCATTGCGTTTCACTTGATAATGACCATGCGCCCATATTTCATCGCCATTTTTGTTGTGCTCAGTGGATGCGCCACTCTCCCGCGCGATGCGCCGCTCATACTGCCAGCAGCACGCGTCACACTGAGCCCTGCACAAGTGGCCGCAAGTGCGCGAGTAGGAATATTGGAAGCTGAACTCACCGCGCTCATCAACAAGCCGCTCTATCGAATGAAGCCTGAAGAGATCGGGCGTTATCTTGCCTATCTGCACGTTGTTGAACCAAATTTACGCCCACGAATTGCGCATCTGGGGCGCAAAAATATTGGCCAGCCTTATGAAATTTATTTACCCGGCGAATTTCCGTATGAGGTCATTGATAGCCAGCCACTGTTCAATTTGGAGAAAAGTGATTGCGTGGTTTTTGCCGAGCACACCTATGCGATGGCGCTATCGCAATCTTGGGAAGAGTTTTTTTGGATGTTGCAGCGAATTCGTTATCGCGACGGCGTGATTGGCGTAGCCAGCCGCAACCACTACACTGAAACCGATTGGAATCCACAGAACGCTTGGCTGGTAAGCGACGTTAGCGCGGCTCTCGCGGGTGAGCGTGTCGAAACGTATCAAATGACCGTGGATCGGACAAACTTTTTCAAGAGCCGTTACAAAATCGATCACGTGGCACCGACTGAACAATCAAGGCAAAGTTACGTGCCGAAATCTGAAGTTACTGCCATCCTCAATCAGTTGCAGGAAGGGGATTTGGTGAATGTCATTTCCGGACAAAACGGTGATTACTGGGCATCGCACGTCGGCCTTGTCGTGCTGGGGCCCAACGGTGAGCGGCATCTACTGCATTCCTCAGAGCCCGCAGTGCGCGAAGAAACGTTTGATGCATTCATTGCCCGCGTGACCGAACGGGAATCGCGCCAGACAAGCGAAGGCAAGCCAGGGAAAATATTGGCAGGTTTTAAATTTCTGCGTCTGAACGACTCTCCCACGGTGCCACCGATGGCACCACAGCCGCGACCCGCTCGCGGTCAGCTTTAAGGCGATAGGGTCTGCCTGAAGATCTGTTGGCTATTTTTGCAGCCAAGGAGCAAGCTACTCGCGCTAGTCTTTGACCCGCATTAAACCCGACTTTTTGACTCAAGTAAGCTCTGAAAGCAGGAGGCACCCACATATTTTTGATCGCAGAAAATTATGTTTATGCAACACTGTTGCATTGTTTATGCTACATTGTTGCATTAACAAATCAACATAATCGAGTGACAGCCATGAGCATTATGTCCACCTATCACCCACGACCCAAGTCGGCTGATAAACGGCTTCCCGTCACAGTTCTCTCCGGCTTTCTGGGTGCGGGAAAAACCACCCTGCTCAATCATGTCCTCAATAATCGCGAGGGTAAACGTATCGCCGTGATCGTCAACGATATGTCGGAGATCAACATTGACGTGCAGTTGATCGCCCAAGGCGGCGCAAATCTATCCCGCACTGAAGAAAAATTGGTTGAGATGACGAACGGCTGCATCTGCTGCACGCTGCGCGAAGATTTGCTGATCGAGGTCACGCGCCTTGCCGACGAAGGACGGTTTGATTATTTGCTGATTGAATCGACTGGCATTTCCGAGCCGCTGCCAGTTGCTGAGACGTTCACGTTTGAAGTCGAAAATGGGGTGAGCCTTTCCACTGTGGCGCGTCTGGATACGATGGTGACGGTGGTGGATGCTTTCAACTTTATCAATGATTTCTGCTCGCCTGACAAGCTCAAGGATCGCGGCGAGCACATGGGCGATGAAGATGTGCGCACCGTGGTGAATTTGCTGACCGAGCAGATCGAATTTGCTAATGTCATCATCGTCAACAAAGCCGATCTCGTTCCGCCCGAAACACTTGACCGTTTAAGAGCCATGCTCGCATCACTCAACCCCGCCGCAGAAATAATCGAGGCAACACATAGCAAGGTTGCCCTGAATCGGGTGCTGGATACGAATTTGTTCAATTTCGAAAAAGCGTCCGAAGCACCGGGCTGGTTAAAACTCATGCGCGGGCAGGAAACCTCCGAGAGCGAAGAGTACGGCATCACTAACTTTGCTTACTGTGTTCACCGGCCATTTCACCCGAAACGCTTCCATGATTTTTTGATGAAAGATTGGCCGGGCGTGATTCGCTCCAAGGGTTATTTCTGGCTGGCTTCGCGCTATGACGCAGCGGGCACGTGGAGCCAAGCGGGTGGCCCACGCGTAAACGAAGCGGGCGGCATGTGGTGGGCGGCGATCTCTAAAAAAGATTGGCCAAAGGAGCCTGAATACATCGAGCGCATCCACAAAAAATGGGATCCGACTTTCGGCGACCGGCGCCAAGAATTGGTGTTCATTGGTGTCGGCATGAGCGAATCGTGGATGCGCACCGAGCTCGATAACTGTCTTTTAACCAAAAAAGAATTTGCCGAAGGCCGCGCGCATTGGGCGCAGTACGTGGATCCGTTTCCGCTATGGCAGAAGGCGAGCCAAAAATAGTCGCGGATTCAGAATGCGAGTGATCTCCAATATCTACGCGCGCTTTGAGCCATTTTTGCCTGAAAACATCCGCCGTTGCTTGTGACTTTATTTTGCATAAACTATTTTTCTTTTTGCTACTCAATTGCATCTAGCTCTCGTCAAGGAATAAAATGGTGTGAATATATTTTTACCCACTCCAAATAATTCGAGCCCATATGAAACCCGCTTATCTGGCAAAAATTCCTCAAGCGCAGGCAACGCTTCGCGCAACGGGCGAGCGTGTGACCGATCCTCGGGTTGCGGTGTTGTCCACACTACTTTCTTGCGATCATGCGGTATCCCAGCTTGATGTCGCCGCCACTATCGAGAAATATCACACCATTGATCGCGTCACCGTTTATCGCGTGCTGGATTGGCTCGTGGGCGTGGGGATCGCGCATCGCATCGCGGGTGATGATCGCGTGTGGCGTTTTATGCTCAATGCCCAACCCGGAACGCACTCGCTGCGCAAAACGGCTTCGCATCAACTACACGAGCACGCGCATTTTACGTGCAACACTTGCGGCCAAACCTTCTGCTTGGATAACGTGCAACCAAAAGTAAACGGGAAATTGCCAACCGGATTTCGCACCACCGAAGTCGATTTAAAAATTCGCGGCCTCTGCGCGGAATGTAAATAGTGCCATGACTGCGTCCGTCATCACACCTGTCACCTTACTCACCGGCTTTTTGGGCAGCGGTAAAACCACCCTGCTCAATCGTTTGCTCAAGCATCCATCGATGAGCGAGACGGCCGTATTGATCAACGAATTTGGTGCAGTCTCAATTGACCATTTACTGGTGCGCGAAGCCAGCGAAAATATGATCATCATGTCGAATGGTTGTATTTGTTGCTCGGTAGCGGGCGACATGGTGACTGCCCTTCGTGATCTGTATTTCAAGCGCGCTAATAATGAAATTCCGATATTTAAGCGCGTCGTGATTGAAACGACTGGCTTGGCTGATCCTGCGCCGATCATGCATACCTTGATTGAAATGCCGCTGGTGGCGGCGCGCTACTCGTTGTCCGGGATCGTGGTTACAGTCGATGCGTCGCATGGCATGAAGCAGCTTGACGATCATTTCGAATCGGTGAAGCAGGCGGCAGTAGCGGATCGCATCGTGATCACCAAAACGGATTTGGTCGCGCGCGACGTTATTGAAAAACTGCACGCACGAGTTACCGCACTGAATCCCGGCGCAATTATTTTCGAAGCCGTTGCGGGTGATATTGATCCTGAGCTATTGTTCGATACGGGCTTGTACCAGCCAGGCGCGAAAACAGCGGATGTGCAAAAATGGCTACGTGCAGAAGCGTATCGTCCGCTGCCAGCGAAAACTGGTTTATTCCAGCAGCCTGAAACGCCACGCCAAGACGCATCACGCCACGACCAACGCATTCGCGCATTTGCCGTGATCATTGATGCACCGGTAATTTGGCAGAATTTGGTCGACGCGCTGGAGATGCTAACGAGCATGCGCGGCGAGCAGATCCTGCGCAATAAAGGCATTGTCAATGTCGCCAACGAGCCCGCACCGCGCGCGATTCACGCGGTACAACACACCATCTATCCCGCCGCACGATTACCACTTTGGCCAGATCAGGATCATCGAACGCGTCTGGTTTTTATCACGCGCGATCTCGATGAAAATTTTATTCGCGACACCTTGAAATCGTTTATTGGAGGCACGATTGAGGCCGCAGCTTGAACCTGAACTTGAACTCGACATTTGCATCACCATCTATTTGAATTAACTGCACATCTAAATTGAATCTGGAGTAACAACATGTCTGCCAAATCAGAGGCCAAGGCCTTAGCCAAAGAACAAAAACAAAACATCGAGCTTATTCCAGCCACCATCTTGACCGGCTTTCTCGGCAGCGGAAAAACCACTTTGCTGAAGCGCATTCTGACCGAACGTCATGGCGAAAAAATCGCCGTCATCGAAAATGAATTCGGTGAAGAAGGCATCGATAACGACATTCTGGTGCAGGATAAAGACGAGCAAATTGTCGAGATGAATAACGGCTGCATTTGCTGCACAGTGCGCGGCGATTTGGTACGAATTCTGGGCGATCTGGCGGCGAAGCGGAAAAAAGGCACGCTGAAATTTGATCGCGTAATTATTGAAACTACAGGCATGGCGGAACCCGGGCCGGTGGCGCAAACATTTTTTATGGATGAAGCGATTCACGAACAATATGTGCTCGATGCAGTAATTACGGTCGTAGACGCGAAACATGCCTCGCAACAACTAACCGACAGCTCGGAAGCGCGCGCGCAGATTGGTTTCGCGGATCGCTTGCTGCTCTCCAAAACTGATCTGGTGGCAGAAGAAGAAACCAAACAGCTAATGGATCGTTTGAAGCGCATGAATCCGCGCGCCACTTTTCACAAGGTACATTTTGGCGAAACTGACATTAAAGAAATTCTTGATATTCGCGGTTTCAATTTAAATTCCATTCTGGAAATTGAACCCGAATTTTTAATTGACGACCACCACACGCATTCAGACGACGTGCAATCATTTATCTGGAAAGACGCGCGGCCATTGGACATGGAAAAAATCGAGGCGTTTTTGTCGCTACTGATTCAAACCTATGGCGTGGATATGCTTCGCTACAAAGGTGTTTTGAATATCAAGGATCAAGATAACCGGATGATTTTTCAGGGTGTGCATATGCTGATGGGCGGCAGCCCTGGCAAGGCGTGGCTGCCGGGCGAGACGCGCGAATCGAAGATGGTTTTTATTGGTCGCAATTTACCGAAGAAGATTTTTACCGAGGGTTTGGCGTATTGCGTGGTGGAAGGAAATTCTGTTCAGGCAACGGCAACACTTTCGTAATACTAAAAGTGCTGATCGATATTGAAAGCTTGGAGGCGGGCTATCACGCGCCGTCAGGAAAACAAATCGTCGTCAAAATTGATCGGCTCAATATCGCGCAAGGTGAACACACCTTGCTGCTCGGGCCATCCGGCAGCGGCAAAACAACATTACTGAATGTGCTCTCCGGTTTGGTACTGCCGCTGAATGGCAAAGTGAATATTGACGGTGTATCCATTGGCGTACTCAGCCATGCACAACGCGATAAATTTCGCAGCCAAAAAATCGGTTTGGTAATGCAGCGACTGCATCTTATTTCAGCGCTGAATGTCGAAGATAACTTATTGCTCACGCAGCGTTTGGCCGGAATGCCGCGCGACGTGAAGCGAATCAAAGAAGTGCTCGCCGCACTTCAAATTGCAGATAAAGCGCAAAAGTTTCCGCGCAGTCTTTCGCAGGGCGAGGCGCAACGCGTCGCCATCGCGCGCGCGGTGTTGAATCGGCCCAATCTAGTGTTGGCCGATGAACTGACCTCGGCGTTGGATGATTCAAATTGCGACATCGCTATTGATTTGTTGTTCGCACAAGCGCGCGAGCACGGCGCGACGCTGATTGTAGCCACGCACGATGCGCGGATCAAAAGTCGTTTCGCGCGCGTTCACGACCTTGGTGCCGCGGCGTGAATTCGTTCGTCACCGCACTCGGACTAGCGTGGGCGTATCTGCGGCAACGTCCGTTAGCCACGCTGTTAAACATCGTGTTATTGGGTTTAGGTGTTGGCACCATCATTGCACTCATTTTGACTCTGGCACAGGCGGAAGAGCGAATGGGGCGCGACTCGGCAGGCATTGATCTGGTCATTGGCGCAAAGGGCAGCCCGCTACAGCTTATTTTGTCATCCGTGTTTCAAATGGATGTGCCGACCGGCAATGTGCCACTCACCGAAGCGGCGAGGATCATTGCCACACCGCAGGTGAAGCTGGCGATACCGTTGGCACTCGGTGATAGTTATAAAACATTTCGGATCGTCGGCACTGAGGCAAGTTATGCCGATTTATACAGTGCCACGCTGCAAGAAGGCAGCCTGTGGACGAAGCCGTTTGAAGCGGTGGTGGGTGCCGAGACCGCGCGCTTGACGGGTCTGAAATTAGGTCAGAATTTTGCGGGTTCGCATGGTTTGGGCGAAGGCGGCGACGCGCATGCTGACCATCCCTACAGAGTCGTCGGTATATTGAGGCCAACTGAGTCGGTAGTTGATCGTTTGATCTTAACCAGCGTTGAAAGTATCTGGGCAGTTCATAACGACGCAGGTGAGTCTGGCAAAGCAAAGACGCGTGCGGATAAGCCTAAAAATGAACATGATGAGCGGCACCACCAAGATGACGGTAAGCACAGTCATAAACATCATGGTGAAGATACACTGGATGAACATAATCACAGTGCAGAAAACGAGATCACTGCATATTTAATTCAGTACACAACACCGCTCGCAGCAGCTTCATTTCCGCGCATGGTGAACGAGTCGAGCTCAATGCAGTCAGCCTCGCCTGCGATTGAAATCTCCCGGCTGTTTGCGCTACTGGGCATTGGTGTAACAACGCTAAAAATTTTTGCCGCCATCATGATGGTTTGCGCAGCTCTTGGCATCTTCATCGGCCTCGTGAATACCCTCAATGAGCGGCGCGAGGATTTGGCTCTGTTACGCCTACTGGGTGCCACGCCAGCGACGGTGTTTTTGACCGTTGCCTTACAGGGACTCGCACTGGGATTACTCGGCGTTATACTGGGTTTAGTTTTAGGGCATCTGGGTGCAGAGTGGATGGGATATGCAATGCAAAAAACGCACCGCATGCAACTCACTGGCTGGGTATTTTTTAAAGAAGAAGCAGTTGTTATTGGCGCAGCGGCAACGCTGGCAGTCTCAGCAGCGCTCATCCCAGCGTGGCGTGCGTATCGCAATGCAGTGCCAGAAACCTTGAATAGCGCATAGTGCGTACCAAATAGTGTAAGTGTTGGCTAACGAGGATTGACATGATATGCAGCATCGCACACCGGTTTAAAGTTTTCGCAACAGCCATTATGTTTGCGCTGGTTTGCGGATCGAACGCCGTATCAGCACAGAAGGCTTTACCCAAATCATTGGTGCCAATGCCCGATGAACAACTGTTTGGCTACATTGGCAAGGATCCGCTACCGCCGGGCACGCTCTCTTGGCAGTTATTGCGGCAGGTAAAACTAGTAGAGGCAAAAGCAAAGGATGCAGAAGCAAATGCGGGAAATACGAAAGCTAAAAATACAGCGACCTGGCTGCCTGAGTTTAGTCCACAGTTGAAAGAATTGGACAAGCAAGAGGTCAAACTTTATGGCTTTGTTTTGCCGTTGTCGACAAGCGCGAAACAAAAGCATTTTTTGATCTCGCCTCTGCCTTCGCACTGTCCGTACTGCGTATCGCAAGGCCCGGATTCGATGGTGGAAGTCATCGCTAAAACGCCGGTGGAATTCAATCAATGGGAACCCATTGTGGTCACGGGAAAACTTGAGCTTGTAAACGATCAATATCTTTTCTTTCGGCTGACCAACGCCGAATCCATTAAATTTTAAGGCGCGTCCACGTTTATGGCGACTCCCACTTCCGGCAAACCCGGCTCACCACAACGGCCCACAGCCGTCCCCACGCCCGCCGCGCAGGCACCGTCCAGCGAGCAAATTCTGCCGGACTCGACAAATTTCCCGCCGCTATATGAAGCCGCGATTTTGTACGCTGCCGGTCACGCCGATGCCGCACAGGAGACGCTTAAAGATTACATGAAAACCACCGATGGCAAGAACAGCATTCGGACGTGGTTAATGCTGTTCGATTTTTATCACCTGACCGCCAATCGCCGTGAGTTTGATGCGTTATCGATGCTCTACACCGTGAAATTTGAACGTTCCCCGCCGGTATGGACCGACACCCACGACACCGCAGATCCACGCCGCAAGGAAAAGCGCGAGCGCAAAGATTTTTTTGTATTGACGCCCGATTCCGACGGCGCATTATTGGGTGAGATCGATAAATTTGAGTCGTTCGCAAAAGAGATGGGAAGTTGCCGCATTGATTTCACCAAAGTGAAATCGATCTTGTCTGAAGAAGCGGAGCTGTTTGCGATTGTTTTCCAACGTCTGCGCCGCGCCAAAATCCCAATCTGGTTTAATGCGTTTGACCCGTTCGCCACCACGTTGCGCGCATCGATCAACGAAACGACCGGCTTGCCTCTCAATGCCAGCCAGGGGTTTTGGTCGCTGCTGTTTGAGCTCTACATTTTTGAAGGTAAAACCAACGAATATGAAGAGTTGGG
>JANMQR010000364.1:0-2413 GCA_031370625.1 Burkholderiales bacterium | reverse complement strand
GGCCAGGAAAATTAGCAAAGTGATTAGCGCAGCAGGGCCGGCGCGCAACTTAGGGAACAACACCGCGAGGTAAGCCGCTACCGCGACAAACGCCAGCACCGACACCCAGAATGCCCATCCGGGTGCACGGAAAAAATGCTGCTGCAGAATTGATGATACCGAGTGGCCCAATTTTTCAATGGGGGCGAGCGTGCCGACGGGTGTAATCGCGCGCTCTCCCGTGCCGGCGGCCGTTGCACCAATCAAGACAATTTTGTCGCGGTATTTTGATGCAGGAATTTTGCCCGACAGCACATCATAAAAAGAATCCGTTTGAATTGCGGGGCGGTCTCCCACCCCCTTGTAAAAAAACGGCAGCATGAGACCGAATTCATCAGTGACAATCCGCAAGGTTCCGATTGAGACCGATTCACCGGCCGTCACACGAATATCTTTGGTGCCCAAGTTTAAACTCTTGGCTGCGATCATCATCGCCAGCGACGGATACTGCTGGCCAAAATAATCGATCATGGTGATGTCAGAGCGGCGACCACCATCGAGATCGCGAATATCCGAAAGATGCCCAAAACCGGCCGCACCCGCACCCACCGCCTCGATCGGAAATTGGGCAGGTGGCAAGCCATACACCGCACGATCACTCGCACTGGAAATACTGTCCCTGCGAATATAATCGGGCAACGGTTGATCAGGTTGGCCAACAGGCTGCGCGTAATCAAAGTCAAAGTAAGTTGGCAAAACAACGTTACCGGCTTTTTTGATGCTGTCGCCCAGGCGACGATCTGTGTTCAGTGCCCCCTCTGCTTCGCTCAAGATTGAACCAATTTGCGTTAACGCCGGCGTCGCCGGATTGCTGCTCGGTTTCGCACCCGTATTCACGTCTGGCAACACCTCCGTTGGCGATGCGGCGGTGGTTTTGTTATAAATTTCCATCATGCGGTTGATGTAACTTAGCCCGGGGTCAACCTGCGGATCAAAGAAAAACACCGTGCTACCGATCACCTTGGCTTTGGCGTCGCTGAGCTTTGCGATCATGTCCGCATGAACTTCGCGTGACCACGGCCACCGACCGATGTTGCTTATCGATTGGTCGTCAATCGCGATAATGGCGATTTTGTCTGAGGGCTGTTTCGACGAAGCAACCACGCCCAGATCGTAGGCTTTGGTTTCCAACGCGTCAAAAATACCGGTGAACTTGTTAGCCGCAAAGATGAACACAACAATCATCAGTGCAAAAAACCAGTCTTTTTTCCAGAACGCCGTTTTTTTCATTTTTCCCCCTCGCGGCAAAGGCGATGAGCAGCTATCTGCCCTGTCTGCCCTGTCCGCCTTATCTCTCGCACGATTGTAGCAAGAAAGGGCTGGCGGTTCTGTACCGCGATCAGGTCATTGCAAGCAAGGCTGAGTTGGGTATGGGAAGCCTACGAGCCAAATAAGGTGCCTAAAGAAACACCATAAGCCGCCGCGAAATCAGTCGGCGAAACCTTCTTACCGTCTTCATGCTTCAGCTTCGCGACTTCAATCTGTCCGCCTTGCGCGGTAATGAACATAGCAGCGTCCGTAATGGCAGTAATTTCGCCGGGCTTGCCTTTGACGGCACCGAAGGTACGCACCAGATGTTTTTTGCTGCCGAAGAGTTGTACTTTTTTTCCTGCAAGCGTCGTCCATGCACCCGGCGCGGGGTCGCAGCCGCGAATCAGATCGTGGATGAATCGCACGTTATTGTTGAAATTAATTCTTGATTCCGCGGCGCGACACCAGCCTTCGTAGCTGGCTTTCAATTCGTCTTGCACGATTTCACGATGAATACCCGCCACCACCAAATCTGCGGCCTCCAGCATCGCGGCCACACCCATCGGAAACAGGCGATCAAAATACACCGTCCCAAGCGTATCGTTCTCAGAAACAGCGGTCGATTTTTGCAAAATGATCGGGCCTTCATCCAAGCCATCTGTCGGGCGAAAAATACTCAATCCGGTTTCAGCTTCACCACAAATAAGCGGCCAGCTAATCGACGACGGGCCGCGATATTTCGGCAACAAGGACGGGTGATATTGAATCGTGCCGTGCTTCGGAATATTCACAAATTCCTGCGGCGCAAATTGCAGCACATAGGCCATGATGCCGATATCGACATCCAGCGCCCGCAAGGTGTCGTGTGCCTGCACGTCTTTCAGGTTCGGAAATTGGAATACGCGCAGATTTTTTTCTTGTGCCGCAACCCGCAACACATCGGGACGCGAACCTTCTTTTTCAGGCGCACAAAATACGCCAGCGACTTCATCACCACGCGCGAGAAATGCCTCGAGCACTGCTTTGCCGAAATCCTGTTGGCCGATGATGGCGATTTTCATGTTGTGACTTTCTTGATCTGGTTTTTTAGTTGTAGGTCAGGTTCGGGTTTGGCAAATAAGGC
>JANMQR010000359.1:0-20171 GCA_031370625.1 Burkholderiales bacterium | reverse complement strand
CGCGTGATTATGAAAAAATGGTGGCGCGCGGCGTGCGTTTTCTGGAATTGCCCCGCCATGAAAGTTATGGCACGGTGGCGGTGTTTGAAGATCTATGTGGCAACAAATGGGATTTGCTGCAATTAAATAATTGACGGCTATTTTTGGTCATTGCCGTAGCGCCAATATTGACGGGTATCTTTCGACGGAGACACCCGAACGGGTGGGAGGTATATGTCCCAAACGCCGCGCCAGTATTGGGCCTTGAGGCATCGTGATAATTAAAATTTGAGAGTGGCATGATGAAAAAAAGTGGTGTGATTTTGATATTTCTGATGTCGTTTAGCGCGACTGCACTGGCGGACGACGGTGGGTTCCTGAGTTGTCGGGGGGTCACCGACGCGGCCGCGCGTTTGGCGTGTTATGACGCATTGCCGCTGCCATCAGTCGTGGCAAAATCAACGCCCGCCGCAGTCTCACCTGCGGCACCGCAAACGCCCGCCCAATTTGGACTTGAAAGCAAAGCGTATAAAGCGGGCCTTGATTCAATTGAGAGCCGAATTGTCGGGCGTTTTGAGGGCTGGAACGCCAGTTCACGTATCAAGCTTGAGAATGGCCAAGTGTGGCAAGTCAGTGATGATAGCTCGAGATATCTGGATTTGAACAATCCTCGAATCGTGGTGCGGCGCGGCGCGTTGGGCGCGTTTTATCTGGAAATCGACGGCACCAATCACTCGCCCAAAGTGAAGCGGCTGCAATAAATTCTTACGCCAGCCCCAGCATTAATTCCATATTTTGTACCGCCGCGCGCCCCGCGCCCTTGCCCAAATTATCATGGCGAGCCACCAGCACCGCCTGCTGTGTGTTTGGATTGTCAAAAACAAATAGCTCAAGCCAATTGGTGTCGTTTAATGTTTCCGGATCGAGCTCGGCGGGCGGCTCGTTGGTATAAGGCTTAACGGTGACATAGCGCTGGCCTTCGTAATGCTTGCTGAGCGCAGCATGTAATTCAGTGCCGGATACCGGCTTCGGTAACGACCACAACGCCAATGGAATCTCCACCAACATGCCCTGGCGAAATGCGCCGACCGATGGTGTGAACACTGGCGCATGTGTGAGACCTGAGTAGTGCTGCATTTCCGGCAAATGTTTGTGCGCCAATTTCATGCCGTAAGCGATGAATTTGGTTTTTGCATTCGCGCCATTTTCGTTTTCAAATGCTTCCACCATTTGCCGTCCACCACCGCTGTAGCCAGATACGCCCCAGGTGGATGCCGCGAAATCCTTCGGGATCAAGCCAGCGTCAATCAATGGCCGCATCAACGCGATAAAACAAGTTGACCAACAGCCGGGGTTCGCGACGCGCTTGCTGTGGCGTATCAGGTCTGTTTGTGCAGGCGTTAATTCAGGAAACCCAAACACCCAGCCCGGCGCAATCCGATGCGCCGTACTGGCATCAATCACCCGTACATTCGTGCTTTCGATCATCGAGACAGACTCTTTCGCCGCATCATCGGGCAAACACAACACCGCCAAATCCACCGCGTTCAGCAAGCGTTTCCGCTCTGCCAAATCTTTGCGCTTTTCGGGCGCGATGCTGATGACTTCCACGTCACTGCGTTCGCGCAACAAATCACGAATCAGCAATCCAGTGGTGCCATGTTCGCCATCGATGAAAATTTTCGCGGTCATGTTTGAACCTGTCTCGAGATCAAAAAACTTAGACTTGCTTCAGCATCGTGCTTGCATCGGAAACTTCAAATTTACCGGGTGCTTCAATGTTCAACGTTTTGACGACGCCGTTTTCAACCAGCATCGAAAAACGTTGCATGCGAATGCCCATGCCGAATGCGCTGGCGTCCATTTCGAGTCCGAGCGCTTTTGTCCAGACTGCGGAGCCATCACCAAACATGCGAACTTTGCCATCGGTCTGCTGATCTTTCGCCCATGCGCCCATCACGAATGCATCGTTGACTGATACACACCAAATCTCGTTCACACCTTTAGCTTTAAAGTCGCTCACATGATCGCGATAGCCGGGCACATGTTTCGCCGAGCAGGTCGGTGTGAATGCGCCGGGCAAGCCGAATACAACGATTTTTTTGCCCTTGACCAGATCGGCAACATTGAACTTGTTTGGGCCCAGCGCGCAGCCTTCGGTTTCGACTACGATGAATTCGCTCAGCACGCCATCGGGAAGAGTATCGCCAACTTTAATCATTTAAAGCTCCTTAATTAATTTGAAGTAACTATGCAACAACAGGATTTGCAGGAATCGAATAGGTAAACGAATCCGCAAAAAATTCATCATCAGGCAGGCCACGTTCCGCAAACGTTTGTTGACCGGATTCAACCATGATCGGTGCGCCACACGCATAGACCTGATAGCCGCCCAGTTTGTCAAAATCGTCCAGAATCGCTTGATGCACGAGGCCTACGCGTCCCTGCCAATTGTCTTCAGGTTTGGCATCGGACAGCACCGGAATAAAACTGAAATTCGGGTGCTCTTTTGCCCACTGTGACGGTAATTGTGCCATGTATAAATCGGCGAGCGAGCGGCAGCCCCAATACAACACCATTTCACGGTCGATGTGAGTGAAAAATGCGTGCTCGATCACCGCCTTGATCGGTGCAAATCCGGTACCGCCCGCCATGAAAATAATGGGCTTGTCGGAATCCTCGCGCAGAAAGAACGAGCCGTGCGGACCTTCAAAACGCAAAATCGCGCGATCTCGCATGTCGGTAAAAACATGATCGGAAAATTGCCCGCCGGGAATATGGCGCACATGAATTTGAATGTAGCCATCTTCGTGCGGCGCGTTTGCCATCGAGTAGCTGCGGCGGGTGCCGTCTTTTAGCAGGATATCCAGATATTGTCCTGCCAAAAATTGCAACCGTTCTTGTGCAGGCAATTTCAGCGACAAGATGGCGACATCAGGTGCAGGCTTTTCCACTTTTTCCACGCGACATGGCAGCGTGCGGATTTGAATATCGCCGGTGCCGCCAATTTCCTTGATCTCAAGTGTTAAATCCGAGCAGGCCTTGCCCACGCAAAACAGCGCTTTGCCTGCGGCTTTTTCTTCTGGCCGCAACGTGCGCTCCTGATAAACGCCATAGTCAAATTCACCCGACACGAGTTTGCCCTTGCACGAGCCACAGGCACCGTTGCGGCAGCCATAGGGCAGGCCAATGCCCTGGCGGAGTGCGGCTTCCAGAATGGTTTCATCGGCGTTGGCCTTGAAGGCGTGGCCCGATGGCGAAAGGGTGATTTGATATTCAGGTGTGCTCATGTGCTTGCAATACTTTCCAGCAGAACGGTAGAGGGCTAATTTATACTTCAGCGTTAAATGAAATTAAATCGAAAAATATTGATTGTTGGCTTTGGTGATGTGGGCGAGCGCCTGGCCAAAATGCTCACCACTAGATATCGGGTCTTGGCGCTGGTTCGCAAGTCTGATCGTGCTGAATTGGCGCGCTCCCTTGGCGTCACTCCCGTGTTTGGCGATTTGGATGATCCGCGTTCCTTGCGTCGCGTTGCTGGCTTGGCGGATATCGTCTGTCATTTTGCTCCGCCACCTTCGCGCGGTAGCGTGGATAGTCGCACCCGTCACTTGTTAGTTGCACTCCATCAAAATCGAGCAGGGATGCTACCACAGCGCCTCGTTTATATCAGCACCACGGGCGTATATGGCGACTGTGGCGGCGACCGGATTGATGAGACGCGCAGCCTACAGCCCACCACCGACCGGGCCATTCGCCGCGTGCACGCGGAAGGTTTGCTGCGGCAGTGGGGGGGGCGCACCGGTGTAAAAGTTTCGATTCTGCGGGCGCCGGGCATTTATGCTGCTGATCGGTTGCCGATTGAACGATTGCAAAAGGGCACACCTGCGTTGGTTGACGCGGACGATGTTTTTACCAATCATATCCACGCCGATGACTTGGCGCGTGCCGCACTTGTCGCCATCACGCGTGCCTTGCCCAATCGTGTCTATAACGTGGTCGATGATTCGGACATGAAGATGGGTGACTATTTTGACCTGGTGGCAGATCATTTCAAGCTGGCGCGCGCACCGCGTGTGGGCCGTGAAGCAGCTGCTAAGGTGATTAGCGCGCCGATGATGTCATTTATGAGTGAATCCCGGCGCATTCGTAATGAGCGCTTAAAAAACGAGTTGAAGTTTCGCTTCAACTATCCCACTGTGACCGAGTTTCTGAGTAGTCTGAGTAGTATTTCACCCGCCGATGACGGTTAAGGCTTACTTACGGCTCGCGGCGGAATTCGCCTTCCAGCGTGTTGGCGGGAAGGTCGAACTGTGCGGGCGCCTTCGGGCGTGAGTGATCACCGGGACGCGTGTGTTGGACATGCATAAACGCGGGTTCGCGAACCGGGATGAGCAGCAACACCATTGCCATTACATCCGAAATCACGCCTGGAAAAATCAATAACAAGCCGGCAATGACCGTACGGAAGCTGTCGATAAATGCTGCAAGCGAGAACTGACCCTGTGAAAGCGCGTTGGTGAGACGCGATATAAGTGAAAAACGCGCCTGTTTAATCAACACAACGCCCGCAATGGCAGCGAAAACGAGCCACGCTAATACCCAGCCGGCGTGACCTTCCGGGCCCATGGCCAGACGGTACAAAAGCGCGCCTTCCGCCAGCGGGAAACCGATTAATAATCCAATAATCAAGAAGCGCATCCTGTTTCCTTTCGCTACCGCAACGGCTGTATTGCAACCCTTGAGAAATTTAACAGCAATAACCCAATAAATCGGGGCATTATTACCTTTCACCACACTAACTCACGAAATTAGAGCTGTAAAGATGGTTCAACCGAAAAATTGAATCAAGCACATAAATTGCGATCAAACGTGAACCTCTATTTTGCTAATCCTAGCCTAAACATTGCCCCGATATAACCCTGACCTACCCATTAGTCGTTAAGATACTCTTTCAGTTCAGTTATGGATTAACTGGGCGCAAATGTTCACAAATTGTTGAGTAAAACAAAATGATTCAAGTGCACTTCAGGAAATCGCTTCATGCCCGCTGTTTCTCGGCGTTAGTTTTTTTATTCGCGCTGCACGGACTTGCTTTCGCCACCAGTGACGCGGGCGGTGCGACCATGACTGCCGCTGCCACTGCCAAATCAGCCTCAGCGGACGATTTGCTTCCCCCGGAACAAGCCTTTGCCGTTTCTGCACGTTTCAGAGATGCCAAAACCATTGAGTTGAATTATAAAATCGCTGACGGTTATTACATGTATCGGAAGCGATTTCGCCTCACCAGCGAATCGCCACAGTTCAAAATTGCGAAAATTGTGACGCCAGCTGGGTTGGTAAAGCAGGACGCCACGTTTGGTCGCGTCGAAACCTATCGGAAGAATGTACAAGTGCTGCTACCGGTCAAAAGACAGGCGCTGCCGCACGGCGGGGTGAGCGATGGAACGATCAAAATCGCCGTTATTTCCCAGGGTTGCGCCGACGCGGGTGTGTGCTATCCGCCGTATCGGCACGATTTGACCTTGGTGGTTGGGTCCGGCGAAATGATCATGCCGACCTTGCCTGACAACGGGGCGGCCCCTGCGCTCTCCACGCCCGTGGGAACCAAGCCTGCCAGCATTGCCGACATCGTTAAAAAGGCACCATAGAGCGTGGCGCGTCCGAAGCTTGCGATTTTGGCTGCGCTGGTGGTGATGTCAGTTTTGGCCGTAGCCGCTATTTCAGTCGGCAAATTAGCCGTACCAAAAGCGGCAAAGACCTCGGATGCGGCATCCGGAATTTCATCAGCATCGACTGCGCTGAATTCGGATAAGGCAACGGCGGAAACTGCGCAGGCATCAAAGCCCGATGCGTCAGCCGGGGTGATTTATACGGCGTCGTTTAATGACGTAGACGGAAAATCACAGTCGCTTGGGCAATGGCAAAATAAATTATTGGTGATCAATTTCTGGGCCACGTGGTGCGCCCCATGTAAGGAAGAAATGCCGATATTCGCCAGAATGCAACGACGGCTGGCACCTAACGGCGTTCAATTTGTCGGTATCGCAGCAGATTCTCGCTTAAATGTCGTTAATTTCTCGCTAAAGACGCCGGTGCAATATCCTCTCTTTCCCAGTGAATCAGGCGCAATTGATTTTTCCAAACGGTTAGGCAACCGTTTGGGATTGCTCCCGCATACGGTCGTGGTAGCGCCGGGTGGCGAGGTGGTGTATGCCAAGCTTGGCCAAATCGTTGAGGCCGACTTTATGGCGATTTTGCAGCAAAATCTGCCAAAGTGAGCTAAAAGTTGCGATTTGTAAGATAAAAAGACCACACTGATCGCCTTAAGTTGGCAGTGTGTGAGCCAACTTTACCGTTTTCAGTTAAGTCGTTAACCGCCGGCGTAGAAACCTGGCTTCTATCCGAGCGAGTGGCCTGATCTTCCAATTCCCCATTTTGTGATGTTAAAGCCGGGACGAAGTCCGCCACTTGACTTTCCTTCCAAGTTTTGACAGTGCATTCAACGTCGGCGAAAAACTAGACAATTTGTGGCAAATTGAGGCAAACTCACTTTTATGCCCAAGATTTTAGTCATTCACGGCCCTAATTTGAACCTGCTCGGCACCCGAGAACCGGGGCATTATGGCCGGGTAACACTAGCCGAAATTGATGCTAGCTTGCGAAATCGCGTCTCCAGACTGGGAGGCGAAACGGATAAAAAAATTGAGATCGAGACTTTCCAGTCCAATTCAGAAAGCGCGCTGATCGACCGAATTCATTGCGCACCGGCGGCAGGTGTCGGTTTCATTGTCATCAATCCAGCTGCATTTACCCACACCAGCGTGGCGATTCGCGACGCTTTGGCGGGCATTGCAATTCCCTTTATCGAGGTGCATTTGTCAAATATTTATGCCCGCGAAACATTTAGGCAACATTCTTACTTTTCAGATTTGGCGGTTGGCGTAATTTCCGGTCTCGGCGCAGACGGATATATGCTTGCCTTGGAAGCCGCAATAGGTCGGCTCAACAATTCTGCAATCGCACTCTCGTAGTACTTGCCATTCGCTTAGCCCACCACAATTCAACACAATAATTAAAACCACCAATCCGTTGCCAAACACAATTTGGTGCCGTTTTGTTATGAGGTAATGCTATGGATCTCCGCAAAATTAAGACATTGATTGATCTTGTCCAACAGTCCGGTATTGCCGAACTGGAAATCACGGAAGGGGAGGAAAAAGTTCGTATCAGCCGCACCGGCAACGGCGGCCATTTCATGCAACCAATGGCACCAACTTCGGTGGTGTTGCCGAATGACTATGCTGGTGGCGCGCCGCAGGCACCGATTACACCTGTCGCCCCAGCTGTCGTGGAAACGCCCGGTCACGTGTTGAAATCGCCAATGGTCGGTACTTTCTACCGTTCGCCGTCGCCTGGTTCGCCGTCGTTTGTCGAGATCGGTCAAACAGTCACCAAAGGCCAAACACTGTGCATTATTGAAGCGATGAAATTACTGAACGAAATTGAATCTGACGCTGACGGTGTGGTGAGAAAGATTCTCAGTGATAACGGCCAGGCGGTGGAATACGGTCAGCCTTTATTCATCATCGAATAGAGCTGGAGCAAGCGCATATGGCAGTCTTCGGCCCAAGCCCCAGAACTGGGGCCATGTTTGAAAAAATCCTCATCGCCAATCGCGGCGAAATCGCGTTGCGCATTCAGCGTGCGTGTCGCGAGCTGGGCATAAAAACCGTTGCCGTACATTCTGAAGCGGATGCCGACGCAAAATACGTGATGCTCGCGGACGAATCGGTTTGTATCGGTCCCGCGCCGTCAAAAGATAGTTACCTCAATATTCCCGCCATCATCAGTGCGGCGGAAGTGACCGACGCGCAGGCGATTCATCCCGGCTATGGCTTTTTATCCGAAAACGCCGATTTCGCGGATCGGGTCGAGAATTCCGGTTTCGTGTTTATTGGGCCGAAGCCCGAAAACATTCGCACCATGGGCGATAAGGTCGCCGCCAAAGTCGCGATGAAGAAAGTCGGTATTCCATGCGTGCCGGGTTCCGAAGGCGCGTTGCCGGATGAGCCAAAAGACATCCGCCGAATCGCGGCTGCTGTGGGCTATCCGATCATCATCAAAGCCGCAGGTGGTGGTGGCGGGCGTGGCATGCGCGTGGTGCACACCGAAGCAGCGCTCGTGAATGCGGTGCAAATGACCAAGGCCGAGGCGCAAACGGCATTTGGCAATCCCACGGTGTATTTGGAAAAATACCTGGAAAATCCGCGCCACATTGAAATTCAGGTGCTGGCGGATGAACACAAAAATGCGATTTTTTTGTGGGAACGCGATTGCTCGATGCAGCGTCGTCACCAAAAAATTATTGAAGAAGCGCCTGCACCAGAATTGAAGGCGCGGCAACGGGATCGCATCGGCGAGCGCTGCGCAGAAGCGTGCGTGAAGATGGGCTATCGCGGTGCGGGAACGTTCGAATTTCTCTATGAAAAAGACGAGTTTTATTTCATCGAGATGAATACCCGCGTGCAAGTTGAGCACCCTGTGTCGGAAATGATTACCGGCGTCGATATCGTGCAGGAGCAGATTCGCATTGCGGCCGGCTATCGGCTGCGTTATCGGCAGAAAGATATTCAGCTGCGCGGTCATGCCATTGAATGCCGTATCAATGCCGAACACCCCACCACGTTTGTTCCCTCGCCGGGTCGAATCACGCGTTTTCATGTGCCGGGCGGGCCGGGCATTCGCGTCGATTCACATGTGTACGCTGATTATTTTGTGCCGCCGCATTACGATTCGCTGATTGCGAAAGTCATCGCCCACGGCGACACGCGCGAGCAGGCGCTCGCGCGAATGCGCACGGCCTTGTCGGAAATGGTCGTTGAAGGGATCAACACCAATTTATCGCTGCATCAGGAGTTGTTGAATGATGCCGCCTTTATTACCGGCGCGACTTCGATTCATTTCCTTGAGCAACGCATGGCGACCTTGAAGCGAATCGCGGGTGGTGAACTCCCTTGATGCTCGTTTGCGGATCAGTTGATTGATGCGATAAGCATGTAATGTGCATCAACAGCACGGCTGGATGCGCCATTCAAGCCAATAGTGGCTCAAACACCTCGCCGATACTAGCGCTTTGAAATTTTGCGCTACCGCCTGCAAAATCGTCGATAAACAATTTTTGAAGGGAAAACGAAATGTTTTCGTCGCGTACTTTTTTGCTGGGCTCTATTTTGGTTTTTGCTTCTGCAAATCTTTTCGCGCAACAAGGCACTACTACTTCGCCCGAGAAACCTAAAGCAGACGTACCCAAATTTTGGACGCCTGAACAAATGATGAAGGTGCAGCGCATCGCAGCGGTACGGCCTTCGCCCGACGGAAAGATGGCGGCGCTGGTGGTGACTGAGGCGGTGATGGGGCCCGAGAAAAGTGAATATTTAAATCACATTCATCTCGCGAATATTTCTGTGGATGCTGAAATCACCTCGCGCCAAATCACCTTCGGCGAAAAATCTTCCACCGAGCCCAAGTGGTCACCAGATGGCAAACGTCTCGCATTTTTATCAAATCGCAGCGGTAAAAATCAGATTTACGTGTTGCATCTTGCCGGTGGAGAAGGCGAGCCGATCACCGATATGAAGGCCGATATTGCCTCGCTTGCATGGGCGCCGGATGGCAAATCAATTGCGTTTTTAATGCCCGATCCGAAGCCTGAAGATGATGAAAAAAAGATCAAGGGCAAAGATGATTCACGTTTTTTTGAAGAGCAGATTTTTCACGTCAGGCTCTACACCGTGCCGCTGGAAAAAGACAAAAACGGTAAGGGGGAAACTAAAAAGTTAACGTCTGATGCCCGCACCGTACAAAATTTTGATTTCGCTCCCGATGGGCGCAGCATCGTTTTTGCGCATGTGAAAAGCCCGAAGGTGGATCACTGGCCGACGGCCGATTTGAGCATTATCGATCTTGCAACGGGTGCGATTCGCGCACTCGCGAACACGACCGCCGCCGAAAATAATCCGCATTTTTCGCCTGACGGTAAAACGATTGCCTTCGTTATCAGTGACGCGCCACCGCGTTGGGCACAGAGCAATCGCCTGGCGCTCATCTCGGCGAGCGGTGGCACGCCCAAATTGTTGGCTGAAACCGCAGATGGCAACCCGGCGCTCCACGGTTGGTCGCAAGACGGAACGCGAATAATTTTTAGCGAGGCACGCGGCACCTTGACCGGCCTTTACGCGCAAAGTGTGTCGGGCGGCGCAGCCGTGTCGCTCAACCTTGGCAGCGGCATCGCCAGCAATTTTTCGATGAACGTGAGCGGCACCCACATTGGTTTCTCCTCGGAGTTCCACGACCGTGCAGCGGAAGCCTACGTTGGATCGATTGGTGATTTTTCGCCCCAGCGCGTCAGCAATGTGAACGCAAACCTCCCCGCGCATCCGCTCCCAAAAACTGAAACGATAACGTGGAAGGCCGCTGACGGGCGCGACATTGAAGGCATTCTGATTTATCCGATTGGCTTTAAAGCGGGCAGCAAAGTGCCGCTGTTATTGAACGTACATGGCGGCCCGGCGGGTGTATTTGTTCAGCACTACTCCGCCGCGCCTGTCATCTACCCGCTGGCGGTTTTTGCGAGCAAAGGCTTTGCGATATTGCGGCCCAATCCGCGTGGCTCGAGCGGTTATGGCGTGGCGTTCCGGCGCGCCAATGAAAAGGATTGGGGTGGTGCCGATTATCAGGATTTGATGCGCGGCGTGGATAAAGTCATCGAGATGGGCATCGCCGATCCGCTGCGCATGGGCGTGATGGGCTGGAGCTACGGCGGCTTTATGAGCGCGTGGATTATCACCCAGACGAATCGATTCAAAGCAGCCAGTATCGGCGCGCCGGTAGTGAATTTAACGAGCTTTAATGGTACCGCGGACATCCCTGCATTTGTGCCCGACTACTTCGGCGGACAGAGTTGGGAGATTCCCGAAACTTACGCGAAATTCGGCGCGATGACGCAAATCGGCAAAGCCAAAACACCGTCGCTGATTCAGCACAACGAAGGCGATATTCGCGTACCGATTTCGCAAGGTTACGAACTCTTCAATGCGCTCAAACAGCGCGGCATCGAGACTCGCATGTTGGTCATTCCGCGCCAGGCGCACGGCCCGACCGAACCTAAAGCGCTACTGAAACTAATGGAAACCAATGTGAGTTGGTTTGAAGAAAAATTAAAACCATCATCACTAAATTAAGACCTTATGCCTTTCATTTCCCTAAGCCTCATTCTCAACGAAAACCAGGCCGATGCGTTCGGTGATCAGCTCATGGAATTCGGCGCGATCTCGGTCAATGTTGAAGACGCCGAGGAAGGAACGGCGAATGAAAAACCGATCTTCGGTGAGCCTGGTGCGGCCACCGGCATGTGGGCAAAATCAAAGTTGACAGCGTTGTTTCAAGAGGGTGCAGATGCAGAGAAAATAGGCCGGAAAGCCGCGTCAGTGCTGGGGTTTGAGGGCTTGCAGTTTTCCGTTGAAACAGTTGAAGACATCGATTGGGTGCAACAAAATCGCGATCAATTTCAGCCAATAAAAATTTCTGACCGCGTGTGGATTGTGCCGACTTGGCATGTGGCGCCAGTTGATGATGCAATCAATATCGCACTTGATCCGGGGGCAGCATTTGGCACCGGCAGTCATCCCACCACGCGGCTGTGTTTGCAGTGGCTGGAAGCGAATTTACGCGCGGATAAACAACCGACCATGCTTGACTACGGCTGTGGCTCCGGCATCCTCGCGATTGCGGCAAAAAAGTTTGGTGCGGCAACCACCGTCGGTGTCGACATTGATTCGCAGGCGATTGAAGCCGCGCGTTATAACGCCACACAAAACAATGTGGACATTGCGTTTTCCGCGACCGATGTGGCGCTCGATTTTGTCGCGGATATTACCGTCGCCAACATTCTCGCCAATCCGCTGAAAGTGCTGGCACCGCTGTTGGCGAGTCATACTATTTCTGGCGGGCAGCTTGCGTTGGCGGGAATACTTGACCATCAAGCCGACGACATTATTGCGATTTATCAGCCGTGGTTTGATCTGCAAGTTTGGCGTAGCGCCGAAGGTTGGTCGTGCATTGCCGGCCAGCGTAGATAAACGCAGCGGTAAACCCATCCGTAAATTCGCTAAAATCGCAGCATGCTATTAACCACCTGCACAACTTGCGCTGCGCAATTCAAAGTTTTGCCTGAACACCTCAACGTGCGTCAAGGCCGCGTGATGTGTGGGCGATGTCGCACGGTGTTCAACGCGTTTGAAACCTTGAAGCGCGTGGAGGATGAATTGCCAGCAATGCCGACGCCGTATTTTCCCACCTCGGCGCCCGCATCAGCGGCTGGCTCGCCGGTGGGGGCATCGCCGTATGCGCAAACCATGCCGCCCGCCAGCAGCGCATCGTCTTATCATCTGCCAGACAATGAGTTCAGTGCGTCCGCGGCCACGGCCACTGGCTGGGTCGCGCGCGATGATTCGACCGGCCGCTTTACGCCGATGTTGGAGACGTCCTACGTTGAGTCTCCGGAGCATGCGCCAGCTGGGGACGAACCGAGTGCGGCGGAGTCCACGAATAAAAAATTGGACGATATTGATTCGATTCAATCCGCTGCGCCAATAGCACCCCATACCTCAGACGCTCCCAACGCACCCAACGCACCCGACACAGCTGCAGTGGCGCTTGAGAAATTTAGCGCACTAGATGATGATGCGGTCGCCCCCCCGCCGCCAAAGTCCGAAACTGGCCGCCGAGAGCCCACGATTGGCACACGTGATTTGCGGCAACTTTCGGGCGATGCGGCAAATGACCCGCTGCTTGACACGGCGCTGGAGTCACCACTTGAATTTAGCACTGGTCCATTGAGTGGCCCGCCCTTGATGGCGACCGATCCGCCGGAAGAAGTTCAGCCGTACACCGATCTGCGAGCGGAAGAACCAAAAATTTCGCGGCGCTGGCTGGTGCTGTGTGGCGTGATGGTGATTGCGCTGGCCGCTCAATTTGTTTTCTATTTTCGCAATTCTCTCGCCGAGACTTATCCGCAATTACGTCCCACGCTGGCGAGCGCATGCGCGTCGTTGCGCTGTCGGTTGTCTTGGGCGCGCGAAACTGCCGCTATTGAGGTCAAGGGTTCGGAGCTGGTTGAATTGCCAAGCAAGCCCGGCCGCATGCTCGCCAACGCGACTTTGGTGAATCGCGGCAAAGTGACACAGGAATATCCCGCCATCGAATTGCGATTGACCAACAACACCAATCAGATTGTCATGAGCCGCATACTACAGCCAAGTGATTATGTGGCGCGGCCTGCGGGTGCTGTGGAGCCTGGTGGTGCGGACAAAGCGATTGTTGAAAAAGCGGCTGTTGAAAAAGGTATTGCGCCGAACGCGGAAGTAGCGCTCAGTCTAACGATTGAAGTGCCGCCGAAAACAGCGGCATCCGGCTATGAATTTTTACCGTTTTATCCTTGAACAATTTTAGAAACGCTAGCGCTGGCGGGCGTCATGAAGCATTTTTGCTCCAAGCTGCGTGCTCCGCTTAGGGTTTCAACTTCTATTTAGTATCGAGCTCATCAAACAACGATCATTGCAGCGCCCCATGGAGAAATATATGTCCGCCAATTTGTTATTGAAGCCCACTGCCCGTATTGCTGCTATCAAACGAGCCACACTCGCCATTGCCGTGCTAATGGGTTTAAGCGCCTGCGGTGAAAATCCAAAATACGAAAACAATTTGCGTCCCGCATCGCTTGCCGCTGAAATTTCGAAACTCGTCTACGACGGCAATACTGACGATTTGCTCACCGGTGGTCTCGGCAAGACAGGTTTGCAATCGGCAGTGGCGCCGACTTTTGTCGATGCAAATGCACCGACGCCAGCGGAGCTGCGTCGTTCAGCGATTTACAACAACTATCGCGCACTGGTCGATATAACCAGCAATGGCGGCTTCGGTACGCTGTATGGCCCGAATGTGGATGCGAATGGCGGCGTGACGACCAGCGAAGGCAAAATCGCGGGCACGGAATATCTGACTTACGCCGACGACGGCACCGGGCGTTTTAACGTTACGATGATGGTGCAAATTCCCGCCAATTTTAATAAAGACAACGCCTGCATTATCGCCGCGACCTCAAGCGGTTCACGCGGTGTGTATGGCGCGATCGCGACTGCGGGTGAATGGGGATTGAAGAAAGGCTGCGCGGTCGCCTACACCGACAAGGGCACCGGCAATGGCGTACACGACATCGCTGCCGATACCGTGAGCCTCATCAACGGCACGCGCACCACGGCAACATTGGCCGGCGGGCGCGCGAGTTTTAATTTGTCGAATACCGGCATTAGTACGGTCACGGCTGACCTAACGGCGTACAACACAGCGTTCCCGAATCGCGTCGGTTTCAAGCATGCACATTCGGGACAAAATCCGGAAAAAGATTGGGGTTTGCAAACGTTGCAGACCATCCAGTTTGCGTTTTTTATTATCAACGAACAGCTCAACGAAAAAGCGCCAGGCGGGTTCACGATTCGTTCGGTCATTCCTTCGAACACCATCGTGATTGCATCGAGCGTATCGAACGGCGCCGGCGCGGCACTGGCGGCTGCTGAACAAGATACCGAAGGCTTGATTGATGGCATTGCGGTCGCTGAGCCGAATATCCAAGTCACCCCGAACGCCACGCTCACGGTGCGACGTGGCAGCGTTTCCACTGCCGGTAGCGGCAAGGGATTGTTCGACTATTTCACCTATGCCAATTTGCTGCAGCCGTGTGCAGCCATTGCGCCGAGTGTTGCATCGGCTCCTGCGGTTGCGTTTGTGAGTGTGCCGGTGGCTACCAGCCGTTGTGCGGCGTTGAAAGCAAGTGGCATTCTGACCTCCGCGACCCCGGCCGAACAAGCAACAGAGGCGCTGAATTTATTGGTGGCCTACGGTTGGCAGCCCGAAGCAAATGTTTTGCATGCCTCGCATTACGCGTTCGCCACGCCAGCGATTGCAGTCACCTATGCCAACACTTATGGCCGGTTTAGCGTGCGCGATAACGTGTGTGGATTTAGTTTTGCGACCACCGATACGGCGGGCTCGCCGAGCGTCGCCGCGCTGGCAACGGGTAATCCCCTGGCGAGAATTTTTGCCACCGGCAACGGCATTCCACCAACTTCCGGCATCAACATCATCAATAATTTGAGCGTGGGCGGGGCGATTGTCGATTCGCTTTCGGTATCGCCATCAACGAAAGTTCGCGACTTCAACGTCGATGGCGCGCAATGTTTGCGCGCCTTGTTTGCGGGCACCGATGCGAACGCCACCAAAATAAAAACTGGCATCACCGAAGTGCAGCGCAGCGCCAACCTGCGCGGCAAGCCCGCCATCATCGTGCATGGCCGGTCCGATGCGCTCATCCCAGTAGCGTTTTCGTCGCGCCCCTATTTTGGCGTGAACAAAATTGTCGAAGGCGCCACCTCAAAGCTGAGCTACATCGAAGTCACCAACGCGCAGCATTTTGATACCTTCATCGGTAACGCCGCGCTCGCTGGTTTTGATACGCGCTTCGTGCCGCTGCATCGTTATTTCAATCAAGCGATGGATCTGGTCTATAACAATTTGAAAAGCAATGCGGCATTGCCACCCAGCCAACTGGTGCGCACCACGCCACGCGCCGGTCTGCCCGGTGCGGCGCAACCAATTACCGCAGCTAACGTGCCACCAATCAGTGCCTCACCCGCTGTGGCGGATCAGATTACCTTCAGCAGCAATGTTGTGACGATTCCGGATTAGAGCCAACCACCGGCGCTGACTTACGCGGTCTTGGGTCAGCGCAGGTGGCGGTTTTTTGCGCGTTTTTATCGCCTGGCCACCCCGCATATTCCTGATCGGGATGCCTAACTCTCCCCGCCAAATTGACGCCGCGCCGACGCCAGCAACTTCGTCGGCCCCGCGCTCGGAATCGATGCGCGCAAAGCTTGTGAGCATAATTTTTACCAACGAGCCCAAGCAGCGTTTGCGCATAACACGCGCGCTGATCGCGGCTGCTATTTACGCGCTCTGTATCGGCCTGCTCTTGTACACCGTCTATGTCGGCTATACGAAGGCGAACGAAGCGGCCTGGCTGATTGCCGGAATGCTGATGTCAAACGCGATTATTTATACATTGCTGCGCACCGGCTGGAATAAAAAGCGAGCAGATCCCGCGCTGGCGTTCCCGCAGGTGTTAGCTGCACAAACCTGGATCGCAGGCGCATACGCGATCACGGGTACGCCGCATGCCGGGATACTGCCGCTGCTGGCGCTGGTGTTGGTCTTTGGGATGTTTAACCTGAGCACTCGACAGACTCGCGTTGCGAGTCTTTACACCGTGATCGCGATGGGGGTCATTATTGTGTACAAGACCATTACTGACCCGTTGGTGTACGCGGTGAAATTGGAATGGGTTTATTTTTTTATTGTCGTCACGATCATGCCGACGATTTCGCTGCTGGCGCTCCAGCACAGCAGCATACGCGACCGTGTGCGCGCGCAGAAACGCGATCTTGAAGCCAAAAATGCCGCGCTCGAAGCCGCGTTCGCGCGCATTGAACAAATGGCGACGCATGACGAGATGACCGGCTTGGCGAATCGTCGGCACATGGTGAGGGTGGTCGCGGAACACGCGCAACGACACGCGCGGTTGGGCCACCGGTTTTGTCTGGTGATGCTGGATCTGGATGCTTTCAAGTCGATCAATGACACCTATGGTCATGGCGTGGGCGACAACGTCATTCGCTCGTTTGCACGCGAAGCGCGACAAGCAATGCGTGAAACCGATGTGATCTCGCGTTGGGGTGGCGAGGAGTTTCTGATTCTCCTGAGCGAAAGTCCGCCGCAGGATTCATCCATTGGCCTGGGCCGCCTGCGCATCTCATTGGTCAACGCGGTCGTGTGTGATTCCACACCGCATTTGAGGATTCAATTCTCGGCGGGCATTGCCGAGTATCGCCCGTCAGAGACAATTGAACAAACCATCGAGCGCGCGGATAGGGCGCTGTACAAAGCGAAGGCCTCGGGTCGAAACTGCACGGTATTGGGCTAAGGTTCAGACGCGGAAGATGTGCACGCCCAAACGCCAATATTTACGCGCTGTTCCAAGGCAATGCCTTGAAACACCGCATCCAGCTTGCCGTTTCAGGCGTCTACGTTTCGCCATTTCCAGCCAAGACGAAACTTAAATGATTCGGCTCTGTCCTACGTGCCCTGATTAATTTTGCTCCTGTTTTTCTGATCGCGTTCTTGAGTTAAAACGAGTTTCTCGGGTACGCAGAGCCTGAGTTCGGGTTAGCAATGTGCTTGTTTGCGTTCTTCGTTTTTGCTCGACTGTGTTTCCGGCCTGTATCCAAAGGCTCGGCTGTTATAATCGCGCTCTGTATTTCTGCCTTCTTCGGGTCCAACGCCCCGTGTTTAAAACCAAAGGGATTTATCGGTGAATTCAATGCCGGAAGTTGTCGAATCTACCGCTCCTTCGGCGGCTGTCCATGCGGAGCCTGCAATGGTGTCAATCGATAAAATTGGCGCGATTCTTATTGCGCGCGGCAAGCTGGATTTGGCCAATCTGGATCGCGCCCTGAAGGTGCAGGAATCGGCTCGTTTAGAAACAGGCTCGAAGGAAAAGCTGGGCTCCGTATTGTCGCGCCTGGGGATGATTTCTTCCCGCGTGTTGGCCGAAGCATTGTCCGCGCAGCACGGCTGGAAAATTGTTGAAGCGAGCGAATTCCCGGAGCTACCGATTTTGGAAGACGCGGTATCGCCACGTTTTCTGCGTGAGGCCGGTGCGATTCCAGTGGCAGAGACCGATGAGGAAGTTATCCTCGCGATGATTGATCCCGCAGATGTATTCACGCTTCGTGCATTTCAGGCCGCGACCCATAAACGTGTCATTCCCCAGCTGCTATCGACGACCGATTTTGAAACCGTGTATGAGCGCATGTACGGCAGCGGAAAATCCGCGATGGGCCAGATTGTTGACGATATTTCCACGCGTGATGAAGACCAGGAATTCGGCGACATTGAGCATTTAAAAGATTTGGCGTCAGAAGCGCCGGTCATTCGCTTGGTAAATTTGATTATCAATCGCGCGCTGGAACGTCGCGCATCTGACATTCACGTTGAGCCGTTCGAGAATCGTTTAATCGTGCGTTACCGCGTTGACGGCGTGCTGCATGAAACCGAATCACCGCCGCGGCACCTGTCAGCGGCGGTGATTTCGCGTATCAAAATTATGGCGAATCTGGATATTGCCGAACGCCGCTTGCCGCAAGATGGCCGCATCAAACTGCGCGTGCAGGGCAAGGAAATCGATCTGCGTGTATCAACCGTGCCGACTATGCACGGTGAATCAGTGGTGATGCGTATTCTGGACAAGGGCGGGGTCGCGCTTGATTTTCATCAGCTTGGCTTTGATGAAAGTAATCTAAAAGTTTTCACCGATATTCTTGGTCAACCGCACGGCATTATTTTGGTGACCGGCCCGACCGGTAGCGGTAAAACCACCACGCTGTACACAGCACTTGATCGCCTCAATCAGCCTGACGTAAAAATTCTGACCGTGGAAGATCCGGTGGAATATCAAATGGCCGGCATCAACCAGATTCAGGTGAAGCCGCAGATTAATTTATCGTTTGCGAATGCATTGCGCTCGATTGTTCGCCAAGATCCGGATGTGATTATGATCGGTGAAATCCGCGATCTGGAAACCGCGCAAATCGCGGTGCAATCCGCACTTACCGGACACTTGGTGTTGAGTACCTTGCACACCAACGATGCCGCCGCGTCGATCAACCGTTTGCTCGATATGGGCGTGGATGATTATTTGTTGACCTCCACCGTAATCGGTATTCAGGCGCAGCGGTTGGTGCGCGTGTTGTGCGTGCATTGCAAGGAAACTTATCATCCGGTGGAAGAAGTGGTTGAGCAACTGGGGTTGCGGCGTTTTACCAAAGAACAGCGCGTCACGCTTTATCACGCCAAGGGCTGCGAGCATTGCGGTCATACCGGCTATTTTGGTCGCGCTTGTATTATGGAAGTGCTGCCGATGACCGATACATTGCGCAGTCTCGTGATGCGTCATGCGACTTCGAGCGAGCTGCGCGCCGGTGCTATCGCGGCGGGCATGGAAACGATGTACGAAAACGGGCTGAAGAAAGCCGTGTCGGGCTTAACAACCGTTGAAGAAGTCTTGCGCGTCACGCGTGAAGACTAAGGATCCGAACTGTGCCATTGTTTCAATATAAGGCGGTATCGGCGGCCGGCGAAGTCAACGAAGGTGTGATGGATGCGGCCTCACAGGGCGCGGTGATTGAGCGTTTGCAAGGGATGAATTTAATTCCGATTCGTGCGGCTGAATTGGCTGGCAATAGCAGCGCGACGGTAGGCCAAAATGCCCCGAAAGCCGCGTCAATGTTCAGCCGTGGCACCGTCTCGCAGCCGGATCTGGGCAACATGACGCGCGAACTGGCCACATTGCTGCGCGCAGGGTTGCCGCTGGATCGCAGCTTTGAAATTCTGATCAATCTCGCCGAGAAAAAATCCGTTGCTGATTTATTAACTGAAATTCGCAACGAAGTGCGCGGCGGTGCGTCGCTATCGAAAGCGCTGGATAAACATCGCGATATCTTTTCGCGCTTCTACATCAATATGGTCAAGGCCGGTGAAGTGGGTGGCGCGCTGGGCAATGTGTTGCAACGTTTGGCGGATCACATGGAGCGGGCGAAAGAGCTGAAAGATAGCGTGGTTTCAGCGATGATTTATCCATCGATATTAGTCGTCGTTTCGTTTTTATCAGTGTCAATACTGGTGATTTTTGTGGTGCCGCAATTCAAACAAATTTTTGAGCAGTCCGGAAAAGCGCTGCCGCTAGCGACCGCGATTGTGCTGGCAAGCGGCACATTTTTGCGTGCGAACTGGCCGATTATTCTGGGCATTATTTTGTTCACCCTTTGGCTGTTTTCACGTTCGCTGTCGAATCCGGTTTCACGTGCACGCTGGGATGCAAAATTTTTGCGTTGGCCCATCATGGGCGGACTGATTGCACGCATCGAGATGGCGCGTTTTTCACGCTCACTCGGTACATTGCTGCAAAACGGCGTGCCGTTACTGACTGGCTTGGCGATTTTAAAAGATACCTTGGGGAACGC
>JANMQR010000322.1:0-2350 GCA_031370625.1 Burkholderiales bacterium | reverse complement strand
GTATTTAACGAAAAAAATCCGCAGCGCGAAGTGATCAAAACAAAGCTCACGCCGCTGGCTGGGCGCGCGCAAGTCTCCACGCGCATTCGCTTGGCAACATCGCAAAAATTAACCGCTATTGCCGAGATGAACGATGGCACTTTTTACGCGCAGACGGTAGAGGTTGTTGTCACGCTCGCCGCCTGTATTGAAGAATAGAAGCGGAAAAATAAATGGTCTCGCCGCAAGCGGTCAGGTATACACGACAAGATCATCGAACGCGATCTGTAGGGTGGGCAAAGCAACGCGTGCCCACGGATGAACCGCGACGTTCGCGTGGGCAGATGGGGCCTGCCCACCCTACAATCCTGACGTCGCAAGTAGCTGCGAATTGAACTCAAAGAGATTAAAAATGGCTCGTGCCCTTATCACCATCCCGCCAAACCCGAAACGAAATTCGGTTATCGAAATCCGTGCGCTAATTCAACACCCGATGGAAACCGGCTTGCGGCCCGACGTCGACGGAAAAGTGCAGGCACAAAATATCATTCGCCGTTTTGAATGTCGATTCACGGTCGGCGATAAATCAGCGCTGGTATTTAGCGCAGAATTTTTTCCCGCAATTTCGGCCAACCCTTACATCGCGTTTCCGCTACGCGCCACCCAAAACGGCAGCTTGAGTTTTCAATGGACGGGGGACAAGGGTTTCACGCAAACTGAAACGGCCGCGCTGGTGGTGGTGTGAATGGCAGAATGAAGTTTGTAGTTGCCGTAGTTGCATTCGGCACCATATCGATCAACGCGAATGCCGCTGAAAAACGCAAATCGGGCTACGACATCATGAGCCCGTCCACTCAAGCGTTGCAAAACGATGACTCCCAAAACCCAGCAATGCTGTGGGTCGAAGATGGGAAAGCATTGTGGAATCGCGCGACGGGTGACACCAAAAAATCCTGTGTGAATTGTCACGGTGACGCAGCAAAATCAATGCGTGGTGTTGCTGCTCGTTACCCGGCATTTGATCAAGCAACAAAGCGCCCCATCAACCTACAACAGCGCATCAATATCTGCCAAAAAAATCATCAGCGCTCGACGCCATTTGCTTCGGAGAGTGCGGAAATGTTGGGCATTGAAAGTTATGTCGCGATGCAATCGCGCGGCCTACCGATTGCGCCACCGCGAGATGCAAAATTGAAAACCTCACGCGAGCGCGGCGGAAAACTTTTTCAACAACGCATCGGTCAGCTCGATTTATCTTGTGCAGATTGCCACGACAATAACGCAGGCAAAAAGCTGGCCGGCGCAACAATCCCCGAAGCGCATCCAACCGCGTATCCGCTTTATCGGCTTGAATGGCAAGGAGTTGGCAGCTTGCAGCGGCGACTGCGCAATTGCATCAGCGGCGTGCGCGCGGAGCCCTATGCATATGGCGCGCAGGAGTTTATCGAGCTGGAGCTTTATCTTGCTTCACGAGCAGCAGGAATGTTGGTTGAGACACCGGGCGTCAGGCCGTAGCAAATATTAAAACCCTAGCATTAGTGTGCGTCTCGGGGCTTTTGGCCGTAGATGCCCGCCACTATTGGCTCTTCAATCTCAGGAACTTCTAAAAACTCTAAAATTTTGTCGTCCCCGCGCAGGCGGGGATCCATGTTCGTTGATGTATCACTAACTAAACCAGACTGGGATGCCCGCCTGCGCGGGAACGACGAGGTTTTTAGAAGTTCCCTCTCTATTCAATCTCTATTCAATCTCTGTCATTACGGACGGTTTTATGTGAGGGATGCTGTTTCGTAGCAATAAATATTGTGCAAAAAAGCGTATCTCGCAACCGGTAAAGCAGAGTTCGGGATAACAAACATTTGAATGGGGAATTAGTTTGTTGCCCGACAGGAGCAACACTAATTACAAAACAAGTTTCCCACCAAACGCTTGGCGACCTGCCGCAGGCGGCGCGTACTGCACGTGCACTCGCGAAGGTGAGCGATCGACACAATCCGCGACTGCGTTTGTCAGCGCGATAATCTCGCCAGTAAGTCCATCGCCCGCGGGCGGATGTGCGTGAAGCACTGTGACAAAAACCGGAAGCTCTCCAGTTTGGAGTGCCGACAAATTCTCTGCATAAAAATTACCGCTCAGAAATCGTAGCCTCACCCACACACGGCCCGGTTCACTGCCCAACACTTTTCCGATCGCATCTGCAAGTGGCTGTGCAGAAAATTTGCCGAACTCTGCTTCTGATTCACACACAATCTCGACATCGATGATTGGCATGGCATCAGGCTCAATCCAGCTTTACACCCGCGGCCTTAACCGCCTTCGACCAACGCTCGTTTTCCACTTTCAACACGGCAGCAAACGCTTCGGTGCCAAG
>JANMQR010000313.1:0-5438 GCA_031370625.1 Burkholderiales bacterium | reverse complement strand
GGGGCGCGCTGTTTGGGGGGGCGATCACCTCGATTCTATTTAATATTCCCGGCGAGCCGTGGTCGGTGGCTACCACCTTCGACGGTTATCCGATGGCGCAACGAGGGCGCGCGGGTGAGGCGCTGACGGCAGCGTTTACATCATCTTTTATCGGTGCGCTGGTTGCGGTATTGATGATTACTTTCCTCGCGCCTACGGTTGCCAAGTTCGCGTTGAAGTTTGGGCCGAAAGAATTTTTCGCAGTCTATTTGCTGACATTCTGCAGCTTCGTCGGCATGACTAAAGCGCCACCGTTTAAAACGATCTGCGCGATGATGTTGGGCTTCGCACTCGCGGCAGTTGGACTCGATACCGTGACCGGTCAATTGCGGCTGACCTTTGGCTATATGGAACTGTTGAAAGGATTCGATTTTCTGATTGCGGTGATCGGTTTGTTCGGTATTGGCGAGATTTTGCTCACGCTCGAAGAGGGTCTTGCTTTCAAAGGCACAGAGGGCAAAATCAATGCAAAGATTGTGATCGAGTCGTGGAAAAAATTGCCGCAGTATTGGAAGACCATGGTTCGCTCTTCAGCGATTGGCTGCTGGATGGGGATAACGCCAGGTGGTGCGACTCCTGCATCATTTATGGGCTATGGCGTGGCGAAAAATATGTCGCCCAACGCAAAGAATTTTGGCAACGGCGAACTCGAAGGCGTGATTGCGCCCGAGGTTGCCGCGCACGCGGCGGGCACGTCCGCCTTGTTGCCTATGTTGACCTTGGGCATTCCCGGCTCGCCCACCGCGGCTGTTTTGCTGGGTGGCTTGCTGGTATGGGGCTTGCAGCCTGGGCCATTGCTGTTCACTGAGCAAAAGGATTTTGTCTGGGGACTGATTGCCTCAATGTACCTGGGCAATATTGTCGGCTTGATTGTGGTGCTTACCACGGTGCCGTTATTTGCCGCTATTTTGCGTGTGCCGTTTTCGATTGTCTCACCGGTGATTTTGGTGATCTGCGCGATTGGCGCATACACCGTGCATAGCTCAATGTTTGACGTTTGGTTGATGTTGATTTTTGGCGTGATGGGCTATGTGTTCAAGAAGCTGGATTACCCGTTGGCACCGCTGGTGTTGGCGCTGGTGCTGGGTGATCGCGCGGAGGATGCGTTCCGTCAGGCGATGCTGGGTTCGGGCGGCGACGTGATGACATTCTTCTCGAATGGATTGGTGGGCAGCATCACCGCACTGGCGCTGGCGATGTTATTTTGGGCACCGCTGCGTGCGCTGTTGGGCAAGGTCCGAGCCGTGAGCGCGCGATAGCTTTTTGGCCTTCGAAATCGAGGCTAGCGCGCTGCCGCATCCTTCAGTTTTTTCTTTTGCTTCATGCGCGATAGCGTCTCGGCCGATAAGTTAAGGTGTGTGGCCAATTCTTTCATTGGAATGCGGCCATACAAATTGGGATATTTCCGCATGAAGCGTTGCAATCGGCCGGACGCATCCAGCAAGTGCAAAGTGATTGTGTGTGCCATGACCTCTGACATCAAGTGCATCACTTCGTATTCGAAATCGCCTTTAACCGAAGGGTGGCGTTCCAGAAATTCAACCCATGCTTCCATCGGCAGTTTTGCTACTCGTGATTTTGTTACCGCGCGAATCGAGTAGGGTGCGGGCGTGCGCAGACGCCATGCCGCGTAGCTCGTATCCATGTCATCTTCCATCGAAAAGCGAAGAATGATTTCCTTGCCCTCCTGGTTCGCGACCACTCTTTTTAGTGTGCCCTCCAGCACGAAGTATTGCTCCATGTCGTGATCACCCTGGCCTAACAGCAACTCACCTTTTTTGTAGTCGGCGATAACCAAAAGTTTTTCGAGATCCTGGAACGCGCGTGGTTTTAATGTGCGCAGCACAATATTTCGGGCGAGTGCCAATCGTAGTGCGTCGCGCTGTGGGTGGGAAATGAGCAGGGTCATGGTTAATATCTTGTTAAAGATGGATGATAAAAGTTGCTTTGTAATCAGTAATGAGTAACAAGGAAACAATAACGAATTCGAAGCAATTCCGAGTGGCGACATTGACTGGAATCAAGGCGCAAGCATAGCGCGATTTTTATTATGATACACCCGTTAATAATGTGTAATTGTTAACCATGATTAGATACAAGAACTGCTACAACGTTGATGCAAATCAATGGTCGTTGCGGCTTGCTACTACTGTTATTTATGCTGCTTAATATCCATAGCCCGAGGCGTCCCAGGATGACAATTGATGCAGCACCGCCAAGTACGACCGATGGTTTCCATTTGGTCATTGATGCCTTAAAGCTCAACGGGCTCAACACAATTTATGGACTCCCGGGCATTCCAATTACGGATCTCACCCGCATGGCGCAGGCCGAGGGTATCCGTGTCATTTCGTTTCGTCATGAGCAAAACGCCGGTAATGCGGCGGCGATTGCAGGATTTATTACGCAAAAGCCCGGCGTGTGCTTGACAGTTTCAGCACCTGGTTTTTTGAATGGTTTGACCGCGCTCACCAATGCCACCACCAATTGCTTTCCGATGATTTTGATTTCGGGTTCAAGTGAGCGCGAGATTGTGGATTTGCAGCAGGGCGACTACGAGGAAATGGATCAATTAGCCATCGCCAAACCATTGTGCAAGGCCGCGTTTCGAGTGCTCAATGCCGAAGACATTGGCATCGGCGTAGCGCGTGCGATTCGTGCGGCGGTATCGGGCCGCCCCGGTGGGGTGTATTTGGATTTGCCGGCAAAATTATTTGCGCAAACCATGGATGCTGAGGCGGGTCGTCAATCGCTGATTAAAGTCGTCGATGCCGCACCTCGCCAAATTCCGGCATCTGATGCGGTGAACCGTGCGCTTGAAATATTAAAAAGCGCTAAGCGTCCGCTCATTTTGCTGGGCAAAGGTGCCGCCTACGCTCAGGCCGATGCGACACTGCGCGAACTTATTGAAAAGACCGGCATTCCCTATCTGCCCATGTCGATGGCGAAGGGTATTCTGCCCGACACCCATCCTCAATCGGCTGCGGCCGCGCGTTCATTCGTGCTACCGGAAGCTGATGTGGTGCTGCTGATTGGTGCCCGATTGAACTGGCTGCTGTCGCATGGCAAGGGCAAAACGTGGGGCGGTAAAGGACACAAAGACTGGGGTGGGCAAGCCTATATCCAAATCGATATATCGCCGACCGAAATGGATAGTAATGTGCGTATTGATGCCCCGGTGGTGGGCGATATTGGCTCGTGTGTCGCGGCGCTTTTGCAGGGTATTGATGCAACGTGGCGTAAGCCGGATGCGGCATGGCTTGACGCCATTGCCGAGCGTAAAAATAAAAATTTGGCGAAGATGGCTCAGACCCTCGCCAACGACCCATCGCCGATGAATTTCCACAGCGCACTGAATGTGGTGCGCGATATCATCAAAGCCAATCCCGATGCGATGCTGGTCAATGAGGGCGCGAATGCACTTGATTTCACCCGCAGCATTGTCGATATGTATAAGCCGCGTAAACGCCTGGATGTGGGCACTTGGGGCATCATGGGCATCGGCATGGGTTTCGCGGTGGCGGCGGCGGTGGAAACGGGACAGAACGTGATCGCGATTGAAGGTGATTCGGCGTTTGGCTTTTCCGGCATGGAAGTCGAGACCATCTGTCGCTACAATCTTCCGGTGTGCGTGGTGGTGATGAACAACAACGGCGTCTATCGCGGCACCGATGTGAATCCCACCGGCGGTGCTGATGTCGCGCCGACGGTGTTTGTAAAAGGCGCACGCTACGAAATGCTGATGGAGGCATTCGGCGGCGTGGGGGTCAAGGCGACAACACCGGCCGAGCTTCGCACCGCGATGGAAGCCGCTATTCGCACGAGAACGCCGACGCTCATTAACGCTATCATCGACGAAACAGCGGGTACTGAAAGTGGCCGCATCACCAGCTTGAATCCGGCGACGTCGAAGAAGACGTAGGCGAAAAATAAACGAAAAATAAACGCAACATCAACTTCAAAATGGAAGCACTAAGGAAACATTATGGAAGCATTAAAGGGCGTAAGAATTTTGGACATGACTCACGTGCAAGCAGGCCCCACCTGCTCGCAGCTGCTCGCATGGATGGGGGCGGATGTCATCAAATTCGAACCGCCGCAAGGTGATGCCACCCGCGGTCAGTTGCGCGATATTCCCGGCGCGGATTCGTTGTATTTCACGATGCTAAATTGCAACAAGCGCTCGATCACGGTCAACATGAAATCGCCGCAAGGCAAGGAAGTGTTTGTCGATCTGCTGAAAGAGTGCGACATCGTGATGGAAAATTTTGGCCCCGGTGTGCTGGATCGTTTGGGATTTACGTGGGAAAAAATCCATGCGATCAATCCGCGCATTGTGATGGGCTCGATCAAAGGCTTCGGCTCGACTGGGCCGTACGCTGAATTCAAGGCGTATGAGAATGTCGCGCAGGCGATGGGCGGCGCGATGAGCACGACCGGAACGCTCGACGGCGCGCCGTTTGTGACTGGCGCGCAGATCGGCGATTCGGGCACCGGCCTGCATCTTGCCATTGGGCTATTGGCCGCGCTGCATCAGGTTAATCGCACCGGCGAAGGCCAGTATGTTGAGGTCGCGATGATGGATGGCGTGATGAATTTATGTCGCGTGAAATGGCGCGATCATCAACGTCTTACACGTCAAACACTCGGCGAATACTCGGTACCAACTTCTATTGGCATGGGTGACGTGCCGCGTGCCGGTAATGATTCTGGCGGCGGGCAATTGGGCAATGCCATTCATTGCAAACCACATGGCCCGAATGATTATATTTATGTTGTTGTGCAAGAGGCGGTGTGGACGAATCTCGCGAATCTGATCGGGCCCGCTCTTGGCATGCCTGATTTGGCGACTGATCCCAAATTCGCCAGCATCGGTGAGCGCCGCAAAAATCAGCAGGAAATGTGGGCGTTGATTGCGAAGTTCGCCGTCAATCACACCAAGCGGGAATTTATGGCGATTTTGAATCCGATTGATGTGCCGTGTGGGCCGATTATGTCGACGACTGATTTGGCGAACGATGAACACATTCGCGGTCGCGAAATGTACGTGGAACTCGAAGATGAGAAGCGCGGCAAATGGTGGAATGTGGGCATGCCGATCAAGTTGTCAGCATCACCGGCAAAAATCGAGCGCGCGCCGTTTTTGGGTGAGCATAACGATGATGTGTTGAAAAATGTGCTCGGCTATGACGATGCGCGAGTTAACGCGATGAAGGAAGCGGGTGCGTTCACCGCGCCGCCTAAAAAATAGCAAACACCAGGCGGGGTGTGCCGTTTGGGGCATAAATGCTTCAAACGGCAATCCCAGAGCGGCATTTGAAAGTAGGTCAGGTTCGGGTTTGGCAAATAAGGCTACCTGACGTCGGTGTGTAAATTTGAGGTGGCGTCACGTAGCTTCG
>JANMQR010000025.1:0-8331 GCA_031370625.1 Burkholderiales bacterium | reverse complement strand
AAATCCTTGTAATTCTGCCAATCGCAATATGCTTTCTTGACCACGATATCGCCCTTCACCAACAGCCGTTCCAGCACCTTGCGAATATCAAACTCGGTAAGTTTGGCGTTGCGTGAGCCGAGCACCATATTCTCGAAATCACAGAATAGGGCCATATTTTGAATGTCACTTTCGCGTGCAGATGCCATGTTTTTCTTTCAGAGTCAGGATATAAAGCCTAGGCGGGGCGGGGGTCACGGAGCATTTGTGCTCTGAAAGCCCCGCCAATGCTAGTGTTTTGAATTGAAGCTAAGATGCCTCAAAGCGCTGTAGTCCAGGCAGATCGATCACCGTAATGCCGACCGATTCCACTTTCAGTAACCCAGCACGCTCCAGAACTTGCAGCGCCTGATTCACGCGTTGGCGCGATACGCCGGAGAGCAAGCCGATTTCCTCCTGTGAGATTTGTAATTCGCGGCCCAGGCCCGGATACAGCACCGGGTTAAATAGCGCCCCGAGCGCGCGCGCCACCCGCGCATCCGGTTCAAGCAAACGTTCGCCTTCGACGATGGTAATAAATTGCCCCAAGCGTTCGTTGAGCTGCACGATCAAGAATCGATTGAAGCCAATGTTCGTATCAAGCAGACGCATGAACGTCGCGCGCGGCATGTAGGCCACCTGACATGCACGAAGCGCCATGATGTCGTACTTGCGCGATTCATCTTTCATGATCGAGCCTTCACCAAACCAGCCGCCGGAGGGCACGCCGGTGAGGGTCGTTAGCTTACCGCTTGCAGAAAATAAACTCATTTTCGCGAGCCCGGAAATCACGCCAATCCACGCGTCAACGGGCTCGCCCTTGCGACAAACATAGCCGCCAGCCGAAATTTTTCGAACCATGATTTCGGTCTCAACACGATTCAATTCATCTGTTGACAAGCTCGCCGACCAGCGCGACGCGGACAAGAATTTACCCAGCGGCGTAGGTGACGCTGCTGCCGTCATTTGTTCGGAATTGTTGCGGTGCAATATAGGAATTGTCATTTGAATGACAACTATACACGCGCAACTTCGATACACTTTGCCTACTCAATGCAGTAAAGAAAATAACGAGGAGATGAGTTGGTTGCTTTGGCTTCTTCGATGAATTCGACTTTTCCACGCATGCTCTTGCAGCACTCGCGCACACGCCCTAATGCGCCTGCGATGCGCGAAAAAAATCTCGGTATCTGGCAGACATTTACCTGGGTTGACACGCTGGAGCGCGTCCGAGCGCTGGCCGGTGGATTGGCGGCGCTGGGCTTTAAGCGTGGCGATAATTTAGCGATCATCGGCGAGAATCGTCCGCAGCTTTATTGGGCGATGATGGCTGCGCAAGCGCTCGGTGGTGTGCCGGTGCCGTTTTATCAGGACGGTATCGCATCCGAAATGAAGATCGTGCTTGAGGAAGCCGGTATTCAATTTGCGGTGGTAGAAGATCAGGAGCAAGTCGATAAGCTGCTGGAAATTTTGACCGACTTGCCAGCAATAAAACACGTTGCGTTTGATGATCCACGCGGCTTGCGACATTACCAACAGCCGCAGTTGGTGAATCTGGATTCGTTATGCGATCTGGGTCGCGAATACGCCAAATCGCATCCTGATTTTTTTGAGAAATCGGTTGAGCAAGGTCGCGCAGATGATGTGGCCGTGATGCTCTATACGTCAGGCACCACCGGCGCGCCGAAGGGCGTATGCCAGACACATGCGGCCTTGATTGCGACCGCCGAGGTGCTGCGCGAGTTCGATAATCTCAACGCTGACGACAATGTGCTGTGCTATTTGCCGATGGCGTGGGTCGGCGATTTTTTATATTCGTTCGCGCTCACCCATGTTGCCGGATTTTGTTTAAATTGTCCGGAGTCACCGGAGACTGTTCTGACTGACATGAAGGAAATTGGCCCCAGTTTCTATTTCGCACCGCCGCGTGTGTATGAAAATATTTTGACGCAGGTGATGATTCGTATCGAAGACGCCAGCACCATCAAACGCAAACTTTTTCATTATTTTATGGGTGTGGCTAAACGTGTCGGCATGAAAATTCTGGATGCGAAAAGCACCGGCGTGAATAATGTTTCGCTTTGGGATCGCATGCTTTACAAGCTCGGTGAAATACTGATTTACGGGCCGCTAAAAAATGTGCTCGGCATGTCGCGGGTGCGCGTTGCCTACACGGGCGGCGAGGCGATTGGCCCGGATTTATTTGATTTCTATCGATCGCTTGGCATCAATTTAAAGCAGCTTTACGGTATGACCGAAACCTGTGTGACGGTGGCGATGCAGCGCTCGGGTGAAGTGAAGCTCGATACCGTCGGCAAGCCGATGCCCGGCGTGACCGTGAAGATCGCGGCGAGTGGCGAAGTGCTGGTGCTGTCGCCAGGCATGATGAAAGAATATTACAAAAAGCCCGCCGATACAGCCGAAGTGATTGACGAGAATGGATATTTCCGCACCGGCGATGCAGGCTTTTTCGACCCTGATGGTCATCTCAAAATTATTGATCGCGCCAAGGATGTCGGTCGTTTGAAAGACGGCACATTGTTCGCGCCGAAGTATCTTGAAAATAAATTGAAATTTTTCCCGCACGTGAAGGAAGCAGTCGCATTCGGCGACAAATCGGACAACGCGACCGCGATGATTAATATCGATATGGCGGCCGTGGGCGATTGGGCCGAGCGGCGCAATCTGGGTTATGCGGGCTATGCGGATTTAGCCGCCAAAACAGATGTGTATGAATTGATCCGCGACTGCGTGGCGAAAGTGAATTTTGATTTGGCGAGCGATCCTAATCTGTGTGGCTCGCAGATAAAACGCTTCGTTATTTTGCACAAAGAACTGGATGCCGACGATGGAGAGCTCACCCGCACGCGCAAGGTGCGCCGCCGGGTGATTGGCGAAAAGTACGCAAAAATTATTGACGCGCTTTATTCGTTGGACGAATCTGTTTTGATCGAAGCGCAGATGAAATTTGAAGATGGCCGCGTCGGCATCGTGAAGGCCACTTTAAAAATTGAAGATGTAAAAACATTCACGCCCGCTGAAGCAGCGTCATCAGCAAAGAAGGCCGCATGAGCGCGCGGAAAATAGGTGAGGTGATTTTGAAAGTGGAAGAAATTTCACTTGCGTTCGGTGGCGTGCAGGCATTATCGAATATCAGCTTTGATGTGCGCGAACATGAAGTGCGCGCCATCATTGGGCCGAACGGCGCGGGCAAATCGTCGATGCTGAATGTGATCAACGGTGTTTATCATCCGCAAAAAGGTAGCGTGACTTTTAAGGGCGAAAAGCGCGCACAAATGGACCCGCATAAAGTTGCATCGCAAGGCGTGGCGCGCACGTTTCAAAACATAGCGTTATTCAAAGGCATGAGCGTGCTGGATAACCTGATGACTGGTCGCACGCTGATGATGAAATCCAATTTATTCCAGCAAGCGTTTTACTGGGGTGCTGTGCAGCGCGAAGAAATCAAACATCGCGAGCGCGTGGAAGAAATTATTGATTTTCTCGAAATTCAATCGATTCGCAAAACGCCAGTGGGCCGCCTGCCTTACGGTTTGCAAAAACGCGTCGAGCTGGGGCGCGCGCTGGCTGCTGAGCCGACTCTGCTGTTACTGGATGAACCGATGGCGGGCATGAACGTGGAAGAAAAACAGGACATGTGCCGCTTCGTGCTCGATGTGAACGAAGAATTTGGCACCACGATTGTGCTGATCGAACACGATATGGGTGTGGTGATGGATATTTCGGATCGTGTGGTGGTGCTGGATTACGGCAAAAAAATTGGTGACGGCAGCCCTGATGATGTTCGCAATAACCAAGCCGTGATCGATGCCTATTTAGGAGTCGCACACTAATGGGCTCGTTTATCGAAGTGGTACTGGGCGGCCTGATGGCGGGCTTGCTTTACTCGCTTGTCGCACTTGGTTTTGTGTTGATTTTTAAAGCATCCGGCGTATTCAATTTCGCGCAAGGTGCGATGGTGTTGCTGGCCGCGCTCGCGTTCGCGCGCTTTAGCGAAGTGATGCCGATGCCACTGGCGTTTATTTTAGCCGCCTTGGTGATGGTGCTGGTCGCCTTCATGATCGAGAAACTGGTTTTGCGCCATCTGGTTAATCAGGAAGGCATCATTCTTTTTCTGGCGACATTCGGCATTACGTATTTCATCGAAGGGGCAGGGCAGTTAATTTTTGGCTCCGACATTTATCGCATTGATTTGGGATTGCCTAAAGAGCCAAAAATTATTTTGGAGTCAACCTTTGACGGCGGCATTTTGATCAGCATTGAAGATCTGGTGGCGGCGGCTGTTGCTGGTTTTCTCGTATTGTTGCTAGCGTTATTTTTCCAAAAGACTTCGACGGGCCGGGCGCTCCGCGCCGTCGCGGACGATCATCAAGCCGCGCAATCCATCGGCATTCCGTTAAACCGTATTTGGGTAATTGTGTGGAGCGTGTCAGGCTTTGTCGCGCTGATCGCCGGCATGATTTGGGGCTCGAAACTGGGTGTGCAATTCTCGCTTGCGCTGGTCGCATTGAAAGCGATTCCGGTAGTGATTCTCGGCGGTTTTACGTCGGTACCGGGTGCAATTTTGGGCGGCCTGATTATTGGCGTGGGCGAGAAGTTGGCTGAAGTTTATTTGGGCCCGATTATCGGTGGCGGTATTGAAAACTGGTTCGCTTATGCATTAGCACTCATGTTTTTGCTGTTCCGTCCTGAAGGCTTATTTGGCGAACGCCATATTGACCGCGTCTGATTGGAAATATAGAAAATGTTTTATCGCGAAAACGGACAATATAAAACCAGCTACAAAGCCGATCAGGCGTTGTTCCCGATTGTGCAAGATCGGATTTTTATCGCGCTTGTCATGGCGATCGCGTTCATCGTCATTCCGATGTTTGCCAGCGAATATTTATTCCGCGCGATTCTGATTCCGTTTTTGATTTTAGCGCTGGCCGCGCTTGGCTTGAATTTATTAGTGGGTTATTGCGGACAGATTTCACTCGGTACGGGTGCGTTCATGATGGTTGGCGCATACGCTGCGTATAACTTGGCCATCCGCATTCCCGAGTTAAATCTGCTGGTGGTGTTTCTCTTGGCGGGCTTCATCACCACGATTGTCGGCATGGTGTTCGGCATTCCATCGCTGCGCATCAAAGGACTTTATTTGGCCGTCGCCACACTCGCGGCGCAATTTTTTATGGACTGGTTATTTTCGCGTGTGAAGTGGTTTACCAATGAATCATCATCGGGCGCGGTATCGGTGCCGGAAATTCAGTTATTCGGTTTCTCGTGGAATTCGCCAGTGCAAAAATATTTCCTGGTGTTGGGTATCGTCGCGGTATTCGCGTTGATCGCGCGAAATTTGGTGCGATCAAACATTGGCCGCTCATGGATGGCGACGCGCGATATGGACGTCGCCGCTGAAATCATTGGCATTCGCCCAATGTATGCGAAGCTGTCTGCGTTTGCGGTGAGTTCATTTTTTGTTGGCGTTGCCGGTGCGTTGTGGGGCTTTGTGCATTTGGGTTCGTGGGAGCCTGCTGCGTTCGATGTGAATCGTTCGTTTACGCTAATCTTTATGGTAATTATTGGCGGGCTCGGTTCTATTTTGGGTTCGTTTCTCGGCGCAGCATTTATTATTTTTCTGCCGATCGTGTTGAATCAGATTCCGGCGCTTTTTGGCATCCCCATTTCAACGGCGACCGCGGCGCATTTGGAATCAATGATTTTTGGTGCATTGATTATTTTCTTTTTGATTGTCGAGCCACATGGCTTGGCCAGGTTGTGGGCGATTGCCAAGGAGAAATTGCGACTTTGGCCTTTTCCTCATTGAGCAAATTTGATTTGAACGTGCGGTAAATAAACGCGAACAAAAGCGGCGTTGTAAAAGTGAAGTTGGTGTCATTCCCTTAATTCTTGGAGGACTGAGATGAAATTGATTTTAAATATTTGTTTGATGTTGTTGGCTGCTTCGGCAGCGTTCACGAGCGCTGCTGCTTTTGCGCAAGCGAATGAGCAATTCGTACCGGCGCTCGTGTATCGTACCGGCCCATTCGCGCCGAATGGCGTGCCGTGGGCGAACGGTTTTGTGGATTATCTAAAGCTGGTGAATGAACGTGATGGCGGCATTAACGGCGTAAAAATCACGTTTGAAGAATGCGAAACCGGCTATGCAGCGGATCGCGGTGTCGAGTGCTACGAGCGATTGAAAGGCAAAGGCCCAACTGGTGCCGCCGCGTTTAATCCGCTATCCACCGGCATTACGTTTGCGTTAACGGAAAAAGTACCTGCCGATAAAATTCCGCTGATCACGATGGGTTATGGCCGCTCTGAATCAGCCGATGGCAACGTCTTCAAATGGAATTTCCCGCTGATGGGCACGTATTGGACAGCGGCCGATATTTTGGTTCAGCACGTCGCTAAAGCGGGCAGTTTGAAAGGCAAAAAAATCGCGCTGGTGTATCACGATTCGCCGTATGGCAAAGAGCCAATTCCGGTGTTGCAAGAGCACGCGAAAAAGCATGGCTTTGAATTATTGACACTGCCTGTGACCTCCCCCGGCGTTGAGCAAAAGGCAACATGGTTGCAAATTCGCCAGCAAAAACCGGACTACGTTTTCCTGTGGGGTTGGGGTGTGATGAATTCCACCGCGATCAAGGAAGCGATTGCAGTCGGCTATCCACGTTTGCAAATGTACGGCGTGTGGTGGGCCGGTGCCGAGCCTGATACACAGCCTGCAGAAATGGCCGCGAAGGGTTACAACGCGCTGGCATTACAACACGGTGCTGACAAAGTTGCGGTGCACAAGGACATGATGAAACACGTTTATGACAAGAGCAAAGGCACTGGCAAAAAAGAGGACGTGGGCACCGTGCTTTACAACCGCGGCATGCTCAACGCAATGCTGGTAGTGGAATCGATCCGCGCAGCGCAAGGAAAATATGGCAAAAAACCGATGACGGGCGAGCAGGTTCGCTGGGGTGCGGAGAATTTGAATGTTGATACCGCACGAATCAAGGCGCTGGGCATGGACGGCATGATGCAGCCACTCAAAACCACCTGTAGCGATCACGAAGGCGCACGTAAGGCGCGTATCCACACATGGGATGGTAAGTCATGGAGCTTCACTTCTGATTGGTATGAGGCCGACAACAAAATGCTGAGACCAATGGTGGAGGCGCAGGCCAGGAAATATGCAGCAGAGAAGAAGATTGAAGTGCGGGATTGTTCTAAGGAAACTTGACCGCGGTTAGCCCTTCTCCTTCGGGGGAAGGGTTGAGATGAGGGATTTTTTGAATTTAAAGACTGAAATGATTACTCCACTTCCAGCACCTCTACTCTCCGTCAACGGCATCGAAGTCATCTACAACCACGTCATTCTGGTATTGAAGGGCGTGTCGTTGAACGTGCCGGAAGGTAAGATTGTCGCCATTCTTGGCGGCAATGGCGCGGGTAAAACAACCACGCTGCGCGCCGTATCGAATCTGCTAAAAGGTGAACGCGGTGAAGTCACCAAGGGCTCCGTTGAATATCGCGGCGAGAAAGTGCACGAGCTGTCGCCATCTGATTTAGTCAAGCGTGGTGTGATTCAAGTGATGGAAGGCCGCCATTGTTTTGGGCATTTAACAGTGGAAGAAAATTTGCTCACCGGTGCCTATACGCGCAAAGCGACACGCGGCGAAATCGCGGCTGATTTGGAAAAAGTGTATGCCTATTTTCCGCGATTAAAAACGCGACATAAATCGCAATCCGGCTACACATCCGGTGGTGAACAGCAGATGACTGCGGTGGGACGCGCGCTAATGTCAAAGCCGAATATGATTTTGCTGGACGAGCCTTCGATGGGCTTGGCACCGCAGATCGTGGAGGAAATTTTTGAGATCGTGCGCGATTTGAATCAAAAAGAAAAAGTTAGTTTTTTGCTGGCCGAACAAAACACGACCGTTGCTTTGCGCTATGCGGATTTTGGCTACATCCTCGAAAATGGCCGCGTGGTGATGGAAGGTCAAGCGAAAAATTTGAGCGAGAACGAAGACGTGAAAGAGTTCTATCTCGGCGTTTCAAAAGCGGGACGCAAATCGTTTCGCGATGTGAAACATTATCGACGCCGCAAGCGCTGGCTGGCTTAAAGAACCGAAAAACATGGATAAAATTTTGGATGCTTCGCACAGCGCGTTTTACGATCAACTTGAAATTCGTGATCCTGCATTACGCGAGCGTGAGATGTTGGCCGCGTTGCCTGCCCACATTGAACAAGCGAAGAAGAACGCACCGTACTTTGCAAAATTACTGGTTGCATTTGATGCAGCGAGCATT
>JANMQR010000191.1:0-4860 GCA_031370625.1 Burkholderiales bacterium | reverse complement strand
TTTGGCCGGCGGCGTTGTAGCGCATGCTGTGCGCTTGGGTGTGGCTGGCAACTGCCTGACTCTTGACGGTGGTGCGGCCCAATAAATCATAGCTGTAGGTGGTGGTGCCGCTTTTGTCGCTTAGCGTGCAGAGGCGGCCTTTGCCATTCGTGCAGCTATCGTACGTGTACGCCACCGTTTCGTCCGCGCTGGTGTTGGCGTTCGCATTCGCGGTGGTGGGGAAGTATTTGATCTGGGTGACGCGGTTGATGTTGTCGTAAACATACTTCGCCACTTTGTCGCGGGCGTCGGTCTTGGTCAGCAGATTGCCGGCGGCGTCATAGGTGTAGGTGGTTAAGCCGGTGTCGGGGCTGGCTTGGCTTGTGAGTTCGTTAAAGCCGTTGTAGCTGTAGGTGGTCGATGGGGCGGATGCACCTTGCGGGGAGAATTTGGCGTCGGTGACTTTGGTGAGATTGTCCTGCACGTCGTAATCGTATTTGGTGATGCCTGCGGTGGGCGTGTTCGGATCAGTCACTTGCACGAGACGATTGAGCGCATCAAAGGCATTGGTGGTGACGCGATTCAGCGGATCGGTGGTGCTGGTGGCGTTGCCCTGATTGTCGTAACCGGTCTGGTTGATTTGTGTGGCAGGCGTGGTGGCACCGATGTCTTGTTTGAGGCGATTGAGTGCGTCGTACACACGGGTGCGGCTGCGGGCGAATGCACCGGCGGGGTCATAGGCCTGCTCGCCAGTGCGGTTACCCATCGCGTCGAGGGTGTAGACGATCTTGTTTCCGGTGTTGGCAACCCCGCCATCCTGAATCTGGGTCAGGCGATGGGCGCCGTCGTAGGTGTAGTTGATGAATGAAGAATCGGGGAGCGTGACTTTGATGAGCTGACCCACGCCGTCGTAATCGTAGCTGGTGGTTTCGTTTATTCCCGTTCCTGAAACAGTCCGCGATTTGAGCCGCATACGGGCGTCGTAGGTCATGGAGGTGGTGAGACCATTCGCATCGGTCATCGCCAACGGCTGGCCGTGGGCGTTGTAAGCGGTGATGGTATTGACGTGGCCGATGGCATTGGTGATGCTGGCTAACATGCCGCGGGAATTGGCGAGCGTTACGTTCTGCGCGGCGGTGTTGGGGTAATAGGCGTAGGTCGTGACTTTGCCGCGTGGGTCGGTCATGGTGGTGGCCCGACCATAAGCGTCGTAGCCGCTCCACAGCCAGGTGCGGGTGGCTTGGGGTGTCGTTACCACGCGTTGGGTGAGATTGCCATTGGTGTCGTAGGTGTTCGTGGTGGTTTTAGTGCCGCTGGTGATTGGTTCGGTGATGGTGGCGGGGAGGCGATAAGTCGGATGCCAGGTGGTGGTGATCTTGCGGGCGGGGGTAGCAAGGGTTGCGGCGGCTAAGGAGGTGGTGCAATCTGCGCTGCTGGTGAGGCCTTCGATGCGGGCGGTTTCGAGGTTGCGGGTGAGGTCGTAGGTGTAGCACATCTTGTTGTTGTTGAAGTCGGTGCGGCTAGTGATATTGCGATTCGCGTCGTAGGTCATGTTCTGCGCATTGCTGCCGCCGCAGCTCGCGCAGGGTTGCGAGATGCCGGTGACGGCGTCGTAATTCAGGATGTTGGTGTAATCGTAATTGCGCGCTGTGCCGAGCGGGTCGGTGACCATGGTGCGGCCTTGATAGGGATAGGACAGCGTGTGCTTGTTGACTTCGAGTGTGGGCGTGGCGAAATGCTTGGTCTCGGTGACTTGACCAGCGGTGTTGTAGGTATAGGTCGCAAAACGAACACCGTTCTCATCGGTGATGCCGGTGAGCAGTTTGGTATTGGTGGTGCTTTCGTAATGATAGGTTTTGGTTTTGCGTGCGCCGGAGGATTCGGGTGGGTAGGTGACCGTGGCTAGATTGCCTAAGCCATCGTAGGTGTAATCGAATGTGCCATTGGCGGGGTCGATCATTTGCGTCATGACACCCGCCGCGTTGTAACGTCATTGCAGGGTGTGGCCGAAAGGATCGGTCTGCGACAGCATCAGGTTTGGACGAGGGGCGATGCTGATCGGTGTGGTGGCGTCGGAATAGGTGAAGGTGGTGAGCTGGCCTGCGCGGGTGGTTTTGCTTTGCAGTAATCCACCGGCGCTGTAGATTTCTTTTGAGTCATCTTCGCGGGTGATCTTCCAGGTCTTGATGCCATTCGCGTCGGTGAGTTGGACGGCGGATTCGTTGATGTTGGCGGGTTTGGTGGGGGCGGTGGGGGGGCCGGTGAAAACGGTGGTGTAGCCGTCGGATTTGATGAATTGGTACTCGGCAATACCGTTGCCAGAATACGAAAAGCAATAGGGTCTGAAATTAATTTCTGCACCGTTGTTATCGCGAGCAGTAGCACCCGGCGCTAGGTAACAAGAGCTTGGTTTACCGCTGCTAAAGGAATAATCGATTAATTGGCTCGTAATAACAGAAGAAAAAGTTCCTACATTGCTGCGATAACGCCTATTTAAATTAATACTGGCTGATGAATAATCATTTTCAATTTGCAGCTTCCAACCGGTAGTTGCGGTAACAGGATTTCCGATTGTAGGGCAGTCTGTACATTCGATATCTGGTACGTTTTTGAAGCATTCGTATACATAATTTTCCGCTGAAATTTGCCTGAGAACCGGATACTCTGGATAAAACCCTTCATTGTGAGGGCAGAAAAAATGCGTGTTCATTGGCGCGCCCGCCGTATATCCGTCTTTGTCCAAAAAGGTATTGCGCCACCATTTAAGCCCATTTATTCGTAAGCTATTTGATTCTTCGGTAAATTGGTCGCGAAAAAACCTTCCCGGCATGACAGCCTCCAAACTCGCGACTGACAAAGGTTCTAATTCTTGGGGTGTGTCCGCAAAAGCTGCTACGGAAGGCATCCCTGGCTTGACAAAAAGTGATACGCCGTACATTGATTTTGCTTGGACAACGATCTGTCTTGCTTCAGCGCCAAATGAATAGGCGCTACACCACAGGCAAATGGGGATGAGTGCTGTAGGTCGCAATAACAAGCGGGCATTACACCAGATGCTAATGTGCGAATGGCGCAACTCCGATTGCTTGCGCCCTACAAATTGCGCCAATTTTTGCAAAATGCGCATAGCAAAGATCGCATAATAACTTGTAAAAACACCAGCATCCACGGGCGTTCCCAATGTATTTAGGCTCAAACTGCACGTCTGTTCTAGTGTTTGCAAATTCAATTTTGCACCATCACGATCACATGCCGCATCGCGTTTCGCAAACCCATCCGCACCCCGCAGCGCCTCACCCACCGCCCGAATCACCGAATAAACCCGTCCCGCCATGATTGATACTCGCATCGATTCGTCCCTGATAAATTGTTGTTGAGGTTGATGGTAGTTAGCTGAATTATCGGCGGCGAATGTGATTTTTTTGTGATGATGTTGCCGCAGTAAGTGCTTTTACTGCGTGTGCCTTTGTTCCGTACGCAAATATGCTTGAGTTGCGCAGGTGGCGTCAACTGGTTTCGGTAAGGGATTTTTTAAAATTATGGATATAGCAATTAAATATGGTGAATATTTGACCAACACCCTCTCTCCAACCTCTCTCCCGTCAAGGGAGAGAGGCTCAACTCGTTGGATCGACGTTCAACGTATTGAGTCGTCGCGTCTAAAGCATTGCAAATGAACCAAAAATGGTTCATCATAAAGACATGTTGCCAAAGCTCTCCGCTGCTTTCTACTCACAACCGGGATCAGATCCACCTTCTCATCCTGTGCGAGAGTGGTTAAAAAGTTTGCCACGAGAGGAGCGGCTTGAGATTGGCAGTGACATTCAAGCCGTTCAATTTGGTTGGCCATTAGGAATGCCGTTGGTCAAGCATCTGCGCGGGGACTTATGGGAAGTAAGGTCAACTTTGAATAATCGCATCGCAAGGGTGATTTTTGCAGTGCATGGGAACACGATGTATTTGTTGCACGGATTTATCAAGTCAAGTCAAAAGACGCCACCCGCTGAATTGGCGCTGGCGGAAAAACGATGGAAGCAAATCAAGCCATAGTTCGTGTGAAGAAGACGATTCTCCAAGGAGATTGAATATGAAGAAAGTAATCGATAGCAATTTTGTAGGTCAGGATTTCGATGCGTTTTTAGCCGACGAAGGCTTGGCAGCCGAGGTAGAGGCGCGGGCGATCAAAAAAGTGGTCATCGCGATGCTGGAAAAATCGGGCATGACGCAAGTCGAGCTGGCCGAGCGTTTGCACACCAGCCGTACGCAGGTTCGCCGCCTGCTTGATCCGGAGTACACATCCATTACGCTATCAACGCTACAGCGCGCGGCGGATGTGGCGGGGCATAAACTCGTGGTGGGTTTTGAGCCGGTTCGGTCATCGGTTCGCGGCAGTCGGCAAATGCGCGTTAAGCAGGCTGCGTGAAGGTATTAAAGTGCATGCCGTCTCTCACCTCTTAAAATATGAGTAACGTTAGTAGTCAACAATTCGCGAGCGCCTGGGATGCGCTTGAAGATACGCCTGAGGCTGCGGAAAACATGAGGCTTCGCTCCGAATTAATGATGGCGCTGAAAAAGCACATCACGCATGTTGAGATGAGTCAGGCTGAAGCTGCCAAGCTGTTTAGCCGATGCGATATTGCGCAACCACGCATCTCGGATCTCATGCGCGGCAAGATTAATTTATACAGCCTGGATGCGTTGGTCAATGTGGCGGCGGCGGCCGGGTTGCAGGTTGAAGTTCGATTGCGGATGGCGGCGTAATTGGTAATATTTCGCCCGATCCGATAGCACTTACACGAGCCAGCTCACTCGTAACGAAATAAAAACCTCAATAACCACAGGCATCTTGACGGCATTTCGCCTGAAACGGCGCTCTGCTGC
>JANMQR010000143.1:0-12049 GCA_031370625.1 Burkholderiales bacterium | reverse complement strand
ATGGGCATGGTGTACATCGATGGCTTTGGCCGTTATCGCAATTATTATCGTGATGCGCTCGATAAAATCGGTGTGACCGCGCACGTGATTCGGGTCGGCACCTATAAAAATTTTGGTGAGCCGTATTTTGCGAATGCACCGTCGAAAGCGACGATGGAGTCCGACGCGTATCTTTATGATGCGCTATGGAAAACGTACACCACCGGCGTTGAAACTGCGCGCAAATTACCTGCGGGCAGCATCGTAAAAACGATCAACGAATTGCCTGAACAATTTGCCGCTGCTAACAACAACGCTGCAAAATTGGCGCTTTCCAGCAAATGGGTGGATGGGTTAAAAACCCGCGACGAAATGCGCCAGATGATGATAGAACGCGGTGCAAAAGATGATGTGCATCCTGAGCAGAAAACATTTCGCCAGGTCTCGTTCAACACCTATTTGTCCAGCATCAAACCGAACGTGCCATTTGGTATCGGTAATGCCGTTGGTGTGGTGGTGGCTGAAGGTGAGATTACCGACGGCGCGGCACCTGCCGGTGCCATCGGCGGGCGCTCAACAGCGGAATTAATTCGCCGCGCACGCGAAGATGAAAAAATTAAAGCGATTGTGCTGCGCGTGAATTCACCGGGTGGCAGTGCGTTCGGCTCAGAACTTGTTCGTCACGAGCTGGAACTCACGCGCACGGCTGGCAAGCCAGTCGTAGTCTCAATGGGTAATGTCGCTGCTTCCGGCGGCTATTGGGTATCGATGGCGGCCGATGAAATAATCGCGGACGAGGCCACGGTCACCGGCTCAATCGGCGTATTCGCGATTTTGCCGACAGCCGAAAAAGCACTCGAAAAATTATCTGTGAACACCGGCGGTTACACAACGACGTGGCTCGGCGGTGGCTACGATCCACGCCGCGCACTCGACCCGCGCCTCGAGCAATTGATTCAAGGCTCAATCAACAACATCTACAACGAATTCACCACCAAAGCGGCCACTGCACGAAAAACCACACCAGACAAAATCGATGCGGTAGCGCAAGGCCGCGTGTGGACTGGCGCGCAAGCCAAAGAACGCGGCCTGATTGACCGCACCGGCAGCTTCACTGATGCAATCAAATCCGCTGCGGCGAAAGCGAAATTGCCCGAAGATGTACGGGTCGCCTACATCGAGCCTGAGCTCAGTAAATTCGAGCGTGTTCTGCAGCAGTTTGGTGTGGATGCAACGTCATCCATCGGTGCGTTCGCGGCGCAGTTTAATCTGCGTTTGACGCCAGTAGGAATTCCCAACGGCGCGATCAACGAAGCGCAAAAAGATTTACTTTGGTTAAGCGAGATGACGGATAAATCGAAGAGCGGCATGCCGTTTATGGCGTTGACGCATTGTTTGTGTGGGCGGTGATCGCGCCCTGCGCTATTTCAGCCCCCGATTTCCGCAATTGATCGCGCCGCTATCGGGTAGGTCAGACGAAGTCGATAAGCTTGGGTCTCATTAGTCTTATCGAAGCATCATCAACAACCGTAAAGGAATCTCAAGATGAATATTTCTGACGAACTGCAAAAACTGCAAGCCTTGCGCGAGCAGGGCGCTTTGAATGAGGACGAATTTACCGCCGCGAAAAAGCGCGTGCTGGAAGATTCGGGCGTGGGTGCAAAATCTGGTTCGTCACGTCCTCCCTCCGCGCTCCATCAGCTAACGCGTTCGAAATCGGATCGCTGGATTGGTGGCGTGTGTGGCGGTCTGGCGGCGATGACGAATATTCCAACGTGGTCATGGCGTTTGCTGTTCGTACTCGCGCTGTTGCTGCATGGCTTGGGTTTGGTGATGTACTTGCTGCTGTGGGTTTTTGTGCCGCTGGAGCAGCCACAGTTGATGGCGATTGAGGATAAGCGTGGGGAGGTGAAGGGGGACTAGTAGCGCGATTTTAAGCCTCTCTCCCTCGATGGGAGAGAGGTTGGAGAGAGGGTGATGGTCATTCAGCTACCGTCGTCAAATATGGGTTTTGCATGAATTAAATTTCAAAACCCTATAACCAGCGTGCCGACTGACCCATTTTCACCCCACCCCCGAAAGGGGGTCTCCATCGAAACGCCGCCCCAATGTTAGAGTTTACAAATTCAAAACCCGCTCCGGCAACGCCAACCCCGCCCGCCAATTCATCGCCTGCAACTCATCTAGCAAGGCCACCAATCCCGCGCGTGCAGCTTGCTGATGAATTGGCATGATGAGAATATCGTTTGGCTGCGCCCATTCAATCAGTCGCCGTGCAGCATTGACTTCATCGGCTTCGATCATGATGTTCGCAACGGGAAATCCTTTTGCCACCAGCGCGGCTCGCAGCAATGCGGGAACCTCGCCCAATACGCGTCCTCTTAGCATGCTGCTTAACTCTTTGATAACAACAAGATCAGGCTTGTAACTTGCCGCCACTTCAGCAAGTTGTTTGATCGCATCATCTCCCCGATTTCCCGCTTGACCCAGCAGCAAGCCAACGCGCGCTTGACTATTTTTTCCCTCTGCCAAACGCGCCTTCATCAAAAGCGAAAGCCCGCTCGGATTGTGCGCGTAGTCAATCACCACCGCCACGCCAGAAAGATTCCAGCGCTCAAGTCGTCCAGGATTATCCGAGCGCGCGCTACCGAATCGCATTAGCTCTGCCGAAATTACTCTTGGCGCAATACCGAGAGCAGTCGCGGCAAGCACCGCCGCAGAAATATTTGCCACGTTATAAATCGCCGCGCCGTTCATCGTCAGCGGCATTTCCGCAACGGCACCGAGAGAAATGCTTTCGTTTTTGTGTGACAACATCAGCTGCGCATTATCCACGCCGCAAGTCGTACCACCTGCTTGTCGATGTGCAACCAAACTCGGATGTGAATCATCCGAGGCGAACAGCGCAACCTTGCATTTTTGCAATGATGCACGCGACAATAAAACCGGATCATCGGCATTCAACACCAGCGTGCCGGTTGTGCCAAGCGTTCGCGCCACGGTGAGTTTTACATCCGCTAAGTCGTCCAGATTATCGATACCATATTCGCCGAAATGATCCGCGCTGATATTGGTGATCACGGCCACATCCGCGCGTTCGGTCGCCAGGCCGCGCCGTAAAATCCCGCCGCGCGCGGTCTCCAAAACGGCAGCTTCAACGGATTTATCCCTCAGTACCAATCGTGCGCCCGCTGGACCGGAAAAATCGCCGCCATCAATTTCGCGGCCATTAATCATCACGCCTTCGGTGGATGAATAGCCGGTGCGCTTGCCGCTTGCTTTCAAAATCGCCGCAAGTAGTCGCACCACCGTGGTCTTGCCGTTTGAGCCCGTGACAAGCGCGACGGGAATGCTGTGCAAGGCAGACCACGGCACGTTTTCTAATGCGGGTAACTCAGCCAGCGACCAAGTTTGCGAGCCGCTGCCCGCGCCGATAGAGATGTGTGAATCGTCAACAAATATCGGCAAGTTTCGCGCGTGTGCTGCCGCGCGCATGGACGCAAGAGCAGGATTACTTTCTGCTGCCGCGCGTGCGTTAAACACAGCGACGACGTTCGCAAAATTTGCTCCCAAAATATGCACTTGATCAAACGGCACGCCGTTCACATCAACGCGATTTGCAGCTACATCAGCAGAAAAAATTCCACTCGCCCGCTCCCACGCCCACTCGTTTATTTCTGTCGCGGTGAAGAGTTGATCTGGCGGTGCTGCGAAGGCGAGCAGGGTGCCGCTGGCGTGGCGCTGCACAACGGGTTGAGGCTCATACCAACCAAGTGCTGCGCGAACTGAAATTACCGCCTCGCGCCAGCGCTCATGTGCGACTGCATCGCGCGCAGAAAGTCCCAATGCTGTGGTTTCAAGCGCGAGCACCGCGCCAGTGCTGGCGAAATAGCGGTTAGGGCCCATCAAGCGGCGTGAATCGGTGAAGCAGGTGTTGGGTTCGGGGGTGTTTAAGTCGGACAAAATTGGGGCGCAGACAAGAGGTGTGATTGAGACTAGGGCGAATAAATAATGACGCGACTTTAACTCAATTGCGAATAACCGCTGAGTAAAAATCAAGGTCGATGTGAGAAAACCGAATGTAGGATGGGTGGAGCGGCTTTACCGCGATACCCATCATCGCTATGTGCAAATGATGGGTATCGCTACGCTCCACCCATCCTACGAAAACAAAAATTTAGGTGTTCAATGCGAGAGAAAAGTCTTCGACGAAACTAGGCATGCGCGGGGATTTGGAAAGTGGTCAGCAACGAGCGCCCAACGATCTGAACCGGAAACTCTTCCAAGAATAATTCTGTTGCTTCGCGAAGATTAAATAACGCTTCTTCGACAGTTTCACCTTGGGTCGTTGTGCCCGTTTCCGGGTTCAAGGCTACAAATCCGCCTTCGACAGCCGGGGTTAATATCGCAGTACGTTCCATGACTGACCTTTCAAAATCATATGTCTGATTTTAAGCTGGTATTGGACTTATTCGTAACTTTTGATGGCGCTGACCTTTGTTGTTTGCGGTAGGTATGGGCTGGTTTCATCAAACCCAACGTTTGTCCGCCTATTTCAGGACAAGGATTGCAAATCGTAATCACTGCGCGTTGTTTGAGGCTTAAATGCTTCGAGGTTGGCGTGGATGTTGGGCTTGATGAAACCAGCCCTACTTGCTAACTTCTTTGTACCTTAATATCAGCCACAATGTCCTTGACGGATTCGCCTGCAAATAACTGCTTGCGTTCGACGGTGTAGTTGCTGTCAACCGATCTGAATTGGCTTAGAAAGCGTAGGGTGTCAACAACGCCAAGCTCTTTCACCAATATGAGTTTGGCGCGCTCGGTTATTCGAGAAAGTGGTTGGATATGTACGGTCATTTTGCTGCTTTCTTTTCTAGTAAAAGTCTACAAGTTACGCTTTATTAACCACAGCGAAACGCTTCCGCAAATTAGCGCTGCTACAAACGGCAACCAAGCCGCTGTCGTGACAAGCATGTAAGTTGCAGCCACAATACCTAAAACCAAAGCTACACCAGCAACCCATATCCGCCTCTCCGGCGCTACCAATGTTGGCAAGGCCACTATTGCTGCTCCAGCTACGCCCGCACCGATTGCCAACGCGAACAAATACACAGCATGTGACCAAGGTGCGTTACAAGATCCGGACACGATATATTCTGTGGGGCAGGTGATCTCGCCAGTTTGGTATATAAGCAAGCCTGCTAATAATCCAAGATACCAGCCTGCCACACCAAAAGGTAATACTAGCAACCAGCGTGCGATTCGCATATCAGCTCTGCCATCGGTAATACGGGCCAGCGTAGGGTGGGCAGGCTTCATCTGCCCACGCGTTGATGCCATTCGTGGGCACGCTTCGCTTTGCCCACCCTACCAATTTCGCGGCTCTGCGCACTACCAATATGATCTCAATCATCACTCTCCTTAACGAACCTTAACCCCCGCTCATCCCGTACAAACCCCGCAGACTCCAACGCCGCTTCATTTAACCCCGCGCCGCGCTGAGAATCACTCTCCGCATCCCGCGCCGCATCTTTCTTCGCACCAACCGCCCTCACCACAACTTGCTCCGCCCCGGCAGGACGAAACTTGGTTACCTGCTTCCACGATCTTGTCAGCGCATCCGCAAATATCAACAGCAAATCACCTTGCGCGCCCATGTGCAAGGCGGCGTCAATGGCTTTTTGTTCATCGGGAATAATGCTGATCGCGGCATCAGCTACACCTTTGGCGCGCAGCACTTTGGCGAGCATGCCGGGGATTTCGTCGCCGTCGCGTCCTCTTAGCGAATCGTCGCGTCGGCAGATGTAGTGATCGAATTTTCCGGCGACGGTTTCGGCGATTGCCACGACATCTTCATCGCGCCGATCACCGGGTGCTGAGAGCACAATAATGCGGCGACCTTGCACATCCAATCGCTGCGCCAAATCCGCCATTACACCGACCGCGTGGGCGTTGTGGCCGTAATCGAAAATCACTTTGAACGGATGCTCGTCAAACACGTTCATGCGGCCTGGGGCCTGGTAGAACGTGGTGTCGAAGGTGCGCAAGCCTTGGCGAATCGCATCGAGCTTAATACCGAGTGAGAACGCCATTGCGGCAGCGAACATCGCGTTTTGCACGTTATGCATCGCGCGGCCCTCGAGCGTGGCGGGGATCAGGTGCGTCCACATGAGCGGGATGTGGCCGCCTTTGTCGTAGAGGGTAATCATGTGGCCGTTCACACCCGCCTCCAGCGCACAGGCTCGCCCGCCCGCACGAATGTGCTCGCGCACTACGGCGTGCTGTGGGTTGACGGTGACGTAGCAAATACTTTTCGCTTCGGTGTCGGCGGACATTTTGATCACGTTTACGTCGTCCGCATTCAACACCGCGCAATCGCGTGCAACCTCGACCACGATGCGTTTTACTTCGGCGAGTTGTTCGAGCGTGTCGATGCCTTTCATGCCCAAATGATCGGCTTCCACATTCAGCACCGCGCCCACATTGATGAACGGCACGCCCATGCCCGCGCGCAGCAATCCACCGCGCGCGATTTCCAGCACAGCCAAATCAATTTGCGCATCGGCTAACACCATGCGCGTCGCAATCGGGCCGGTCATGTCACCTTCCACGGTGCGCTCGCCGTCGATGTAGACGCCATCGGTGGTGGTCAAGCCGGGCGTGTAGCCGGCCATTTTCGCGATATGCGCAAGCATGCGCGACGTGGTAGTTTTGCCATTGGTGCCGGTGATGCCGGCAATCGGCACGCGGGTCGGCGTGCCCGCCGGGAACAGCATATCGATCACCGGCCCTGCCACATCGCGCGGCGTGCCTTCTGAGGGTGCCACGTGCATGCGAAAGCCGGGTGCGGCGTTCACCTCGCAAATGCCGCCGCCAACGGTGCGATAGCTTTCCGTAATATCGGGAATCAAAAAATCCACGCCGCCGACATCGAGCCCAATCGCAGTAATCGCGCGCACGGCCATGTCGCGGTTGTCGGGATGAATCACGTCGGTCACATCAGTCGCGGTGCCACCGGTGGAAAGATTTGCGGTCGAGCGCAGCATGACGATTTGATCTTTTATGGGAATCGAATCGACGGTCATTTCTACACGCGCGAGCATGATGTCCGCTTGCGTATCGAGTTCAATCTGCGTCATTACTTTGGCGTGACCGATACCGCGACGCGGGTCTTGATTTACTTTGTCCACCAGCGCGCGCACGGTAGATACGCCATCGCCCACCACATGCCCCGGCGTGCGGCGTGTGGCGGCGACCAGCTCACCATTCACCACCAGCAACCGATGATCGTCGCCAGTCAAATAAGTCTCAACAATTACGGACGATGAATGCTCGGTGGCGGCCTCAAAACCCGCGCGTACTTCGGCTTCATTGGTGAGATGAATCGAAATACCGCGACCATGATTGCCGTTATAAGGTTTGGTCACGACCGGATAGCCGAGACGTTTGGCGGCAGTCACTGCGCGATCTGCGGAGCGCACCAACTCTTGACGCGGTACCGGCAGGCCACGTGCGGCGAGAATTTTATTGGTCTCTTCTTTATCGCCTGCCAGCTCGACAGCGATGTAGCTGGTGCGGCCTGTGACCGTGGCCTGAATGCGTTGCTGCCATTTGCCATAACCCAATTGGATTAGCGATTGCTCATTCATCCGCAGCCACGGAATGCCGCGCTCTTCAGCTGCACGCACCAGCGATGCGGTCGATGGCCCAAGCGCGCGACGCTGCGAATAGCGAATGTATTCATCGCGTGCGGTCGGCCAATCCCAATCTTTCGGCACCGAATTTTCAGGCTGCAAATTTTTCGGCAGCAGCGAGCACAATAATTTCAGCGCCAGTTCACCCGCTTCAACACCCTCATCGCGCTGCGCATATTCGTAAATCACGCTGTAGATGCCGGGCCGATCTGTGCTGCGTGTTTTGCCGAAGGTGACGTCTTCTCCCGCGATGTTTTGTAGCTCAATCGCGACATGCTCAAACACATGACCGAGCCACGTGCCTTCATCTTCCAGCATGCGGCGAATGAGCCCGCCCGCCTCGCGATACGAGCAGCCGTGCTCCTGCAAACTCGGCAGGGCTTTCACTAATTCCATCACATAGGCCGTGCCTAATTTGCCCGTGGGCCAGGCTTCCAATTCGCCCAAATCAAGATCAAGTTTAATGACCGGAAAATGCGCATACAGCGAGGGACCAACATAGACGAAACGATCAAGAATGCGCATAAAATTTTCCTATGATTTCTTAACTAATGATCCAGCGGAAGCTTGCCGCGTGTGTAAATTAAATGTCGCTCCTGCGACCAGAATATGCAGCTGCAATCCCAACATGCAAACCACTTTGCCTTCATCAGCAGAATCCATTGACGAAAACTCAATGCCTGATGCGTCGACAATCGTAATGCCGCCGCTGCCTTCAACTTCGATATTGTTATCCGGCCCGATGAACGCGGCGGTGTCTTCATCAAGCCCCAAGCCGATTGCGAACGGGTTGTAGGCTAAGGCCGAAAGCAGACGGCCGAGCCGATCACGCTGACGAAAGTGTTGATCGATGATGAATCGATTGGTAAGCCCCAGCCCCGGTGCAAGCCGCGCTTGGCCTGCTTTTGGGCTCGAGCCTTCATCACCAAATGCGATCATGTGTTCCGAAATAAACGCCGCACCCGCACTAGTGCCCGCGACGTGTACGCCGGCCGCATTCATGCGACGAATTTCTTTCGCTACCGATGTGCCGCCGATCACAGTAGATAAGCGTAGCTGATTTCCACCGGTAAAAAATACGCCATTCGCCGAGGCGAGTTTTTCGAGTCGTCCGGCTTCTTCGCAATCACGACGTGTATCGAACGTGATTGCCGTGACATTGCCCGCACCGAGTCCACCGAAAATTTTCTCGTAGCGTACACCGGTATCTTCCAGGCGGCTCGCGGTGGCGATCACGGCAATATTGGCATCTCCACCACCACACAATTGAACAAACCGCTCCAAAATTTCAGGCGAATTTTCTTTTTCTTCTGCACCGCCGATGGGAATAATCCAACCGCGATCAAGTCCTTCAACACTCTTGCTTGGCATTCAACTTCACTCCCGGCAGCCGTGTTTTATCACCTGATAAAACCGCTACGCGCTATTAGCCCCAGATAATGCCAGTTTGCGGGCGGCTGCGGCAAGCTTCGTCAAGAGTGAAGTGGGGGTTTTCGATGTGGCGACGTACAATAATATTTGGTGTCTCAAATTGCACAAGTAAAGCCTAATATTGGGGCGGCTTTCGGGCTGTTTATGCTTGCAACTGCCCGCCAATGCTGGTGTTTGCTATGCGCCTAATCGGAAGAATCAGATGAATGCAGTAGAAAACAAAGGCCCGCTCGTCGGTGTAAAAATTCTCGACCTCACCACCGTCGTGATGGGCCCATATGCCACGCAGATTTTGGGTGACATGGGTGCCGATATTGTGAAAGTGGAATCACCCGCGGGTGACAATATGCGCTGGGTTGGACCCATGAAAAATCCGGGCATGGGGCATATTTACTTACACGCAAATCGCAATAAACGCTCACTTGTTTTGGATTTAAAACAAGCTGAGGGTCGTGCAGCGATTTTGAAACTGGTGGCCGTCTCAGACGTGCTGGTTTATAACGTGCGCCCTCAGGCAATGGCGCGGCTGGGCTTGAGCTACGAAGACGTGAAGGCGGTGAATCCGAAAATTATTTACGTTGGTGCGTTTGGCTTTAGCGAAGATGGGCCTTATGCCGGGCGGCCTGCGTATGACGATCTCATTCAAGGCGCAGCAGGTGTGCCTGCGCTGTCGCTCGCTCAGGGCAGCGAGGTGCCACGTTATGCGCCGGTGACGTTGGGTGATCGCAGCGTCGGTTTGCAAACGGTGATTGCGATTACCGGTGCGTTGTTTCACGCGGCGCGCACGGGCGTGGGTCAGGCGGTGGAAGTGACGATGTTTGAAAGCCTTTCGCAATTTGTGTTGGGCGATCATATGGGTGGTAAAACATTTGAGCCCGCGATTGGCCCGCCCGGTTATCCGCGATTGGTCGCGCCGCATCGTCGGCCGTACGCGACTGCCGACGGACATCTTTGCGTATTGATTTACAACGACAAACAATGGCAGCGATTTTTTGAAATGATTGATCGCAAGGATTTGTTGGCCGATCCACGTTTTTGCGATCATTCAGCGCGCGCGGTGAATATTAAAGCCGTGTATGAATTCGTCGCTGAAGTGATGAGAACGCGCACCACCGCCGCGTGGATTGAGGCGCTGGACGAGGGCGATATTCCCGCCACACCAATGCATACGCTTGATTCGTTGATTGACGATCCGCACTTGAACGCGATTGGGTTTTTTCCCGAATACGACCATGCCACTGAAGGCCGTATTCGCACCACGGCACCGGTCGGTAAATGGAGCGAAACGCCGCCGTCGATTCGTTCAATGGCGGCGCGCCTGGGGGAGCACAGCCGTGAAGTATTGGCTGAATTGGGTTATAGCGTTTCTGAAATTGACGCGATGCTCGCGAAAAAAGTGACGATGGTGCCCGGAGATTAGCGGTTTTACGGAATCTTGCTTCGGCTCTGTGGTCAACTTTATGAGCTCTAAAACGTTATACCGGGGCAATAAAACTAACAATGCGAAATGCATTTTTTTAAGGAGTCTGACATGCCCAATCTTGACGAAGCACCTCGCGAAATCGCGTCCACCGTGAAACAAAGCTCTATCGCGCTGAAAAAAACGCATCCGATGATCATTGTTGCCGCAGTCGCCGTGACTATTTTTAGCGCAGTTGGCGTCGCAATGATGACGGGCATTCTGCCGAATGCGCAATCCAAAGCGAATTTGAATAGCGAAATCGCGAGTGCAAAAGCAGAATCCAGCGCGCCTTTAACAGCCGCCGCTGCCGGTGCCGCATCAGCAGGCGTGGGCACCATGATGGATGCGCCGCAGACCTCTGCGCCGACGCCGTCATCGCAATCGCAATCGAATTTAAAGCCGCTCGACAGTAAAACGGTTGGCCAGCCACTGGCGAAGGCGGATCAGTCGATTGCCGCACAGCGCTCGCCAGCGACGCAGACGCCAACGCCCAGCTACACAGAGCGCAAGCCTACCGTGGTGGCCGCAGCCGCGAGGCCCGCACCAACGCCTAACAGCTCAAGCGAACGCACGCCATCCAACAACAATCAACCGACGCCGGTATATGCGCAAAACGGAACGCAAAGCAACGCGCCGAGCCAGGCTCCACGTGTGGCTGAACGCGCGTGCCGCTCCTGCGGCACAGTTGATAGCATCATTCCGATCGAGCAAGCGGGCCAAGGCAGTGGTGCTGGCGCGGTGCTCGGCGGCGTGATTGGTGGCGTACTGGGCCATCAGGTGGGCGGTGGGCGCGGACGCGATGTCGCCACCGTCGCGGGCGCGGTTGGCGGTGCCGTACTGGGCAATCAAGTGGAAAAAAATAGCAAGTCATCGCGCAGCTATGACGTGCGCGTGCGCATGGAAGACAACACATTTAGTACCGTACGTTACAACTCAGAGCCGAATGTGCGCATTGGCGATAAAGTGCGTGTGGAAGGCGGGCGTTTGGTGCGCGATTGATGGCATAAAGTGCGCGCGAATGTGGGACGAATGATTAAGAGTTGACGCAACCACTTTTTCCTATATAATTCATGGCTTCGCGGGAGTAGCTCAGTTGGTAGAGCGCAACCTTGCCAAGGTTGAGGTCGAGAGTTCGAGACTCTTCTCCCGCTCCAAATTTGGGGGAACTTTAGTTTTAGTTTGGCGGCGACTGGAAACAGCGCCATCGAGTCTTTAATTAAGGTTCCCTCGTTTCATTTTTGCAGCACGTTTTACGGCGCGATAGCAAAGCGGTTATGCACCGGATTGCAAATCCGTGTAGGTCGGTTCGACTCCGGCTCGCGCCTCCAGTAAAGAGTTTTTGCGGGAGTAGCTCAGTTGGTAGAGCGATACCTTGCCAAGGTATAGGTCGAGAGTTCGAGACTCTTCTCCCGCTCCAATTTGAAAAAGGGAAAGCGTGACTGCTTTCCCTTTTTCTTTGATAGATTCGTTTCGCCGCCCG
>JANMQR010000123.1:0-4305 GCA_031370625.1 Burkholderiales bacterium | reverse complement strand
CCGAACGCTGGCGCTATGTCGATGGCAGCGGCGAAATTGGCGTCATTTCAAGCGTCACGCAGGCTTTCTGCGGCACCTGCACGCGGGCGAGATTGTCTACCGATGGCTCACTATTTACCTGCCTGTTTGCGTTGAAGGGCTATGACTTAAAATCGTTGCTGCGAAGTGGTAAAAGTGATGTTGAAATTCGTGATTCGATTGCGGGGATTTGGCAACACCGGACGGATAATTATTCTGAAATTCGTACAGCTGAAACCGCAAAAGAGCGGAAGGTTGAAATGAGTTTTATTGGGGGCTGAAACATGGTTTTAATTCTTGTTCATCTATCAACGAGGTGACGTCGTTGCGCAACGTGACCTACCGAAATCCCTTAACCGATCATTAACATGCACATCCCCGCCCTCCTTCAGTTCCTAAAAGAACTCACCGAAAACAACAATCGTCCGTGGTTTTTGCATAACAAACCGCATTACGATATTTTGCGCGAGGAGTTCATTGAGCTGGTCGGCGAAGTTGGCGCTGCGGTCGCAAAATTCGATAAAGAACTCGGCCCGTTTGAACCTAAAAAAGCGGTGTTCCGCATTTATCGCGATGTGCGTTTTGCGAAAGACAAAAGCCCGTACAAGAACCATATCGGTGCGGTGCTTGGCGCGCGCACGACTGACAAGGCGCGACCTGTTTATTATTTTCATGTCGATCACAAAGGCAACTTGTTGACCGCGTGCGGCGTCTACATGCCTGAAGCGGCCGCAATCAAAAAGATTCGTGATTACATCGTGGCCGAGCCGACGAAATTTTCGAAATTGTTGAAGAATAAATCGATCAACGACAGCTTCGGCGGCCTGATCGAACAAGACCGTATGGCGCGTCCACCGAAAGGCTACGCTGCTGATTTGCCGCACATTGAATACATCAAAAATCGGCATTTTTTATGTGAGACTTCGGTCAGTCTGAACAAACGTGTGCCGAAGGATTTGGCGGGAGAAATTGCGAAAAATTTTGAGGCGGCGTTGCCGTTGGTGAAGTGGTTGCGGGAGGCCGTGAAATAGATAGATTTTCCTAACGCTAGCGCTGGCGGGGCGTTTGGCATATTTTTGCTTGTAACCGCCCGCCGATATTAGGGTTTACTTATTCGATCGCATGAAACTTTCCAATCCATGAAAACCCTTATCGCTCTTACTTTCCTCATCGCCCCTTGGCTCATCTTCGCCGTAATCGCGATCAACCTTGGCCGCCCGAGCACCGTCGGTCTCGTGATGACGTTAATCGTCTCCGCATTCGGCCTCACCTTACTCATCACCAAGAAAAAATAATGGCGCGTCCCGCTCTCAGCAATGCAGCCCGCCCAGCGACATTCACCGTCGATGCATTCGATGAAAATGGCGTCACGCAACCCACCCCGATTGCGGGCGAGCATCCGCTCACCATCTACGTCGACAAACGCGAGATCCTCACCATCATGACGCTCGGTGCCGCGCCCGAAGCGCTCGTGATCGGCTATTTGCGCAATCAGCGTTTGCTGGAAAATATTGATGAAATTATTTCGGTGCAGGTCGATTGGGAAGTCAACGCATGCTCGGTCACGACCCGCAATGGCTTGAAAAATCTCGACGAAAAAATGGCCAAACGCACCAAGACCACGGGCTGTGGCGAAGGCACCGTATTTGGCGATTTGATGGCGGACTTGGAAAATATTCAACTGCCGCGCGACATTAAAATTTCGCAAGCAACACTCTACGCATTGCTGAACAATGTGCGGATTCACGAGTCAATTTACAAGCAGGCAGGCGCGGTGCATGGCTGCGCGTTAGGCAATTCATCAGGCGAGATTTTGACCTTTGTGGAAGATGTCGGCCGTCACAATGCGGTCGATGCGATTGCGGGCTGGATGTGGCTTGAAGGTGTCGACGGCGGCGACAAAATTTTTTACACAACAGGCCGACTCACCAGCGAAATGGTAATCAAAGCGGCGCAGATGGGCATTCCGTTTTTGGTATCGCGCTCTGGGCTGACGCAGATGGGTTATGACATCGCGAAGCGGGTCGGCATTACGATGATTGGGCGGGCGGTGAATAAGCATTATTTGTTGTTTACAGGGGTGGAAAGGCTTCATGCTGCTTGATTTTGCGAGGATGATGCGAGCGGTGCCGACCGATGCGGAACACAGGCTGTGGCAGTATTTGCGCGCGGGGCGACTTCTTGATTTCAAGTTTCGTCGGCAGCAGCCGTTGGGGAATTACATTGTTGATTTTGTTTGTTTAGAAGCGCAATTGATTGTGGAACTGGATGGGGGTCAGCACAATGGATCTGCCTCTGATGTTGCTCGCGACGCGTGGCTGTCGTCGCAAGGATTTGTTGTTTTGCGGTTTTGGAATAATGAGGTGTTTGAGAATTTGGACGGTGTCGTGGAGCGGATTTTGGTGCAGCTGCAGGCAGCACCCTCTCCCCAACCCCTCTCCCCTCGAGGGAGAGGGGCTCGACGTCGCCGCGCAGTTACTGCTCCGTCAATTGCGGCATTTGACGACAGCGAAGCGAGCTTTGCATCCCTCCCCCCTCGCGGGGGAGGGACCGAGGGAGAGGGGGACGTCCCCACGAAGCCAGGCAGCAAAAGATGACCCCACCCAAAATCACCGCCCTAATCCTCGCCGGTGGCCGCGGCTCACGCATGGGCAGCGTCGATAAAGGCTTGCAATTGTTCAGCGGCAAACCGATGGTCGCGCATGTACTTGATCGCATCACGCCACAAGCAGATGAAATCATCATCAACGCGAATCGCAGCATCAACGAATACGCAGCATTTGGCCATCGCGTCATAGCTGATGCGATTGACGGTTTCGCAGGCCCACTCGCAGGCTTGCATGTGGGCATGATGCACGCAACGACGCCGCTCATCGTTACCGCACCTTGCGATTCGCCATTTCTACCGCTGGATTTAGTCGCGCGTTTATTGCTGGCAATGGAAAAAGGAAATGCCGATTTAGCCGTCGCTAAAACCTACGATCAAGTACACCCGGTGTTTTGTTTGGTGAAGCGCAGCATGGAACCCCACCTGCGCTCTTTTCTGGAAACGGGTCAGCGCAAAATTGATAAATGGTATGCGACATTGAAAGTAGTCGAGGTGCAATTCGACGATCAGGAAGCAGCTTTTGCGAATATCAATACTGAAGAAGAATTACGCGCGCTTCAATTAAGTCCGCCCGCAAAGTAATGGCCCGCCGCAACGTTCGCCGATTACAACTTCGCCCGCCGCTACCCCGTCGTGGCATCGTCTGGTTCCCGCCGTTTCCGCTGGAATCGAAGATCGAAATTTTCCGCGCAAAACATGATCCACTCGCAGCCCTTATTCCTGCGCATTTGCATCTGGTTTTTCCATTTGCCTGCAACTTATCGTCAATGCAGCTCGCCTCACATACGCGCCGCATCGTCGCCAAATGGCCACCGCTGCCTGTCACGTTTCGTGACGTGGAACCGCTACTGGATGAATTTGTATTGCTAATGGTGCGGGATCGTGACGAAGCCGTGACAGCGCTTCACGATGAGCTTTATACCGGTGTGTTAAAGAATTTTCTACGCAAGGAAATGACCTACACACCGCACATCACTATTGCCCGCGTGATGCACAAGGGTGACATTCGTGAGCCGTTCCAACCGCTGCTGGATGCCGCCGAAAACGCCTTTGGACGGGGCCGCGCACAGGAATGGCGATTGTTTGTGCGCGAGCTAAATATTTTGACCTGGCATCCAGACGGTAGAATCAGCATTGACGCGACTGTCCCACTTCACACCAATTAGCAAAGACCTATGAACCCGCTCCTGACGATTACCGAAGCTTCCTGCGCTGATGACTACGACCCGAATTCTATGCCGGTCGATAAGGCGCGCAAATTTATTCACACCTTTCTCTCGCCGGTTACCGGCGTGGCGCGCGTGGCGCTGCGTTCTGCACTTGGGCGCGTGCTGGCGGCAGATATTATTTCGCCGGTTAATGTTCCTTCGCACCGCAATTCAGCCATGGATGGTTGGGCGATGCGATTTGCTGATTTGCAACCGGGCGAAACAACACTGACCGAAATCGGCGCGAGTTTTGCGGGCAAGCCGTTCAGCAAATCTGTTGGCAAAAACGAGTGCGTGCGCATCTTCACGGGCGGTGTGGTGCCAGAAGGTGCTGACACGATTGTGATGCAGGAACGCGCGCAGGTGAATGGCAAATCAATCACATTCGCTTCGGGACAAAAGCTCGGCCAAAACGTGCGTCATGCTGGCGAAGATTTGAATGCTGGTGCCGTCGCGCTGGCACAAGGCCGC
>JANMQR010000052.1:0-7214 GCA_031370625.1 Burkholderiales bacterium | reverse complement strand
GCTGATCGAATCTGGCGAGCTTGAGCGCGCGGCATCTCTGCCGCTCAGTGACGAGCATTCGCGCTTCATGCTGTGCGGCAATCCGGACATGGTCGAAGGCATGCGCGCACTGCTGAAATCGCGCGGATTTCGGATGAATCGCAAGCTTGAGCCGGGCCATATCATCGTGGAAAATTATTGGTAGCACCCATACTGAATTAATGCTGAATTGACGCTTTTTGCACAAGCACCGTTTGCCGTGTTAGTTTCCGGACATTACTTTTCTACACGGTCGCTCCGGGGTGCAAAAAATGAAACAGGATATTCTCGTAAAAAATGGTGGGTTACTGATTTCTAGCGGACTCCGTGGCCTGCTTGCAGTCGCGATTTCAACCGTCGCGGCGACCTTATTGTCATCGTGCGCAAATGCGCCCGCGCTCGACGCCAAGCCCGCCGCCACTGCCGCCGCGGCACCTGATGTAGTTGCAAAAGGTCCAGCTCGCAAAGGCCCGCCCGCCGCGCCGGTGCGAGTGGTAACCGAAACGCATTTCGGTCAAAGCGTGCCAGACCCGTACCGCTACATGGAAGACGTGACCAATCCTGAAGTCGTGGCGTTTATGCGCGCGCAGGGCGAACATACCCGTAGCGTCCTCGATCGTATTCCTGGCCGCGTGAAAATGGCGGCGCGTATTGCTGAATTATCGGATGCGGGGATCGCAATTTCTGGTGTTCAGCTGACTGCAGGCACCGCATCGTCGCGGGTGTTTTACTACAAAATTGCGCCCGGTGAAACGATGCGCAAACTTTATGTGCGCGAGGGTTTCAGTGGTGCCGAGCGATTGCTGTTTGATGCACAGTCGCTGTCCGTTGTTGATGCGCAGTCATCGGCTGCACCAAAGCGTTGGGCGCTTGATTTTTTTCGCGCATCGCCAAATGGCGCGCATGTTGTGATCGGCGTCGCAGCTGGTGGATCTGAAGAAACATCGCTACGCATAATTGAAGTCGCCAGCGGCAAACAAACCGGTACGGTCATTGATCGGATCGGCTTTGCCAACGGTCTCGCGTGGACGGCAGACAACAAGGCATTTTTCTACAATCGGTTGCCCGTGCAAAAGTCAGGCGACGCGAAAAATCAATATTTGCGAACTGTGGCATTCCGTCATGTATTAGGTCGCGCGGTTGCACAAGATGAACCGGTGTTTGGTCCCGGTACGAGTGCTAATGTGAACTTTGCGGACATCGACATTCCGCATGTTGAGCAGACCGCCGATGGCCGTAACCTGATTGGCAAGATCGAGCACGGTGATTTGCGCGAAATAAGTTTGTATGTGGCTGATGCTTCGCAACTACCGGGCCCGATTACTTGGCGTAAATCGGTTGAACCGAAAGACGGTGTGACCGACTATGCGCCGCACGCGGGCGGCATCTACTTGCTCACACACAAAGATGCGCCCCGCTACAAAATCATGCGCGCCAATCTTGCCAAGCCCGAGTTCGCGTCAGCCACCACTGTTGTGCCACAAGGCGATACCGTGATTACGCAAATGGAAGTCGCGCAGGACGGGCTCTACATTCGCGAACTTTTGGCCGGCGTGGATCGCATGCAGCGATTGAATTTCAACAGCGCCGTCTACACCGGGGGCCGTTTGGAATTCGTACGTTTGCCATTCGATCTTGCCGTGCGCCAGATCATTGCCGACCCACAGCGCCCTGGCGTGTTGCTGCGGCTGGAAGGCTGGACCGAATCGCCATCGTACGTGACCGTCGAAGCCCGGTCTGGCAACGTGGCCGACACGCGCCTGATGCCAAAATCCAAAGTCGATTTTGAAAACATGACCGAAGTGCGTTTGACCGTCACCGCCAAGGATGGCGCAAAAGTACCGCTGTCACTCATCTACAAAAAAGGCACGACCTTGAACGCGTACAACCCAGCGCTCATTCGTGCCTACGGTGCGTATGGGTTCACACAGTCGCCCTCGTTCTCGCCGACCAATATGGCGTGGCTTGAACGCGGCGGGATTCTGGCCACATGCCATGTGCGCGGCGGCGGTGAATTTGGCGTGGAATGGCATCGCGCGGGACAGAAACTGAATAAGCCAAATTCATGGCGCGATTTAGTTGCATGCAGCGAATATATGATTCAACGTAAATTCACGCGTAAGGAATTGCTGGCGATTCAGGGCGGCAGTGCGGGCGGTATTACCGTTGGTCGTGCGCTAACGGAGCGTCCCGATTTGTTTGCGGCAGTCGTCCCGGCGGTGGGCGTGCTCGATGCCATGCGTGCTGAATTTACGCCGAATGGCCCGCCGAATATTCCCGAGTTTGGCAGTGTAAAAACCGAGGATGGTTTTAAAGGCCTGCTAGAAATGAGCTCGCTGCATCATGTCAAAGAAGGGGTCACTTATCCCGCTGTGCTGTTGATGCACGGCGTCAATGATCCGCGTGTTGAGGTCTGGCACTCTGCAAAAATGGCAGCGCGTTTACAAGCGGTGACGGATATGAATAAGAACGCAAAGCCGGTTCTATTGCGGCTGGATTATGATGCCGGTCATGGCGTCGGTTCGACCAAATCACAACGCAATGCGGAGCTTGCTGATGTTTATTCATTCCTGCTTTGGCAATTTCAGGATCCGGAATTTCAGCCGAAGTAGCGTTCAAATTTATACGCGGTAAATAAGTCCTGAACGGACGCAGTGGGGTAAGAAAATGGAAAACAAAGTGGTTCGCCAATTCAACCACACCCTGCTTTGGCCGGTGCAGTTGCAAAGCCTGCGTCGCGATGCGAGCGGCCACGTGCTGCTTTATTGGGACAACCTGCGGCGCGATCCCGCGCCTTGGGAGTACGTTGAAGATGCGTTGCTGATTGAGGATGAGTCGTGTCTCATCGGGTATGAGGAATTCGTTTATTTCCTGCCGTACGTGCAGCGTTTTCTATATGGCGTTGGTGAAGAGGGGCGTGGTGCGCAATCGTCCTTGCATATTTTTAAACGCGATGATGTTCGCGAGATCCATGTCCGCCTAAGACCGGATGATATGCCGTTGGTGCTGGATGTGATGCGCCTGCGTTTGTATTTTTTTTACGACATCGACATTGCACTGGTGGCCCTTGAGGTGGCTGGCAAAGACATCGCGTTGGATGCGGCAATCGAGCTAATGGATCGTCTCGGTCGCCCGTATCCGCCTGCTTGGGACGTGGCAAAAGAAGGCGGCCTGGTGCAGGGCGCGCACTCGCCGCTGGAGGTGAAATTCATTGGAGAAAACCAGACGGTGTTGGCCACCTCTGACTATCAGGATCAAAGCAAATTTTTGAATCTGGTGCGTGGCGAACGGCAAACCCCACTGGCATCGCATTGGGAATATTTGCTGTTCCCATTGAAGCCCGCGTATCGCGTCGGTAAAGCAATCAAGTATTACCAGCTGGAAAACAAACGTATTCCCATCATGACGTTTCTTGCCTTTGATGATCCGCGTGTGTTGTCGCGCGGCGATATGGTGCGGTTGGGCTTTGCAGCGAAATGGGGCGACTCGAATACCTTGCCCTATTCAAAAAACTTTCTTGCCAATTTTGAAACCGACAATTGTTATGACCGCTATTGGGATGCCGACGATGCAAACAGCGGCATGGATACGCGGTTTATATTTTGCGGACTTGCGTTTGCCATGATCACCAAAACCGGCCCCGGCAGCGCGGGTTTGAATCGCCAGTTTCGGCACCAATTTTTTCAGATTGGTTTGATTGCGCATTTCCACAAGGCCGCGTTGCTGTCGATGTCGAACCGCTTTTCGCGTGCCGTTGAGCGCCTGCGTGTGCGCGATTTTGAGAGCGTGAAATTATTCAAACGACACGTGCGCGAAACGCTGGAAGTTTTTTTACGATTCAATCACCGCTACTGGTTCCACGAAATTTCAAACCAGGTGCAGGCAAGTGATTTCTTCAAACGCTGGAGCCATCAGTTGGGGTCCGACGCGCTATACGCAGAAGTGCGCGAAGAGGCGCGCGACATCAATGAATATCTGGACGCAGATCGTGCCCGCAAACAAACCGATAACACCACCCGCCTCACCGTGGTATCAGCTTGCGGCATGGTCGGCACCATCGTCACTGGCTTTCTCGGCATGAATTTGTATAGCCACTCCGATTTGCAAACGCAAACAAAGCTCCTCATTTTTTTCGCCGTTTTCATCCCTACTGTTTTGCTGTCCTTATACACCGTTATGATTTCGCGTCGCGTTGCCGCATTCATGGAAGCGCTCGCCTCCGAAGGCCTCACCTGGCGCGAAAAATTCACCACCTTCCGCCAGATCTGGGGTGCAGACAAACGCGCCGCAGTCAGGGCGCGACGCAGCGCAGATGGATTTTCGTCGGAAGCGGATTAGCGGAATATCGCAAGCGCAGCGTTGCGCAATTGATGTGACTAATTCAAGCGTTCACCGAACCACTCCTTCCCTCGGCGACGGGGGAAGGTCGGGATGGGGGCGATGCTTGCTTTGTTTACGCTGCCTCAAATATAGACAATCCCCCATCCCAGCCTTCCCCCACGTTCGTGAGGGAAGGAGGCGCATCTAGCCGCCACCGCGCGGGTTTTAAGGTAAGTCGCGTGCAGAATACAGCGCCACACTATTTCCCCACACCAAAAGACATTTTTTCCGCTCTGGAGTAAAGTGGAATTCGAAAGAATAGTGCGAGCGCTATCGTGCGCTGTCACGCGATACAAAATCGGGAGTGGCTTATGAAAATAAATTACCTGCGCGGCATTTGTGCTGCATCAATTGCGCTACTGGTCATGACTTGCTCAGCACAGACCAAAGCCATAGAGCCACGTGCCAATCCCGATGCAAAATCAGAATTAAAAGCAGATGCCGAAAATCAATCGGCAGCGGAGAAAGTTGCCCCACCAAAACCAGTGCTCTCAAAATCGGATCGCGAAAAAATGCAGCGCGTCATTACCTTACAGCTGCGCGCATTCGAGCGCAATGACGAAGCCATCGCATTCTCATACGCCACCGCCGATACGCGAAAAGTTTTCGGCACGCCACGGCAATTTATGGACATGGTGCGCTCAGGCTACGCCCCGCTGCTCAAACACAGCTCACGTGAATTTTTAGAAGCCGCCAATGTAAATGGCCTCACCATTCAGCCGGTAAAATTTTTCACTACCGATGGCGATATTGTTATTGCGCTGTATACGATGGAGCGTCAGGCCGATAACGAATGGCGTATTGGTGGTTGTGAATTGGCTCCGAAGAGCTTGCAGGCGACATAATAAAAATTGGCAAAGCCTAATATTGGCGGGTGTTTTGAGTCATTTGTGCTCGACGATGCCCGTCAACGCTGGCGTTTCAATTTTGCACGAGCATATTTATAGAGGCTACTAATTGTGCTTGGAGAATGATTCGCCTTTGCCAAGTGACCAATCAATCGGTTGATTTTCGGTCAATGCAATCATGATGTCATCCTCTCGAATTCCTGCTGCGGAACAGCTGCTGACGATGTGTTTGTAGAGACTCTGTTTTTGCGCATCGGTTCGCCCGCCAAGAAAAGTGATCTCCACGATGGACGCCGCAGAAGATCGGTTAACGTTTCCGAAAGTGGGATTCAATATCATCAGCTCAGGCGAAAAGCGCGTGATCAATTGAAATCGATCATCTATCGGCACATTGCATGTTTTGACCAAGCCATCATGAGCAGCATCGGCGATCGCTTGCACCTGTTTCAGCGGTAGATGAGTTGGGACGGAAATGCGTGCGAGTGGCATGAGCGTTCTCGGTTGTGAGATGGAGGAATGGCAGCATAAATCAATTGGAAAGTGCCCGCATCCGCAACATTCGCGCTGGCTTCAAACATTCTATGCATGCATTTCGAAGCTTGATACTAACCAATTGCTTATCGTTGTGTCCACTGCACAAGACTATCCATCACAAAAGCTGCACGGATTTTTATTGTTTCGCTACCCAACAAGGCCTAATATCGGCGGGCACTTTGAAGCATTTATGCTTGCACTCGTCCGGGTTTTTCCTTCGAAAACTACCCGTTAATACTGGCGTTTCAATTCTTAGCTGGTGAGCCTAGACAATAACAGCGTCTGAGTTTTTTTCGACTGCCCCACCAAGAGATTCATCCAACAATTCAAAGACATCTCGCCCTGAGCTGGAGACGAAATAGTTTCCTAGACTCGTGATGTCATCCGAAATGTTTATTCCCCACGGCGGCTGAAGTGACCTGTCTTCAATATCCCAAACTACTGATGAAGGTGGTAGCTGAGAAAGCGCTGCCTTCGCTTCAAGAAGTTCGGTTAGCGCAACGGCTGCTTCCTGTGGTGAAACCCCGCCTTGGTATAGGCGATTCATGAGCATAGGGAAGCGAGATCCCCATCCGCTGGCTTCACAGTGAACTGAAATTGTTGAGAAAAAAGAATGCAAGAAGCTTGCTGATCCAATCTCATCAATTATTTGACCAACCTTGATACCGACACCCATCGCGACCTCTGGCGTTAACGATCAAAATAAAGGCATAGCATTTTTGCGTCGCCCTAGAGACAGAAACGAATTCCTTAACAGCCATGTCAGCCGTGTTTAAGTACATCTTCGCGACGCCGTTTGATAATTGTAGAGGGCGCTGCGCTTCGGCGAATGACATAACAATGCTTCGGCAAGGCGTAGAACTGTTCAGACCATGGCAGCGCGCCTAGGCGTGCCAGCAGTTGCAGCAGCCGATCCTCATTAAGCCGGTCTCGTTTACGCCGCGCTGTATAAAGCTGCACATCTTCCTCGACCAATTGCTCACCACTTTCAGTGAATGCCCATCTGCCGTCCTCCTGCATTACCTGCACTGATCGCTCAATTACATTGCCTCCCCCCGCTCGCCGATGGCAAAATTTTGCCTCTGATTGCATGGAAGTACAACCATCATGCGCTTGCCAATGCACGGTGGTGAGCGCATGGTTTGAGGTTAGGCAATGGCATAACGAATCGTAGCCGTTGCATAGAAAACTATTGTTCCAAAGGACAGTCCATTTGGAATGAGTTGGCAACATCAAGTAGAAAGTGGGGACGTTTGCAAACTCAGGAGCAGCGCCGAATGCTTCATCAACCGTGGAAAAAGTTTCCCAAGTACCAGTTATTACTTCTTTTCCAACGAAACGAGCAACCTCATTGTGAACGGCTGCTGCTACTTCTTCCACATTGCCCTCAACAAGATCGAGCGCCTGCGTGGTTGGCCACCACTTTTGAATGAC
>JANMQR010000051.1:0-3656 GCA_031370625.1 Burkholderiales bacterium | reverse complement strand
CTGCATTCCAGAAAGTCTCGGTAGCGGCTTTTGATTCTTTCATCAAACGGCGCTGCTCGAAAAATTTCACGATCAAAATGTACCAGCTACCCATCGACATGACGACCAAAATAAACAGCACGAATTTTGCGACCAGATCGGCCTTGTCCCAAATCGCCTTAACGCCCAATTCGTCTTTGGTATTTACAGGCGCTGCGATGGGAGCAGTCATTGTGGCTGCGGGTGATGCAGCGGCCTCTGCTGGTTTAGCAGGGTCTGCCGCCGGTGCCTGAGCCGCTGCGGGTGCCGATTGCAGGGAAACGAATGCCGTCATGACGGGCGCGCTGAAAATGACTGCCGCAACCAGCACTGCGGAAATACGTTTAATTAAAGCCATGATTCCTCCGATGAAAATAACGTGCAACACATATTAAAAATAAGGATTGTTTGACGTAGCTGTTACCCAACCCACTAATTTACAGCCATATCAAACTAGTCACTCAACTTGAATGAATAAGGGACTCTTACTTTAACGTCAGATCCTTGTGCGTTGCACTTAAATTGACGAACTGAACTAATCGCTGCCGAGTTGAAAACGCGATTTGATGAAGACACAACGTTAATGTCTTTAATTTCACCGTTCGTACCAACAGTGAATTCGACCTCAACCTCGCCCTGCAAACCATCTTTTCGGGCTTGAGGCGGATACTTTGCGGCCTCGCGAACTTCTTTCGAATTAGGGCAGGCAACACCGACCGCGATAGCGGCGGCAGGCGGCGGTGCTGCTACCACCGGCGCCGGTGGCGCAGGACGCTCAAACACGGGCGGCGCTATTGGCGTCGGGTTTGAAATAACCGGCGGTGGAATGTTTTGCTGTTGAATCTGCACCTCGGGCGGTGGCACAAAGGTCTGCTGAACAACCACAGTTTTGGGCGGAGGAGGGGGCGGCTCGGGTGGAGGCGGCGGTTTTTTCTTCTCTTCGATAATCACTGTTTCAGTCACGGGCAACACGATTCTGGCAACGTCTCGCGCGAGTCCGGAAGCCAGCGCCCAACCTAGCAAAATGTGCAAAATGATGACAACGGCGATGCCAACGGCGTGTTTTCCTGGCTGACGTTGCTGTTCTGCGTAACCCATTCAACTACCTCCAAATCCGGCTAATGACAAGCATTCAAAGCAAACATACAGCTTTGAAATAAAGGCGAGAGTATATATCGTATTTCCGGCAGATGCAGTAATCCGGAGGGATGCAAATTTCTGATGACAAAACCGTCATGTAACTTTACTACGAAACTTCCGGGGGAATTGAATTTAAATTACCGATGGGTAAATCACTGCTTACGCGATTGAAAGTCTCCGTTCGCCGAGCCTCCAGAGTGTCTAAAATGATGTGGTTCGGGTTTCGGTTGCAAAGCACTAACGATCTGAAACTATCATAAACAAATATTCGCTCAATATGCAAACAACATCTTTAAACAACGCGCGCGCATTGGCCGAAGCGGGAATACAGGCTTTGCGAAAGGGCGACGCCGCAAATGCAAAACGTCTGTTCGAACAAATTATAACGTTGGGTGTTGCTGACGCGTCCGCATTTTTGGGTCTTGCCTATGCGTGTCGACGTTTGAATGATCCGGCAGCAACCATAAAAGCGTTGGATAACGCGCTATCGCTCGAGCCGAAAAATTTGCGCGCGTTGATTTTAAAAGCCGATCACTTGGCAGCAACCGGTGATGAGCGCGCCGCAGTTTCGTTCTACCTTGCAGCAGCTAGAACAGCATCAGCTTCAGCAGAACCGCTTCCCCCGGATTTGCAAAACGAAGTGGCGCGAGCGCAAGCCATGTGTGAGCAATCAGTGGTTGCGTCTGAATCTTTTCTGCGCGAGAGATTAGCCGGGCAAGGTTTGGTGACCGCGCAATCTATTGATCCAACGTCGCGCCGGTTTGAAGATTCCCTCGACGTGATGTTTGGTCACAAGAAAATTTATTTTCAGGAACCACGCCAGTATTTTTTTCCTGAATTGCCGCACATTCAGTTTTTTGCGCGCGAAAATTTTCCGTGGCTCGACGCGGTGGAAGCCGCAACCGACGAGATTCGCGCGGAGCTCGTGGAGGTCATGAAAGAGACGAGCGCATTTGTGCCTTACGTTCAAGGCGCTGAAGACCGTCCGCACAACGCTCAACAGGGAATGCTCAACAATCCCGATTGGAGCGCGTTTTATTTGTGGAAGAATGGCGAAGTCGTCAAAGAAAACGCAGCGCGGTGCCCGCGCACGATGGCTGCGCTGGCGAATGTGCCAATATCGCAAATCAGCAATCGCTCCCCGTCGATTCTTTTTTCCTTGCTACGCCCTGGCGCGCATATTCCTGCGCATAACGGTTTCATCAATACGCGCTTAATTTGTCATTTGCCGTTGATTGTTCCCCACAACTGCAGATTTCGTGTCGGCAACGAAACGCGTGAATGGGTTGAAGGCAAAGCGTGGTGTTTCGATGACACCATTGAGCACGAAGCATGGAACGACAGCAATCAAACGCGCGTGATCCTGTTGTTCGAAATTTGGCGGCCTGAATTAACCATGCGCGAACGTGAACTGGTGAATGCGATGTTCGAAGCGATTGATGCGCGAACGGGTGTGAAACCTGCGTGGGAGATTTAAGCCCGAGTGGCTTATTATGGATTTATAAACCCCAATAGGGGCGTGCCGTTTAAGCGATAAATGATTGAAGAGCCGCGCCAGTACTGGAGTTTATGATTTCATGTAGGTCACGTTGCGCAGCTACGTGACATCGGTGTTCGCAAATTGAGATTCTCAGGTACCCTTATTTGCCAACCCCGAACCTGACCTACTAGAATCTGTGCTCAATTAGAAAAATTTTTTTGTTAAAAATATTAAGGCTCGGCAACAAAATATGAAAAACAATAATCAATTAAGTGCCGAAGAAATTAATCAGCTAGCCGATCAAGCAGTTCGCGCCGGACAATCGGGGCGCGATCAAGACGCGATTCGGCTATGGACCCAAGTTGTCATCGCCGAGCCTAATCACATACCTGCGCTGACCGCGCTTGGCCAGCGATCATTTCGGGCCGGTGATTTGCCTGCGGCGCATGCCGCGTTTAAGCGCCTCGTGGAAATCAATCCAACCGATCTGCAACAGTGGATTAATCTCGCGCTTATTTGCCAAGGCTTGAAGGATGAAGCGGGCGAAGAGCGTGCGATACAAGGCGCGCTCACCGTTGATGCGATGGACTTGCTGGGCCTCATCTTGCGCGCGAATTTGCTGGAGCGTCAAGGCAAAACACACAAAGCTGCATCTGCTTATGGCGCGGTGGCGACCGTGTCACCGGCACTGGATAGATTGGCACCGGATCTGCGGCCAGCCGTATTGCATGCGATGGATTATCAGGAGAAATATCAGAAAAATTTTGGCGCGTTTATGGATCAATATCTTGATCCGCATTATCGAAATTTATCTGGTGAAAAATTGAATCGCTTCCGCGATTCAATTGACATTCTCGTCGGGCGAAAATTTCGCTTTGAATCACGCTCAATGATGTTCCATTATCCGGGGTTACTGCCGATTGAATTTTTTGATCGCGCCGATTTCCCGTGGCTCGATCCGATTGAAGCCGCGACCGATGAAATGCGCGATGAATTTTTGCAGATTCTTAAAGCTGAG
>JANMQR010000038.1:0-66241 GCA_031370625.1 Burkholderiales bacterium | reverse complement strand
TCGTTCTTCCAGGGTGAGGGCTGAACCACTCATAGCTGTGTCCTTTCGTCTCAGAAACAAAAGGGTACCGCGGTTCAGCTCATCACCCCTTCAGTCGTCTACCCTGACTTGTCGGGACTCGTACTTGAATCCGGGAAAATGCTTCAAAGTGCGCACCAGCGCTTGCCCTGTGTTGTCATTGCGAGTCGCTTTTACGAGGAATCTGCTTCTGGAATGTTCCACATGCGATGGAAAGCAGATCCCTCTTAAAAGCTACTCGGGATGACAGCATGGACGGTGGTCTCCTGCTATTTCGCCACCGATAACCGCAACGTATAAATCGGCGCAGTCGCGAGCAACGGCGCTGCCACGCCATCCAACCAATCCCGATGTCCCGCGCCATAAAACGGCGAAAGCGGATGCCCGCTTTGCCCGCCGGGCATCGTGAAAATCGCGGTCTCTTCATGGCCGGGCGAGACGACTATGCGCTGCGAGCCACCAAAATTACCTGCGACCACTTTGGGCAAATTTGAATCGCCTGAGAATGCCGTGCGCGGCATGTCGAGAAAATAGCTGAGTGCGGGTACGGCACGCGACAGTGGATGGCGGATGATGGCAAAGTTGGATTTGCCCCAGGTCGCGTTGGCAAGCGATCCATGTGTTTTGATTAATTCGTCAGTAGCAGCGGTGAGTTGTGCAGCGAGAAAGGCATCCCAGGTTTCGAATGGCTGCGGCAGCAAATGCGGTGCTTTCGCATCAAGGGCTTGCACGCCAGCATATTCAAAACGCTGATCCCATGTTGCTTTGGCAGTGTTGCCAGTTGCTGTAGCCATCCATGATTTCCAAAGCTGGTCGAGTACTTTTTGGCGAAATGTTTTCGCCAGTAAATAGCCCGCCTGATCCTCATCTGCACGGCCATTCCATGCCGCCAATAGCCGCGAAGTCTCTGCCGCATTTGGCAGAGTTGGATTTTGCGTCGCCACGTCTTGCATGCGCGTGGCCCAGCGTTTCATAAATCGCGCTTCGGTATCGAGTTGAATCGCGTACAACGCGGCCTCGTCAATCGGCTTATCTCGCAACGCAAATAATCGATCACGAATCTGCTGCCCACGCGCGCCCAAATCAAATCCGCCTTCGCCAATTCGGGCACCACCTTCGCCGCCAAGCTGTCGACTATTTGCTGTCCACAAGCGTGCGTCTTTTGGGTTTTTGATGACGGGATAGTCGGCTATTGGTAGCCACTCGCTGGTAATGTCTTCGGGCTTCGCCCAGCCCGCGCGTTGGGGATTTTGCTGTGCCTGCTTCGGCATGCGTCCGGCAATGGTCCACGCGAGTTTGCCGACGGTATCCACCACCAATAAATTTTGGTGCGGCAAGCCGCTTTGTTGCGCGATCGCGACTGCTTCATCAACCGTTTTGGCAAACATCATTTGCATCACGTTCGGATTGATTGCCCCGGCTCGATGCGCGACCCAATTAAGCGCATATTGCTGATCATTTTTCGTTTCAACAATTGGCCCAAAGCGAGTCTCGCGAATATCGAGTGCGACCGCACTTCCCGATTTCACTGCAATGGTTTCGCGCTGAGTTGTAACCGGCTCGTCTTTCGGCACCGGCACCCAATCAAACCATTTGCCATAGGAATTGGTAAATCCCCAAGCGATATGCCCGTTGCTACCTGCAACCAGCGCCGGTACGCCGGGCAGGGTGACGCCAACGATTTTCTTGGTGTCGGCGTTGGCAACCCCGTCTGCAATCAAAAACTCCGCGCGGAACCAGATGTTGGGCACGCTTAATCCCAAATGCATATCGTTGGCCAGCATGCCCACGCCGGTTTTGGTGAGCGTGCCATCCACTGCCCAGGCGTTGCTGCCGACGCTGTTTTCAACGCTCGTGGATAGCGGCGAGAAGTCGAATGAGTTTGCATTTTGTGAAACGGTCGGCGGCGTTTTCGAGAGACGAACATTGAGCTGGATCGCATCGGGCATCGCAACTGGTGCGATCACACTTCCATCCATCGCCGCGTCCCAGGTGCCGCCGAGTGGCTTCATCCACGCGAATAGTGTGTCACCCATTTTTTCCCGCAGTAACGCGTTGGCGAATGCATCCTCAAAAGATTTCGCCTGCAGCATATAAAACATTTCGCACATCACCAGCATCGAATCCACTTCCGCCCATGACTGCGGTGTGGTGCGCAGGAGCGTGTATTGCCAAGGCGTTGCAGGAAGGCTCGCGATACCGGCGTTTACACCTTCGGTATAGGCTGCGAAAATATTTTTCTGTTCGGGTGTAAATGTTGACCACGCCTCGTTCATACGATGGCGAAAGCGATGTTGACGCTTCTTTTTATCGTATTCAATCGTGGCTGCGCCGAGCAGTGCGGACAATTCGCCCGCTGCCGCACGACGGGTTAAATCCATTTCAAAAAATCGTTCTTGTGCGTGAACGAATCCGAGCGCACGCATTGCGTCAATGGTGGAGCGCGCGGTAAAGGTCGCAGTGCCGTTGGCGTCGCGCGTGACGGTGACAGGCGAGCCAAGTTTAGTCAGTGCAATGTCGCCGTCGAGGATTGGCAGACTCGCGCGGATCATGAAATAGGTGGCGATCAAAATCAATACTATGAGCGCGATTAAAACCAGTATTAGCCTTGAGGCAAACTTCAAGAAACGATTTTTCATTTGCTTTTGGTTTTAGCGCGCGGGTGCGCGAGATCGTAGACTTTTGCCAAATGTTGAAAATCAAGATGCGTGTAAACCTGCGTGGAAGCGATGCTCACGTGGCCCAACATTTCCTGCACCGCGCGCAAATCGCCGGACGATTGCAGTACGTGTGACGCGAATGAGTGACGTAGCATGTGCGGATGCGTATCCACCGTAATGCCCTGCCGCGTTGCCCACACTTTTATTTGCGTTTGCACCGTGCGAACTGATAATCGTTTGCCCAGCTTGGTTACAAAAAAAGCGTCGCGGTGTTCGAGCGCGGGATTGATGGCTATTTTCGCGCGCGTTGTCAGCCAGCTGGTGAGTGCGGCAATCGCGTGTTGTCCAATCGGCACGATGCGAGTCTTGTTGCCTTTGCCCAATACGCGGGCTTCAGCACTGGAAAAATCAATCGAAACCAAATCTAGCCCGACTAATTCTGACACCCGCAAACCTGATGAATACAGCAATTCAAATACCGCGCGGTCGCGTATATCGTCCGGTGTTTTAGCGTCAAAACTGACCAGCCGTACCGCTTCATCGGGCGAAAGTGTTTCGGGTAATCGCTTCGCGGCCTTCGGCGCGCGTACGCCATCCACTGGGTTCACGGCACCCGCGTTGTACTGTAACTCGCGACATAAAAATTCATAAAACCCACGCCAGCCTGACAACACGCGGGCGATCGATTTTGGGCCTAACCCGCGAGAGTGTAACTGCGCAGCGAAGCGGCGAATATCGGTCTGCAACAACGCAGGCAATTCGCGTTTTATGGTGACGCGTTCATTGTCTTTGGCGAGCAAAGCTTGAAGTAAAACCAGATCGCGCCGATAGTGCTTTAAAGTCAGTGCCGCCAGCCGCCGTTCATGCGTGAGGTGTGATAAATAATTTTCAATCGCATCATTCACGTTGGCGGTGCGGCACTAAGTTATTCAGCGGCGGTAGGTTGGTTGCTTGGTTCGTTTGAGGGCATGTAAATCGGCGCAATATGGCGCGCAATTGCGTGTGCAAAAACATCACCAATCCGCGTCAAAAACATTGTGCCCATGTCACTGTAAAAACGCTCCGCACTTTCAGAAGCCATCAGCAGCAGACCAAAACAGCGCTCGGTTCTAAGTGCTACCAGCGCATAAGATTTCAAATGCGGCGCATGTTCACCAAACCACAAATGTGTTTCATACACCGGATGGTTGCCGCAATAAGGTTGCGTCATCGCTTCCACAAATTGCTGTAGCTCGACTGGAACTGTTTGAAACTCCGGCCCTGCCACTGTGCTGGCAGAATCATCACGCGGCGCAACGTTCCACAACCGCAATGCGACATGCGGCACCTGAAAACGATCCAGTAAATCGAGATACAACACATCTACCGATTGCTCCAGTGTGTCGCAGTCAATCAGCTTCAATGTGAGCGCATGAACCTTGTCGGATAGCTTGTCGTTTTCTTCGCCGAACGAAATTAGCTCGCCCAGTTTTGATTCGATAATTTTCGATTTTTCGCGCGTCGCAATTAGCTGGCGTTCAGGAATCGATACCGTGCGGCCACCATGCGGATGCGCCACATTCAGATTCAACAAAATGTCGGGATGCGACTCAAAAAAATCCGGGTTCGCGGTCAGAAAACCAGCGATCGCCTCGGCATTCAGTTCATTGTTTGACACGCAATTTCCTTTTCTTCATTTATAAATCGCTAAATTTCAAACTCGCCGCGGAACACAAAAGTCGGCTTGCCCGCCATAAAAACCGGCGCGCTTTGATGATCGTTCATTTCGTCCCCGTGCCATGTTACCGTGAGTTCGCCACCGCGCGCCGACACGCGCACCTTGCTATCCAGCAGCCCAAAGCGAATGCCCGTCACCACCGCCGCGCAGGCACCCGTGCCACAGGCCAGCGTCTCACCGGCACCGCGCTCCCACACGCGAAGCCGCACATGGTCGCGCGAGATCACTTGCATAAATCCGGCGTTCACCCGCTGCGGGAACCGCGCATGATTCTCGATCAACGGTCCCATCGTCTTCACCGGTGCCGTGTCAACGTCATCAACAACTTGCACCGCATGCGGGTTGCCCATCGACAGCGCGCCGATGGTAACCGCCGTGCCATGCACATCAAGCTGATATTTGAGTGTTTCCTCGTCTGCTAAAAGCGGAATTTCATGCGGAAAAAATCGCGGCGCGCCCATGTTGGTCGTAACCATTCCGTCTAGGGCAATGGAGGGCGCAATGATGCCTTTCATGGTTTCCACGCGAATGTCGGTTTTGTCAGTGAGCCGTTCGTCGCGCACAAATTGCGCAAAGCAATGCGTGCCGTTGCCGCATTGCTCCACCTCGCCGCCGTCGCTATTAAAAATCCGATAACGGAAATCAACATCCGGCAACGCCGTTTTCTCAACCAGCAAAACCTGATCGCAACCGATACCGAAATTTCGATTCGCGATTTTTCGGATTTGCTCACGCGTTAAAGAAATATTTTGCGATATGCCATTTAGCATCACAAAATCATTTCCCTGGCCGTGCATTTTGGTGAAGCGAAGTTTCATTTGTTCGATCTGAATTTGTTACGACATTTTTAGTGTGTTGATTTTACAGGCTGCACGACGATAGATAAATTTTAGTCGGTCAAGTCGCGTCTTGCTCGCTGTTGAGGCTCGTCAATTTGGGTACGGTCGATGAAATTTTTAATCACTAGCCCTGGCGCGCATTTCCGTGGCATTGTGTCCGGAGAGCCGCGCCAGTGTGTGGGTTGGCGGTTCCATGGGTCTGACGAACCCGGCTAAATCGAGTTTCCCGCAATTTCTCTCTAAGCATAAGCACTACGCATGGGTTTTCCCTATCTAGGGTACGCACTAGATGCGAAAAATTGGTCAAGTCGATTAAATCCACGCTAGCACTCGGTTTTGTGACAAAGCCATGACCAAACCATGACCAAGATGTGACCAAGAAGTGACCAAGAAGCGGGGAACAAGATGCCAATCCAAGCAAGCGCGCCAGCGCCAGCGATGACGATCACAATTTCCACCGGCAACGATGTTGCGGCGGGTGCGCCGCAGCCGAGGACCACGCGAGGGATCGATGGCTCGGTGAATTTTGAAAATCAGAATTACCACATCAATGTCGGTGAAAACGGTGACATTAATATCACCAATAAACAGACGAATGAAATGTATCTGATTCAAAGTGATTTGCACGTAAATGTAGATGGCGTGCGCGCGTTTTATTTTGAGGGCACGACCTCGTTCGAGCTGGATGATGGCACCCGAATTACGGTGGATACCGCGCCGCGAAAAGCAATTGACTATGCGATGCTGGCCGCTACGGCCGTGGCTATTTTTGACGGGAGCGCCGATTATGCGGTGCTGATTGAGAATTTGGATGGCGTGCGTGAAGGCGAGATTACGTTCGAAGAGGTGACCGGCGATGCGGTCATTGAATTGGTGATTGATCCAGGCAACGAATTGAACGAGAACGTGGATGGCGAGGGCTTTGTAGCGATTGACGATCACGGTAACATTCAAACGGTGGATCAGGAATGGATTGGTGACACGGATGAGATTCAGGCACGCACTCGAGGTTTGTTTAATCAGTATTCGTCAATGGTCAGTTTTATTTCGGGCGTGACCGAAATCAGCTTTTCAGGAACACTGTTGTCGATAGCGTCGCAGAGTAGTTTTCGCGCGCAAGAGCATCATCCTAAAGCAGTCAAACGTGATTTCCGTCCCGAGGTCAAGAGCGATCCGGAGGATGCAATGGCGGTCGCCAACGCTGCTGCTGTGGCGAAAAGACGGCCGGATGAGGGCGATGAATTACTCACGACTGAGACCCGGCATCGGTTTAGTTTTATGCTGTCGCGGAGTTTGCGTTCGGAGAGTTTTGGCAGCTCGTGATGCCGCACTGCCGCATCTAGCTTGACTTTTAAGGCATTTATGCTTGTAAATCCGCGCCAGTGCTAGGGGCTATCGTAGAAACTCGCCTCGCCGGGCGGTCGTGTTTTAAAGCGTTTATGTACCCAAAAATATTGATCCGGCATTTCCAGGATTCGCTCTTCCAGAAATGCATTCATGCGACGTGCATCTGCCTCTGCATCGCCGCTCGGATAGTTTTCCCACGCAGGATAAAAACGCGCTTCATAGCCGGTTTCAGCTTGCCGGGTGATAAGCGGAACCACTTTCGCGCCAGTGATTTCACAGAGGCGTGAAAGCGCGGTGACGGTGGCGGTTTTGATGCCGAAAAAATCGACGAAGGCCGCGTCCTTCGCACCAAAATCCATGTCGGGTAAATAGTAAAACGGTTTCTTTTCTTTCAGCGCTTTGAGTACCGGGCGTAAGCCTTGTGATCGCGTGACTAATAACGGTTTTCCGAATCGTAGTCGCGCTCGTCGTAGCGCCTGATCAAAGACTTCACTTTTTTGTTCCGAGTACATCGAAAACGCTTCAGGATATTCATACGAAAATCGCGCGCCGCCGATGTCGAGGCCGACGAAATGCGGTGCCAACACGATTACTGGCACCTTGCCACGCCACTCGTCCATGAAGTGTTTGTCAATCATTTTCACGTGCGAAATCGCTTCGTCCACAGGCGCATACCAGAGGCGGCCGAGATCCAATGTGGCACTAGATAGGTGCTGAAATACACCGCGGCCAATGGCCTCGCGCTCAGTCTCAGTTTTGTCCGGAAAACATTTCTGTAAATTGATTAACGTGACGCGACGACGGCCCCAATGAAACAGCAAACCGCCAAGCGAATTGCCGATAGCGCGCACGGCACGCGTGGGCAGCAAATGCATGCACCACAAAATAAAAATCGCGAGGCGCATTAGATCAAACCCCAGTATTGGCAGGGGTTTTGGGGCATAAATAGCTCAGAGTGCGCTCTAGTAACAGAGTTTGTATTTAATGTTGGCATGTTATTCATGCTCAACAATAGCATTAGATTGATCTGGCACCGGTGGCGCACCCGCTGGCTGTTTATACCGGTTGTAGCCCCACAGATATTGTTCGGGACACATCAAAATCAGCTTTTCCACCATGGCATTGGTTTGTCGCGCGGCGATATTTTTGTCGGTTGAGAATGGTTCGCTCATCGGCAAAATATGCACTTTGTACCCACCGCCTTTTGCCAATCGTTCCGCGAAAAAAAACAACACGGTAGCATTTGTCGATTCAGCCAAGCGCGGCAGCAATGTCATCGTGTACGCAGGACGCGAAAAAAAATCCGCCCATACGCCGTCCGCCTTCCCGCCTTCTGGTGCGGGCACTTGATCGGGAAGCATGACGATATTGCCGCCGCGCTTTAGCGTTTTCAGTAGCGTGCGCACACCGGATGCGTCCGCGCGTGCAGTCGAGCCGCCCCCGCGCACGCGTCCTGCCTGCATGATCGGTTCCAGCCACGTTTGCTTGGGGCTGCGGTATAGGGCAGTAACTGGAATCCGGCTTTCGAGATAGCGGCCCGCGATGTCATAGCAGCCCAAATGTGGGGTCACAAAAATGATCGGTTTGCCTGCGGACTTTGCCGCCTCGACATGTGCCCAGCCGTCGCATTCACGCACCAGCGCATAAAGTTTTTCGACCGGCGCTGTCCACGCAATCGCGAGTTCGCTCACACCGCGTCCGAGCGCGGGAATGACATCGCTTAATTTTGTTTTTTTATCAGCTACGGCATTCAAAAATTGCTGGAAATTTTCGCGTGTGATGCGCCGATGACGTGGCGATAACCACCACGCAGTCCAGCCCAGCGCCGCACCGAGCGCGTGATTGAGTCGTAGCGGCAATGCACCTATTGCCCGAAACAAAAAGACTTTTAGTGCAATCAAAATAACGTATGCGGCAGACACGCCGCCACCATCGGAAACGCCGCAGCTTGGTCGCGCAGTTCAAGACTCGGCAAGATTCTGCTAAAATTCATAGTTGCGCAATATTTTTCAACGACTGTGGGGATACCCAAATGAACGATTATTTATTTACCTCCGAATCGGTTTCGGAAGGTCATCCGGATAAAGTGGCGGATCAAATATCCGACGCTATTCTGGATGCGATTTTAGCCCAAGACCCGCGCTCGCGCGTGGCTGCTGAGACCTTGTGCAATACGGGTCTGGTCGTATTGGCAGGCGAAATTACCACCACCGCTAATGTGGATTACATCGGCGTCGCACGCGATACGATCAAGCGCATTGGCTATGACAATACCGACTACGGCATTGATTATCGCGGTTGTGCGGTGATGGTGTGCTACGACAAACAGAGCCCCGATATTGCGCAGGGCGTGGATGCCGCGCAAGATAACAATCTCGATCAAGGTGCGGGCGATCAGGGTTTGATGTTTGGTTATGCGTGTGATGAAACCTCGGTGTTGATGCCGGCGCCGATTCACTTCGCGCATCGCCTGGTGCAGCGCCAATCAGAATTGCGCAAAGATGGTCGTTTGCCGTGGCTGCGCCCGGATGCAAAATCACAAGTCACGATGCGCTATGTGGATGGCAAGCCACATTCGGTGGACACGGTTGTGTTGTCAACACAACACGCGCCGGAAATGTCGCAAAAAGACATTCACGAAGCTGTGATTGAAATGATTATTAAACCAGTGCTGCCGAAAGCATGGCTGCAGAACACGCGTTATCTGGTGAATCCAACCGGCCGTTTTGTGGTCGGTGGCCCGCAGGGTGATTGTGGTTTAACGGGTCGCAAAATTATCGTCGACACCTACGGCGGCGCATGCCCGCACGGCGGTGGCGCATTCTCCGGCAAGGATCCTTCGAAAGTGGATCGTTCTGCCGCTTATTCAGCGCGCTACGTAGCGTAAAATATTGTCGCCGCAGGGTTGGCGCGTCAGTGTCAGATTCAGGTCGCGTACGCGATTGGTGTGGCCAAGCCGATGAACATTACTGTTTATACCGAAGGTACCGGCGTGGTGTCGGATGAGGAAATCGCGAAGATTATTGACGCGCATTTTGATCTGCGTCCCAAAGGCATCGTGCAAATGCTTGATCTGTTAAAGCCGATTTATCAGAAGTCGGCAGCCTACGGACACTTTGGTCGCGAAGAGCCGGAATTCACGTGGGAACGCACTGATAAGGTTGCGGCACTGCGTGCGGCAGCGGGTTTGAAGGGCGAAGCGAAGGTTCGTGAACCAGCAAACGTTTAGATTTTTTGTGCCGCGCTGTGTCGAAAAAAAGCGGCGCGTGCAAAAAAATCTGACTTCGCTTATAATTATTTGGTCGAGGGGCGTTGCGATTACACCTTCATAGCAGTTTGAGGTGTAACCAGGCTCGACAAGATCACAACGGCGCCCGCAATCTTGAATGGTTGCGGGCGCTTTTTTTCGTCCGCAGATTGTCATTCAAGGCACCGTTTGTTTCGATCCCCGCTATCCTGCGGCAAATGTTTAAGGACATCATCATGAACGCAATTCTGAAACCAAAAAATATTATTAACAACGATTACTACGTTGCTGATTTGAATCTGGCCGAATGGGGCCGCAAAGAAATTAAAATCGCCGAGACCGAAATGCCCGGCTTGACGATGATTCGTGATGAATTCGCAAAAGCGCAGCCGCTTAAAGGCGCACGCATTACCGGCTCGCTGCACATGACGATTCAAACTGCGGTGCTGATCCAGACGCTGGAAGCGTTAGGCGCTGAAGTTCGTTGGGCTTCGTGCAATATTTATTCCACACAAGATCACGCCGCTGCGGCAATCGCTGAAGCCGGTACACCCGTATTCGCGTACAAAGGCGAATCACTCGAAGAATATTGGGATTTCACCCATCGCATTTTTGAATGGCACGATAAAGGCTTTTCGAACATGATTCTCGATGACGGTGGCGATGCAACTTTGCTGCTGCACATCGGCACGCGTGCTGAAAAAGATTTGTCGGTATTAGCAAATCCGGGTGCAGAAGAAGAGCGCATTTTGTTTGCGGCGATTAAAGCCAAATTGTTGAAAGATCCAACCTGGTATTCGACCCGTCTCGCGCAGATTAAAGGCGTGACTGAAGAAACCACCACGGGTGTGATGCGTTTGTACCAGATGCATAAAGATGGCAAGCTGGCTTTCCCGGCGATCAACGTGAACGATTCCGTCACCAAATCAAAGTTCGATAATTTGTATGGGTGCCGAGAATCACTCGTTGACGCGATCAAGCGCGCCACCGACGTGATGATTGCAGGCAAGGTTGCCGTGGTTGCTGGTTATGGCGACGTGGGTAAGGGCTCGGCACAAGCATTGCGCGCATTGTCTGCGCAAGTGTGGGTGACCGAGATTGATCCAATCTGCGCACTGCAAGCGGCGATGGAAGGCTATCGCGTCGTGACCATGGATTACGCTGCTGACAAAGCAGACATTTTCGTGACCGCGACTGGCAACTATCACATCATCACATTCGATCACATGGCGAAAATGAAGGACGAAGCTATCGTCTGTAATATCGGCCACTTTGATAATGAGATTGATGTCGCGACCATTGAAAAGAAATGTAAATGGGAAGAAATCAAGCCGCAAGTGGATCACGTGATTTTCCCGGACGGAAAGAAAATTACGCTGCTGGCAAAAGGTCGTTTGGTCAATCTGGGCTGCGGCACCGGTCACCCCAGCTATGTGATGGCATCGTCATTCGCGAATCAGGTCATCGCGCAAATGGAATTGTTCGGCAACACCGCGAAATACCCGATTGGTGTTTACACATTGCCGAAACATCTCGACGAAAAAGTTGCGCGCTTGCAGTTGACGAAACTGAACGCACAATTGACCGAGCTAAGCGAGCAGCAAGCCGCATACATCAACGTGTCGAAGCAGGGTCCGTATAAAACTGACACGTACCGTTATTAATTCGCTTAGTTTGTTCACGATTCAGGTGACGTAAAATCATTTGATGTAAAAATCACGCCGGTCGTCGAAAAGACTACCGGCGTTTTTATTGGCACGCGACACATTCGCGCGCGCACCAGGAAACTGTTATGCAAAAAGACTTCACAAAAAAATTCAGCTTCGAATTTTTCCCACCGAAAACGCCCGAAGGTGTGGCCAAGTTGCGCGAGACGCGCATCCAGCTGGCGCAACTGAAGCCCGCATTTTTCTCCGTCACTTTCGGTGCAGGCGGCTCCACTCAAGATGGCACATTAACCACCGTGTTGGAAATTCAATCCGAAGGTTATGAAGCCGCGCCGCATCTCTCGTGCATCGGCTCAACACGTGCCAGCATTCGCGACATTCTCAATCAATACAAAGCGGGTGGCATCAAACACATCGTCGCACTGCGCGGTGATTTGCCGTCCGGTATGGCGGTCGCGGGCGAGCTGTCGCACGCGAGCGATTTGGTGAAATTTATTCGTGAAGAACACGGCGATCATTTCTCAATTGAAGTCGCAGCCTATCCGGAATATCACCCGCAAGCGCGCAATGCGCAGGAAGATTTACGACGTTTTTGCGAGAAGGTTCAAGCCGGTGCTGATTCAGCGATGACGCAATATTTCTACACGGCTGACGCCTATTTTCATTTTGTGGAACAGGTCGAGGCCAAGGGCATCAACATTCCGATTGTGCCCGGTGTCATGCCGATTGGCAGCTTCTCGCAATTGGCGCGTTTTTCGGATGCATGTGGTGCCGAAATCCCGCGCTGGATCCGCCGCAAGATGGAAGGCTTCGGCGACGACACCGCATCCATCCGCGCGTTTGGGCTCGACGTAGTAACCGACATGTGCGAAAAATTACTGGCAGGCGGCGCGCCAGGATTGCATTTCTACACCTTGAATCAAGCGCAATTGCCATCGACCATCTGGAAGCGGCTGGGCATTTAGCGCATTCGTTCTCCGAACATACCCTATTGACGGAAAGCCCAAGTGGTACGAGCTGGGGCGGGATGCTATGGTGATACCTGATCCCTTGCACCTTTTGACCCCGTGCACCTTTTCACTTCCGGTAACGGCCGCACTGATTTTCGGGCTACCGAATTCGTTTCATATTTAAAAAAGGAGCTTCGTACCAATGTCTGCTAAATATATCTTTGTTTTGCGCGGTCTCGCCATCGTCAGTGCAGCTTTTGCACTCAGCCCCTCATCCGCGTGGGCATTGCACAAATGCAAACAAGACAATGGCACTATTTCTTATAGCGAGACACCTTGTGAGTCGACTGGTTCGCAATCTTTGGGCTCTGTCAAAATCGATGTCAAGCCATCGCAATCGGTTGGTAGCAATGACAAATCAAAGGCGGGTGGTGTTGAGTCAACACAAAATCGTCAAGATAACCGTAATCAAAACGCCGCTCAGTGCCAAGAGGGGCAAGAGAAAATCGACAAAACTGTTTTTGATTTGAAGAGTGCCCTCGCTAGCCGCTCGGAAAAAGAGGCGAGAGTGATAGAAGTCAGCAGGCAAATCAGTGCATCAAATGCCCAAAACATTCCTGTTATCGGCGGGAGCAACGCTGTCTCAGTTTACCGGCAACAATTGCAGAGAATGGAAATTGAGATCGGAAAGCTAAGAGCCAAGATGACAACACATCTCCAACTTTTCGTCCCGCTTTGTCAAAACGCGGGAATCAAGCTAAACGTGACGGAAGCTCACGCCGTGCATTGGCGGGAATTGAAACGTGATTAGATTGGTGACGTTACAGCGCAGAACCAAATCGCAAAGCACGCTTATCGCTCGACACGCTTACTATCAAAAGCAATAAGCAATAGGGTCGGATTCCGCAAATCATGCAAAAAAAACGTAAAGCTATTATTGGCAATCCCTTGGTTTGGATATTAATTCTTGTGATCCTAACGGCGATTTTGGGCTACTACAAAACTCGGCAGAAATCGAGCCCACACGCTACTCAGATTACGGCCGCAACTTCTTCTAAGCCAATACAACGTCAACATATTCTTACCGCGGGAATTGGCAACGCTGGTTATGTGATCGATCAAAAAGGCAACGTTTGGACTTGGGGCGCGAGTGTCGGCGCTTGGGGTAAGCCTGCTCAACCTGCGCCTGCTTTACTCCAGGCTTGGCCAATATCTGGTGTTGATCGCATAGTTCAAGTGTCGGCCAATAGTGTAGTGCTTGCTTTACGCGACGATGGCACGGTCTGGACTCTTGGGCAGCATCCTTTAATGAGCCTAGAGGGAAGCGCCGAGCGAAGAATAAATGCTAAAAACAGTAATGAATATCTTTCTCGCTTCTCGTTTGTTCCTGTGAATGGTCTCAGTGAAGTGATTCATGTGGCGACTTCGCAGAATACGATGTATGCCGTTAAAAGAGATGGCAGTGTTTGGGCTTGGGGCATCAATGCTTGGGGGCAGTTTGATCCATCTATCGCCAAAGGTGCTCAAGTACCCGTTCCGACTCGAATTCGGGCTCCTGACCAAGTTCGTTGGCTGAGCGCATTTGATCTGACAGATATAGGTGCTATTGCTGCGATTACTCAAGACGGCAAGGCATGGAACTGGGGTTTCTACTATCGCATAGGTATTAAGAATTCTCATGAGAAGGCAAAGGCTCAGGGGAGCGATGTTTTTTATGAACCTCAAGCCATGATGGATTTGGCGCAAGTGCAGATGGTGGGCTTTGATGATTTGACTTACGCTGACGGCGGTGCTTTGCACACCGACGGTTCCGTGTCGGTTTGGGGCGCAGGTGACTGGCAATGCGGCCATGCTGATCGATACTCAGACACCTTGCAGACCTCGTTTGCGATCGGGCCTGCACGTCAGTTGCAAAATATGGGCGTGGGTTACATCGCGATTCGTTTAGACGATAGCCTTTGGCAATGGAGCTTCAAAGCAACCACAAATGCTAATGACCCTGCGAGGTGTTCCAGCGAGCCGCGGAAGATATTGGACGCCGGTCAAGCCAAGGAAATCTCTACTGGAGGGCTGGCAAACTATGTTTTGCTAGCGGATGGTAGCGTCAAGATGTGGGGTGCTATCGGTGGTCCTTTGCCTGTAGGCACCCCAGGAGAACACTACTTTGCTATCGAAAATATGCAAGCAATCAATGGCTTGCCCAAATTACTCCCTTGATTCATTTAACTTTGACCAAGACAATATTCGTTGATCTCATCAACCACGGGACTTCGGGAATTTAGCATGGGAATTTAGGGTCAGCTTTCCCATTTTCCGAATAAGTGATCACTCCGCGAAAGACATTCTGCGAAGTATGACCGAAGCGAATCCCGCGGGACGCATTTATCCTTGCCGGACTTTTGATTTACCCGCTATCCGTTGTGTGTTGAATTCTCAGCTTTAAAGATCGTATATCTGGCGGGCTTTTTGGAGCATTTATGCTTGAAAACGCCCGCCAGTGCTAGAGTTTCATTTTGTACTAGCAAATCTGCATTTCGTCGATTACTACTTCTCGCAGTGGCGATACCCGTTCAGACTTCCGTCATCAACACATTTCAACCAACACGGGAGCTTACGATGGCATCAACATCATCAAGTCGGAAAGTCGTTTTTGCATTCGTCATACTGCTCGCAATTGCCATCGGCGCAATTGCACTTTCAAGCTGGTTTGCGGGCGTGGTGGAACCGGGAACGCTGATCATGTTCGATGATGATTATTCGGACTCAGTGCTCGGTTGGGTGATCGCGATTCCGATTCTGGTCGTGACCGCCGTCATTGTTGCGTTTGTGCTGGCGGGTACGGGCGTGATGGTGGTGGGCGCGCTGGCGGTGGCGGTAATAGCAACTATTTTCGCGGTACTGTTCGCGTTGTTGCTGGCATTTTTGCCGATGGCGATTGTGCTGGCGGTGCCGATCTTAGCGGTGATCGGTTTCGTCAAACTTGTTTCAAAACCGGCTTAACGATACGCGCAACAGCGACATCAATAGCGACATCAACAATAAAAAAAGCCGCCCGTATTTCTACGAGGCGGCATTTTTTTTGGCGTGAATTGGTCAAACAGTTTACGGATCGATCAACGTCACCTTCGCTGTTGCCGTGCCGCCGCGACCGTCACTGATCGTGTAAGTGAATGCGTCGGTGTTAAAGCACAAGATCGCTGGTGTCAGGTCCAGGCTTTTACCGTCGGCTGCAATAGATATGCGCGAGCCTTGCTGTGGCCCGGTGACGGAGACGATGCGCAGTGCATCTCCGTTCGGATCGCGGTCATTGGCGAGCACATCGAGCTTAACGGATGCACCGCAGCCGACCGTGAAAGTATCATCAACCGCAATCGGTGCTTCGTTGGCAGCAGGTGGTTGCAAGGCAACATTGACTGTTGCTGTTGAGGCGCCGCCCTTGCCATCGCTGATGGTGTAGGTAAAGCTGTCGGTGCCCGCGCCACAGCTGGCAGCGGTTGGCGTGTAGTTAATTTTGTTGCCAGAAATGACAGCGCTGCCTTTACCCGGTGCGGAGACAGCGGTGATTGAAAGTGCATCACCGTCAGCATCGGTATCGTTGGCGAGCGCATTGATCACCGTTGTCGCGCCGCATGCGGCTGATACGCTGTCATTCACCGCAGCTGGGCCACGATTCAAGAACCGTCTGGCACCCAAGGTATCGGTTGCCGATGTTTGTGTAAATCGATACACGTCCACGCTCGTTTTGTGCGGAACGGAATTGCGCAGCGCGCGCTCTTTCCATGGATTCGGCGCGTCTTCAATCACTTCACGCGAGACTTTGCGATCAATCATTGGTGCCGTGGCAATCACCGCTGGTGTTGCGGGTGCAACGGCTGCTGCCGTGCTGGTGGGGAGATTCGTCACGTCTTTCAAGATTACCACGTCGGTATCCGCACGGCGATGATAGAAGCCCAAACCTTTGCCTTCCGGATATTTTGAATCGCCCTTGCCTGCCTTGCCAACCGTGGTGATGGTGCTTGCATCGAGGCCTTTGCCAACCAGATATCCTTTTACTGCGTCGGCACGTTTTTGCGAGAGCGGGTAATTGTTACGGTCAGATCCGGTCGGGCAAGTGTGTCCGGTAATGTCGACCTTGATTGCAGCATAAGGCTTCGCCGCCTCGATGCGCGACATGAGTTGATCCAGTTCCTGGATGGCCTTGGGTTTGAGTTTGGTGCCGCCCAGATCAAAGAAAGTTTCTTGGTAGTCTTTTGCTGAGGGTACATTGCTCGATGCCAAGGATGATGTGTCGGCTGTCGCTGATTGCGGCGGTTCGGGTTTAACTTCCGGTGCTTTCCAATCAGGATCGGGCACCCGTTCCGTGGTGACTACCGTGCGGGTAATTTTGCTCGGCCGGAAGTTTGACGGCGGTGCGCCGAATTCGTAACGCAACATCGCCATGCCGCGCGTGTCACCGCGATCTGTCACGAACTGGCCGGTGCGCCGATTGGACTCCACCGAAAGTGCGAGCGAGAATCCGCTGCCTTCAAAAAACTTTTCACCGGTGAGCGACGCGGTGGTCTGGCGATTTGAGAATTTGCCTGTGTCGTAATCCAGGCCAGCCGTCAGCTTGAGCAACGGCCGTTCGTAAAAATGACCAATCCGTGCGCCGACGCCCCATTCAAACGGGCGCTGAAAAACGCTGGTCACGGTTGTGGTGGTAACGTCCTGCTCGAACGGGCGACCCGCGTCGCTGCCCGTAGTCAGGCGGGTGGCAGCGCTAGTGGTGCTGTTGGTCAGCCGCGCACCCGTGAGACCTTTGCTCAGATAGGTCGTCCAATACCAATTTTGATATTCCTGCCCGCCGCCCATCGTGAGTTTGCGCACACTGTTTTCGCCTTGATCCACCGCGAAAAAAGTTTTATTAACGGCCGTTTCGCTACTGAACCAATTGCGCGAAAATTTAATTCCGCCCGCGCGCCGCGCCGCCCATACTTCGGCAAGCGTGGCGGAATCAGCAGCACTTTGCAGCACCTGAAAAAGTTCAGCGCGGCCATCTAGCTCGGTGTCGAAACCGATGCCGATTCTGGTGTCACTGCCGACATAGCGAAGCGTGGAGCCGGACGCAGATTTGTTTGCGTTGCTTGCAGTACTGGTGGCGTCCTGCGCCAATGCCGGCCTGACCATGGCCGCGCCGAAAAATAAAATCGCCAATGCGGCGTTCGTCGGATTTTTTTTCATTGTTGTCCCTGAATTATTGCTGTGATAAGCCCACACGAGAAGACGAATGGGGGTTGTTGTAATCGAAAATTTTGGACTGAAACGCTTTCCTTTTCCGTCAATCGAGTTTGCACATATTTAGTTTGGCTTCGGTGCTTTTGCCAATCCCAATATCCTATCACCTACGTTTATTTTGTGTGTGCTAAACCACTTCGCATTCATTTCCAGCGCAAATCGTGCTGGCCCTGCGGCTTGATGGGAAATTTCTGTTTCAGGTTCCATCTCATGAATGCTCAATATTTTCCCGGTATCGTCCAGGTAGGCCACGCTGAGTGGAATGAGCGTATTTCGCATCCACATCGCATGGTAACCGAGCTGCGGAAAGACGAACAACATACCGTCGTTTTTACCCATTTGTTTGCGAAACATGAGCCCTGTCTGGCGTGTGTTTTCAGTCGCGGCGATGTCGGCATGAATAGTCTGCGTGCCTGCGTTTAGCGTGATTTTAGGGAGGCCTGTTTGTGGCTTTTCTTCAGAGGCTTTTTGCGCATGGGTAAGCGAGAAGATGCTAAAAAGTAGTGCAGCAAATGTGACTCGAAACAAGGTGGTGATCATGAGGCGCTCGTAAATGAAGTTTTGCGATACGGTTATTCAATCGTTGTCAGGCTTTAACGCATGCTTAATAGGTTTTGCCGACGCGCTATTTTTTGCCGGTGCTGCCAAATCCACCTTCACCGCGTGATGACGCCGAAAACTCATCAACAATGTTGAATTCCACTTGCGCGACGGGTACGACAATCAACTGCGCGATCCGCTCCATCGGCTGCATCGTGAATTCACTATGACCGCGGTTCCATACGGAGACAAAAATCTGGCCTTGGTAATCTGAATCAATCAGGCCGACCAGATTGCCGAGCACAATGCCGTGTTTATGGCCCAATCCCGAACGCGGCAGCACCAGCGCGGCGTAGCCTGAGTCTGCGATATGAATTGCGATGCCTGATGGCACCAAATTGGTCTCGCCAGGCTTTAAGGTCATCGGTGCCGCGATGCACGCACGTAAATCCAATCCGGCGGAACCGGGTGTTGCATAGTGGGGAAGTTGGTCGTGGAGGCGATGGTCGAGAATCTTGACGTCCAGCTTACGCATTGTTAGTCCGTGGGGTTTTGATAGGTTGAATGTTCGATTTTCCGTTTGCGTCGGCCACCATTGCTTGCGGCTGTTTTAGATACAAATTAGCGACATGTGCGACGATCTGCGCCGCAATTTGGGCTTTAGGAGCCTTCGGAAATCGATACTCGCCCGCGTCATCGATAAGCGTAACCGCATTGTCGTTTGCACCGATTGCTTCGGAAGCCAAATTGGCAACAATCACAGGAATGCTCTTACATTCACGCTTTTTACGTGCATATTCGACGACGTTCTCGCTTTCGGCGGCAAAGCCTACGCAGAAAGGTGGAGTGGCAAGCGCGGCGACTGTCGCCAAAATATCAACCGTTGGCGTAAGCTCTACCATCACGCGTGTGCCCGCTTTCTTCATTTTTTGTAAACGTGGGGCAATTGGCGTGTAATCAGCTACTGCAGCCACGGCAAAAAATAACTTAACTTCGTCTATTTTACTTATAACTGCGTCTAACATCTGCGAAGCTGACTTAACGCTCACTATTTCTATGCCGTGCGGCACGAACAGTGACGTCGGGCCCGAGACCAGCGTGACAACAGCGCCGGCGTGGCGCAACGCTTCTGCGATCGCGTAACCCATCTTTCCTGAACTGGAATTGGTGATGCCGCGAACCGGATCGATTGCTTCGAAAGTAGGGCCGGCGGTAACTAGCGCCGTCACACCAGCAAGATTTTTAGGTACATTTCGCGCAGAAAAAAATGCTTCGACTTCTGCTAGTAGCTCTTCCGCTTCCAGCATCCTGCCCATTCCCGTTTCGCCGCAAGCTTGGTCACCGGAATCGGGGCCCAAAATAATCAAGCCGTCGGCAATCAAGCGCGCCACGTTGCGCTGCGTTGCCGGGTTTTCCCACATTTCGCGATTCATCGCAGGGGCCAGCATCAGCGGACATGTCGCTGCATTGCGTGCGATGCAGAGTGTCGACAACAAATCGTTGCAAAGCCCGTTTGCCAATTTCGCGATGAAATCTGCACTCGCGGGCGCAATCAGAATCGCATCGGCATCCCGCGAAAGCTCGATATGCGCCATGCCGTTGGGAATGGATTCATCCCACAAATCAGTGAAAACCGGTTTCCCGGAAAGCGCTTGCAGCGTGGCTGCGGTGATAAACTTTGTCGCCGCATGAGTCATCACCACTTGCACATCAATGCCCGATTTTTTGAGCGCGCGCGTCAGCTCAGCCGATTTATAAGCCGCTATGCCGCCACTGATGCCGAGCACAATTCGGCGCAGCGGCCGCGCGGACAGGACAGTGGGTAAGGCGGCTCGATTGGTCATAACCCGAATTCTAACGTAACCGTACGGCTGTAGCCCTCAATAACGCATGATAAATATGGCGATCTCAGCATGTCGATAACCCAATGGCCCGAGGACGAACGCCCTCGCGAGCGACTATTGAATCAAGGTGCGGCAGCACTTTCGGACGCAGAATTGGTCGCGATTTTCTTGCGCGTAGGCGTAAAGGGGAAAAGCGCGGTCGATTTGGCGCGCGATCTGGTGGCGCAATTTGGCAGCTTGAATGGACTTTTTTCAGCGAGCGAAAAGGATTTATGCGCGGTGCATGGCATGGGGCAGGCCAAATTTGTTCAATTGCAGGCCGTACTGGAAATGGCCAAACGCGCGCTGGTTGAGGATATTAAATTGACCGATGCGCTCGCGTCGCCCAAAGCCGTTCGTGATTATTTAAAGCTCACGCTGGCGCGATTGCCGCACGAAGTATTTGTCGCGGTGTTCCTGACGAGCCAAAACCGGGTGATTGAGGTTGAAGAGATTTTCCGCGGCACATTAACCCAAACTAGCGTCTATCCACGTGAAATCGTAAAGTTAGCACTGGCTCATAATGCCGCCTCGGTCATTTTTGCGCACAATCATCCGTCGGGTGAGCCCCATCCCAGCCAGGCAGATCGAGCGTTGACCAGGACGCTGGCAGAGGCTTTAGCGCTGATCGACGTGCGCGTACTCGATCATTTTATCGTCGCGCCCGGCGCATCGCTTTCGTTTGCTGAACAAGGCATGATGGATTGAAACGATAAACGCCTTGCGCTAAGTGCTTGGTTTTGGGTATAATTTTGGGCTTGCTTAGTTTTTACGACGAGACAATTAACAATCAATGGAACCGGTTTCTTCGGTCCGCGCTTTGTCCAACGATAGGGCGCTTTATCAACGTTTTAATGAGGTGCTTCATGGCACGTGTATGTCAAGTAACGGGCAAAGGCCCGATGGTAGGAAACAACGTTTCCCACGCCAACAACAGAACCAAACGTCGCTTCTTGCCGAATTTGCAAAACCGCCGTTTCTGGGTTGAATCTGAAAACCGTTGGGTGCGTTTGCGCTTGACCAATGCCGGGCTTCGTACCATCGACAAAAAGGGCATTGATGTTGTCCTAGCCGATTTGCGTGCCCAGGGCGTCGCAGTTTAAGCCAACCCGCCAAAGGAAAAATCATGCGCGATAAAATCAAACTCGAATCAAGTGCTGGCACCGGTCATTTCTACACCACCAGCAAAAACAAACGCACCATGCCCGAGAAAATGGAGATCATGAAATTTGATCCTAAAGCTCGCAAGCATGTGATGTATAAAGAGACCAAGCTGAAGTAAATCGCTTTTTACTTCGCCAGTTTCACATAACAAAAAACCCGCTTTTGAGCGGGTTTTTTGTTTTTAACAACTTCATTCAATGAAATACACAAGCCTTAATATCTGCGCGGTGTTACGAGCAAAAATGCTCGAAACGCCGCACCAGTGCAAGATATTAATTTATGCGTACGCGCGCAGCTTTCTCGAAAACTGCTGCAACGCCAAGATGCCGGAAGCCTCTGCACGCTTGCACCAGTCTTCCAGATTCGCAACCAATTCTTCTTTAGACACGGTGGAGCGTTCCCACGTCGCCATCAATTCCTTTTTGAATGCATAGACTTTTCCGAGAACGCTGCTGCTGCCGAGTGCGGCGTCGAGATGTTGTTGATGTTCAACGGCCAAGGTTGAGCGGTCTGCATACATCCACTCTTTAAAACGGTTATAACCACGGCTGGAGCGCATACCGCTAAACGCAGTTCCCTCAGAGCGCAGGCGACGGATTTCTTCGCGGCAGGTGGCTTTGAGTGAACGGGCGTAGCCTGTCGTAATCTCAAACCGATGCGCAATAACAGACTGCACGGTTTCAATATCGCAAACGGCTTTGTTCAAATCAAACTTTGGTTTCGGTGCGACTTTTTTGACTTTCGCCAAGCCAATTGTTTCTAACGCGCGAATGTACAACCAGCCCAAATCAAATTCGTACCAGCGCATCGAAAACCGCGCTGAGGTCGGGAATGCGTGGTGGTTGTTATGCAGCTCTTCGCCACCGATCCAGAATGCGAGTGGCGTAATGTTGCGGCTGGTGTCGTTGACCGTGTAATGACGATAACCCCAATAGTGGCCGATACCGTTTATCACGCCCGCAGCGTGGATCGGAATCCACGCCATTTGTGCAGCCCAGATGGTGGCACCAATCGGTCCGAACAGCACCAGATTCGTGATTAGCATCAGGCCCGCGCCTTGCCATGAATAACGCTCGTAAACGTTACGCTCGATCCAGTCATTCGGCACACCGTGACTATATTTTTCGAGTGTTTCCAAATTCTTTGATTCGGTGCGATAAAGCTCAGCGCCCTCGGTCAGCACCTTCTTGATGCCATAGTGCATCGGGCTGTGCGGGTCTTCAGCGGTTTCGCATTTGGCGTGGTGCTTGCGATGGATCGCGACCCATTCCTTCGTGACCATGCCGGTGGTCAGCCACAACCAGAAACGAAAGAAATGACTCGGGATCGCGTGCAGATCCAGGCCACGGTGCGCTTGTGCGCGGTGCAGGAAGATGGTCACGGCAGCAATTGTCACGTGCGTGACCGCAAGCGCGACCACGATGTAGCCCCACCACGGCAAATCGATTAAACCGTTCAAAAAAGAAATGTCCAACTAATTCTCCCGAAATCTGTACTGGAAACTGTCGTGAATAAAACAATCTGGAGCCGCGCGCGAATGAATTTTACGCTGAAACTTTTTTGACCATACCGCTATTTTGATTAGATGGGGGCTAATACACAAAAGTTGTAGATGTCTGATGCATTATTTTTAATCCCCAGACTGGCTAGGTCTGAACATTCGCGCTTTGTTTCATTTGTACATCTTTTACGTCGGCGTCGGTTAGTCGAATGCTGCGCTGTTGCGCGGCGATATGGATACCTGCAGCATGAAATTCGCGTGAAACCTTCGCCAACAATTCTGAACGAAGTGTTGAGTGTCCCGGATCCCGTTCGCTGATAAACGCGATGTACTCAAGCTCAACACCGTTTTCGCCTAACCGTGTCACCAGCACCAACGGTGCTGGTGTGGTCGCAACACGCGGATGCGCATTCGCGACAGCCACCAAAATCTGCGTGGCCGCGTCAATGTCACTGTCGTGCGAAATCGTGATGTTGGTTTTTACCGCAACCACTGGGTCAGCGTAGGGATGGTTGACCACCACATTGGTGATCAGCGTGTCGTTGGGCATGATGAATCTCGTGCCATCAAAGCCCTTGATCACGGTATAACGCGCGCGGATCGCCTCGACCAGCCCATGCCGGTTATCGACAGTCACCAAATCACCCAAGTGCACGGAGCGATCCAGCAAGATAATGAAGCCTGACACGTAATTGCTCGCGATTTTCTGCAAGCCAAAACCGAGGCCCACACCCAACGCGCCGCCAAATACCGAGAGCAGCGTGAGATCAATTCCCACCGACTGCATGGCGATTAGGAGTCCAATCACGAGCGCCATTGCCCGCAGAATCTTACTAACAACCACTCTCGAACTCATGTCGATTGTCGTCGCGCCCATAATACGTTTCTCAGCCAAGCCGGATAGGCCGAGCGCAACAAACACCGTGACCACGGCGTAGGCAAGAGCTTCAATTACCTGACGAAGCGACACATCATTTTTTTTGTCTTTGCCGATGTGGAAAGTAATTGCTTCGAGTGCAGCAAGGATTTCAGATAGCGCTCCTGTTAGATAAAGTGCCACCAACCCCCACGCCACAAACGCAATCACGCGCTCAAACGATTTCAAAAACGCGCTCGGTGGAATCAAGTGACGCAACAAATAAACCGCTAGGCGAATCGCCGCGAATGAAGCAATCAGTGGAACCGCGATATTGAGAAGGGGAACGGGATGAAGCTTGCTCAATCCCAGTCTCGCCAGCCATGCGAGGATCAGAAATAAAACCGGAAAGGCGATACGGTTGGCCCCGCCCGCGCCAATTTTTCTAATGCCAGCGTCGAGGTGTTCTGGCAATCGCGCGCGCAATGCCCGTGCCACCAGCCACGCCAGCACGCCCGCAGCCACGAGCGCCGCCATTTGCGCGCCGCCTTGCAGCGAACCTAAGGAGCGCCCAATTGCTTCTAGGTCAACGCCTGCTGGTCCAAAACCTGCCGACTTCATTTGCCGGTGGATTTGCGCGCGGTTGTTATTTTTTTCTTGGGCGTCGTAATTGAGGAAGTGGTTTTAGCGGCCGTTTTTGGCTTCACAACCGGCTTGCTTATCGATTTTGTATTCGCTTTGCGGGTCTTCGCGGTCGCGGTCTCAGCTTTACCTGTTTTGGCGACGGTTTTGGATTTTGATTTGGCAATGGACAGCTGTGTGCGCTTTGTTTTGAGCGCGGCTTGGTCCGCCGCGTCGTCAGTTTCAGCTTTTGCCGTTGCGGGCTTCGCACCATTTTTCGTGGCCGCTTTGGTCGAGCCGGACCGCACCAATACGGCCGCGAAGAAACCATCGGTGCCATGCTTTTGCGGCGACAGGCGAAGATAAGGATCCATACCCGTCAATTCAATTTTTTGCCGCTTGAAAACTTCATCGGCGGACAAAATCGTGAAGTCAGCATGCGTATCCAAAAACGCTTCCACAATCATCTCGTTTTCTTCACGCAGCAGGCTGCATGTCGCATATACAAGATGCCCGCCAGTAGTAACTAATTTTGCCGCAGCGTTCAGAATGGAAGCCTGTTTAATATTGAGTTCGGCCAATCCCGCTTCGGATTGACGATATTTCAGATCAGGATTGCGACGCAAGGTTCCCAAGCCCGTGCAAGGCGCATCCACCAACACGCGATCCATCTTGCCCGCCAAGCGTTTAATCTTGGTGTCGTTTTCGCTGACGATGCGAATTGCTTGCACGTTTGATAAGCCCGAACGCTTCAAACGCGGGCCTAAATTGGCGAGACGTTTCTCCGATACATCGAATGCATAAAGACGACCTGTGGACGCCATTGATGCACCAATCAGCAGTGATTTGCCGCCCGCACCCGCGCAAAAATCTGCGACCATTTCGCCGCGTTTTGCATCCAGCAGCAAGCCCAACAATTGGCTGCCTTCGTCCTGAACTTCGACAAATCCTTCAAGGAAAGCAGGGTGCTTGGCGAGTGAAATTTTGTCTGCCAGACGAATTCCCATCGGCGAATAAGGCGTCGGCGCGCACGCGATGCCTTCTTGCTCAAAACGTTTGAGCACGGCGTCGCGTTTGGCTTTCAATGAATTCACTCGCAGGTCGAGCGGCGCAGGCTTCATCATCGACTGGCCGAGTTTGATGATCTCGGCGTCCGACATGAATTTGCTCAATCGGCTCAACACCCAATCTGGCAACTCGGCTTCAACACCAAGTGGCAAATTCGTTGGGTTCTTGCCCTTCAAGTCTTGCAGCCACACCGCTTCATCGCGTTTGAGTACGGTATTCAAATCGCCAATACTGACTTTTTGAAAGCGTGTCATCGCCAACAACGCCATGGCCCGTGGATTGGCTTTGGGCGAGAAATAGGCGATCAGGCGGCGGTGGCGTAGCACGGCGAACACGGTTTCAGCAATAAAGCCACGATCACGATGGCCCAGCTTGGGGCGATCGCGAAAGAACAGCTTCAAGCTCATGTCTGCGGGGGAAACCAGTGGCAAGACCAGCGTGAGCGCCTCGACTAGGGCGTTAAAAAGTGCGTGAGTTATTGGCATAACTGACTATTATCGCTTATTGGGCCCCCTCTTGGGAAATTTAGCTGCGAATCGTTGGTCGCGACCGCCCGAACAATGCCCTGAAAGCGGCAATTAAAATTAAATACTTACGCAATATGAGTGCGAATTTATCTACATTTTATGTCTATTTGCGCGCGCTCGGCACGTTGCTCGCATTCGGTTCAATCACCCTGATGCTGCTCGCCACCTGCTCGATCGGAAAGCGTCCCATGAAGAATTTGAGCTTGATCGGCATGTAGAAATGCTCGGGCGACAGCCAGACTTCATAAACATCTTCTGGGTCCGCTGCTTCGCTTTTAAGGTGGATCGCCGGTATTGCGCCTAAGCGCGTTTGTACAACTTCCTCACCAATGCGCTTGAATTTATATTGGTACACCTTTCGCGCGTTCGTCACTTGCACCTCAATCGTATTTTGATTCGGCTTTAGCTGCGCCGCATCGTGCGCCATCTGAAAAAGAAAGCTTTGCATATCCTGTATGCGTTCTGGCAGCGGCGATAAATGCGTTTCACCATGTTTGATAATTTTTAATTCTTTCGCTGCGCGATTAAATTCGGCCGTGTCAGCACCGGCATCGCCGCGTTGCAGCGAAAAGAAATTTGGACGCACGCCATCGCTGGTAACTTCGCCGCGACTGGTCTGGCGAAACACACCGACAAACATACTGGTAAAAAACCCCGTTGCTTGAATACTCGTGTCGATCTCGTAATCGGAGCCGCTTCGCTTCCATACCAAATTGGCAATTCCATTGGCAACGCTGGAGGTCATTTTGTAATCGATGTTGATACCGGACGGGAATTTTAATTCGATGGAATCCGGTGTGGCGTCAGTGCGTGAAGTGCTCGCCGCAGTCGCGACGATGGTCGGTTCAGGATCGGGGGCAGACTTGGCGGGTTCAGGTGTCGGCTCGGCTTGCCCTGCGGATGCATAGGCCTCAGCGAACAATTCCGGATGTTTAAGCGCATCTATTTCGCCGCCAGAGCGACTCACGCCGGAATCATCAACTTGCGGCGCAATCGCGATTACCGGCGGCGTGCGACGAATTGTTGTTTTTGTACGCGGAGCACCTGGTTTGGAAAGTTTGGCGGGAGCAGCGGCTGGCGCTGGCGATGCATCAAGAATGGGCGGGGCTTTCGGTGGCTCATCAACGTTCGCCACAATCACCGCATCAAAACGTGCCGGTGTTGGCGCATTCCAGACGCCAATGAAATGAGGTGTCGCCCAATACACCAGCGCATGCGCGGCTGCCGACGCAAGCAGCGCGCCATACAATACGCGTTTATGTAGAGGCGCGCGTGCAAAAAATTGATTTGGAATACGGGTGCGAAGGCTCACTGTGTCGGCTCATGTTATTCAGAATGTTCGGTACTTTGCGGCAGCCGACATCTCTGCAAATCATGTCGTCGTGCTATTCCATGGGCACCAAAAGCAATTGTGCTCGCCGCTCTGAACGAACGTTCAAGCCGGTAATCTGGACGACACCTGATGGCTTTAAATCAACCCGTCCTTCGGCCAACCAGCGTAACACCTGGGGATAAAGTTGATGCTCCGCCGCGAGCACACGTGCAGCCAGCGAATCTTCGGTATCGTCGGGTGTAACGCGCACCGCCGCCTGCGAAATAATGGGGCCGTAATCCAATTTCGGCGTAACGAAATGTACAGTCGCGCCATGAATCTTTACGCCTGCATCGATCGCGGCTTTGTGTGTGTGCAGGCCCGGAAACGCCGGCAGCAGCGAGGGATGAATATTGATGATGCGTTTTGCGAATCGCTTGATAAATGGCTCCGACAGGATGCGCATGAACCCCGCCAACACAATGTAATCGGGCTTCAATTCGTCGATCTGTTTTGCCAGCGCCTCGTCAAACGCTTCGCGAGACGCATACGCTGTGTGATCCATCGCAATCGCACGCACGCCCAGCTTGGCGGCGGTTTTGAGCCCCTTTGCGTCGGGCCGATTGGAAATGACTGCGCGAACCTCCAACGGAAGTGCGGAGCCCAAAATAGCTTCCATATTGCTGCCACGGCCTGAAATTAGAATGACAATTGATTTCATGGTTTGGGAAGGATAGTAAGTTATTAATGTGTCCAAAAATAACGCTACACCTAGCACTGGCGCGCGTTCTAGAGCATTTATGGCTGTCTAGCCGCTCTGTTGCTAGAGTTTACGATGAAGAAACGTTAAATATGATATGACACTCGTAACTTTACTCGCAAAACGCAGGATTACCGCGTGTTGTGAAATGCGAAGCGTATTTTCCCCAAACCAAGATTCAGCCAAAAGTCCAATATCAGCAACGCGTTTGGCGCGAAATTGTTCCGAGAGCCGCGCCAGAGCCCGAGTCTCCGTTTGAAATTCAAACCACAATCGCCTGTTTTTCACCCTCGGCGCGCGCATGAATTTCGCCAATCGTAAACACCGATTCACCAGCATCGGCGAGTAATGTTGACGCGCGCGCAGCATCTTCTTTGGCGACAATAACCACCATGCCAATGCCGCAATTAAACGTGCGCGCCATTTCGGCATCATCCACGTTGCCATGATGTTGCAGCCATGCAAACACGCTCGGTGCGACCCATGATTTACGATTGATGATCGCCTTGACGGTGGGCGGAAACATTCTCGGGATATTTTCCGTCAAACCGCCGCCAGTGATATGCGCCATCGCTTTCACCGGCAAAGCCTGCATGAGCGCCAACAGCGGCTTCACGTAAATGCGGGTGGGGGCAATGAGATCAAGCGCCAATTGCGCATTTTCGGGCGCATTTAAATCTACGCCAGAACGCTCAATAATTTTGCGCACCAGCGAGTAGCCATTCGAGTGCGCACCGCTTGATTTAAGGCCAAGCACCGTGTCCCCCGGCGTCATGGTCAAACCCGTGATGATATTTTCACGCTCGACCAATCCTACTGCGAAACCCGCCAAATCATATTCGCCTGCGGGATACATCGATGGCATCTCGGCGGTTTCGCCACCGATCAGCGCGCATCCTGCGAGCTCGCAGCCGTGCGCGATTCCTTTGACCACATCGGTCGCGACCGGCACATCGAGTTTGCCGCACGCAAAATAATCCAGAAAGAAAATCGGCTCAGCGCCCTGCACCAAAATATCGTTCACGCTCATCGCCACCAAATCTTGGCCGACGGTGTCGTGCTTGTTCAGATGAAACGCCAATTTCAGTTTGGTGCCGACGCCATCCGTGCCCGATACCATCACCGGATTCTTATATTTTTTCGATACTTCCACCAGCGCGCCGAATCCGCCAATACCGCCCAGCACCTCGGGACGCATGGTGCGTTTGGCAAAGGGCTTGATGTTCTCGACCAGCTGATCGCCTGCGTCGATGTCAACGCCTGCGTCTTTATAGGTCAAGGGGGAAAGTGAATTAGTTACACCAGAGGTCATGAGGGCACGCTAAAAAGAACTCGAAAATTCCGCTGATTTTTTATCAAACTAGAGCTGAATTTCGGTTAGGATGAATGCAACAAAACCAAATTTTACTGGAAATGACGCCTAATCCGAAACGTTCTTTGCTTCATACCTCCCCGCATCCATCCCGCCCACGCTGGCTAACGCGTATGCACGCACGCGCACACTCGCGGCCGCTGGCGTGGCTCGATCTGCATTTGGTCACTTTGCTGGCCGCGCTGCTGATCTTTGCGTTGATTCTGTGGGCGTTGTCGCCGATCCTTGCGCCGTTTTTAGCGGCGGGCATTTTGGCTTATATTTTTGATCCAGTTGTCGACAAACTACAGGCGCGAGGGATCCCGCGCTCAATCGGCACAGTGTTAGCCGTGCTTGCACTGATTTTCGGTGTGGTGTTACTGATTGTGATCGTTGTGCCGTTGTTCTCGACTGAAATCGCGCAGTTGGTTGAGCAATTCCCCGCATTTATTGAGCAAATCAAAACCACCGGATTGCCCTGGATAAATCAAAAGCTGGGCACCTCGTTCACGCTGGACCCAACTGCATTTCGCCAATTTGTCACTGACAACTTGCAAGATGCTGGTGGCATTGCCAAGCGCGTGTTTGCGTCAGTTGGCGTAGGCGGCCTGGCGGTGGTCGGCTTCGTGGTTAATCTTGCGTTGCTGCCGGTGGTGTTGTTTTATGTGCTGCGCGATTGGGACAATATCGTCGAAAGTGTCGATTCAATGGTGCCGCGACGGTTTCACGATACCGTGACAACGCTCGCGCGCGAAATCGATGCAGTGCTCTCGGAATTTCTGCGCGGGCAGCTGAGCGTGATGCTGCTGATGGCGGTTTTTTATGTCGCCGCGCTCTGGCTGGTTGGCCTGAAATTCGCGCTGCCGGTAGGCATTGTTACCGGCATTCTCGTGTTCGTGCCTTATCTTGGCAGCGGCAGCGGTTTGGTATTGGGCACGGTCGCAGCGGTGATGCAATTTCCCTCCATTACCGGTGTGGCGATGGTGTGGGTGGTGTTTGCGGTGGGGCAGTTACTGGAAGGATTTGTGGTCACGCCGTGGCTGGTGGGCGATCGGATTGGCTTGCATCCGGTCGCGGTTATTTTTGCGTTGTTGGCGTTCGGGCAAGTGTTTGGATTTTTCGGTTTGCTGCTGGCCTTGCCTGCAAGCGCCGCGATTTTGGTCGGGCTGCGCCACGTCCAGCGCAATTATCAAGCGAGCGATTTGTATCAAAAATGAGGTATCAAAACTCAGGCGGCTGAAGCGAAGGCGACTGCCTCAAATTATTTCTCTGCGCGCTTGCCCTGCGATAACTTTCGTGCCGCTTTAAACAGTGCGGCACGATCTTTCAGCGACGTTAAATGGGTCGATAGCTGCTCAAAGAAATCGCGTGAGGTATCTGTTGATGATGCATAACGCGCAACCAAAATAGACGCTTTCGGGCCGAACGTGGACGACAGTGCATCTTCCGCGCACGCCATTTGTTCCGCAGTGAGTTCGCTGCGGCGACGTTCCGCTTTTCTTGCGAGTTCCTGTGTTGCTGACAGCTTTCTATCGCGAAGTGTTTCCACCGCCAGCTTCGCGCGGCGAATGAAGAGCCCGCGTTTGGTTTCATCGTCAATACTGTCGGCAAGCCGTCGAACAATTTCGCGCACGTTGCGGGTTTCGTCGGTTACTTTTTTAACGATTCCCACGGCGGCCGCACCGTGGGTGGGCAATAGTGCCTTTGAAAATTCAGCCAGCAAAGAAATTTCATCGTCGTTTAACGGACGCGTTTTTGGATTGGAGAGAGGATCGGTCATCGCCATTGCTTAAAATTCAGATATGAAAAATTCCATTCGATCAGCACGGCACAAATCTATGCGGGCCCCATGCCAAGTTTATTTGCGCCCGGTGATTGCGACACGCCAGCGGTGAGATTCACGCTTTTTGCGAAATCCAGCATGCGCTGAATCGATAGTTTTGCGCGCCGTCCGGTTTCCGCATCCACATGGATTTCATTCTTGCCGTTTTCCAATACTTCGGCCAAATTTGCCAAACCATTCATCGCCATCCACGGACAATGCGCGCAGCTTTTGCATGTGGCCGAATTGCCGGATGTGGGTGCTTCGATAAATATTTTACCGGGTGCGGCCGCCTTCATTTTATGAAAAATACCCTTGTCGGTGGCAACAATAAATTCTGTCGCATCTAGCGTCTGCGCGGCTTTGATAATCTGCGTTGTCGAGCCGACCACATCGGCCAATCGCACCACACTGGCGGGCGATTCGGGATGAACCAACACTTTTGCGAGCGGATGTTTTTTCTTTAATTCTTCCAGCTCGAACGTTTTAAATTCGTCGTGGACAATGCATGAGCCTTGCCACATCAACATGTCTGCACCGGTTTGCGATTGGATGTAATTGCCCAAATGACGATCCGGTGCCCACAGGATTTTTTTGCCCTCTGCGTGCAAATGCTCCACGATTTTAAGCCCGATGCTGGAGGTGACCATCCAGTCCGCGCGCGCCTTCACCGCCGCACTGGTGTTCGCATAAACCACCACCGTGCGATCAGAATGTTCGTCACAAAATTTATTGAATTCGTCCGGCGGGCAGCCGAGATCGAGCGAGCATTCCGCTTCCAATTCGGGCATCAGCACACGTTTTTCCGGGTTCAATATTTTTGCGGTTTCGCCCATAAAGCGCACGCCGCATACCACCACTGTTTTCGCCGGATGATCGCGACCAAAACGCGCCATTTCGAGCGAGTCAGACACACAACCGCCAGTTTCTTCTGCAAGATCTTGCAAATCGGGATGAACGTAATAATGCGCCACCAACACCGCGTCTTGCTCTTTCAGCAAACGCTTTATTTTTGCCTTGAGCTCAATCCGCTCAATCGGTGAAGGTTCGTACAGCACCTTGGCCCACGCGTGATCGGTGGAAATTTTGGCACCCACTTTGTTCAATAGCGGGTGATCGTATTCAATGCGAATTGGGGCAAGGGTTGGCATAGGTAACTTTAACCATCAAGGGGGACAATAAAAATTATAGATTGCATATCGAAGACAAAATTCAAATCAAAAATTCGCGCTCGACATCAAGTAACCATCAAGTAACGGCGTTTTTCGTTTGATATTCTGCGGCCTTCCACTGCTCTCGGAGCATTACATCGCGAATCGTCGCGACCGCATCCCAAACATCAACATAGCGAGTGTAAAGCGGGGTAAAGCCAAAGCGCAATAAATTGGGCTGGCGAAAATCGCCAATAACATTTCGCGCAATCAACGCCTGCATGATCGCATACCCATTCGGATGCGCAAATGACAAGTGGCTTGCACGCCTTGCATGCTCACGCGGCGAGACGCAGGTGAAGCCAAATTGCGCGCAGTGTTCGTCCATCAATTGCCAAAACAAATCGCTGAGCGCCAACGATTTTTCGCGAATGTCGTGAAGTGAAATATTTTCAAACGTATCCACTCCGCATTCCAGTGCGGCCATGGCAATGGCCGAATGCGTGCCGCATAAAAAGCGGTCTATTCCTGCGGCGGGCACGTATTCAGCGGCAAATTCAAACGGTGCCGCGTGACCCAACCAGCCCGCGAGCGGGGTGGTGAGTGTGGCCTGTAAATTTTTGGCGACGTACAAATAAGCGGGTGCGCCGGGTCCGCCGTTCAGATATTTGTAGCCACAGCCAACGGCTAGTTCCGCGCGATCAACATTGAGATAAACGGGCAGGGCTCCCGTGCTGTGGCTCAAATCCCAAATTATATTTGTGCCTGCGGTCTTCGCTGCCGCGTTTAAATCCGCCATGTTGTGAACATGCCCGGTGCGGTAATCGACGTGGGTGATCAGTGCCACTGCGACCGTATCGTCGAGTGAATTTTTTATTTCATCGGCGTCGACTAGCCTGAGCGTGAAACGATTTCCGAGCAGTGCGTTCAATCCCTGCGCGATGTAGAGGTCGGTAGGAAAATTGCCGCGTTCAGAAATGATCACGCGGCGGTTCGCGTCATCGCGCACGCGTGGCAATTGCAGCACTGCCGCGAGTAGTTTAAAAAGATTTACCGAGGTTGAATCAGCAACAATGACTTCGTTTGCATCGGCACCAATCAACGGCGCAATTTTCGCGCCTATTTTTTGCGGCAGATTGAGCCAGTGGTGTTTATTCCACGAACGAATTAGATCGCGGCCCCATTGCTGCGCTGTCACTTCTGCGATGGACGTCGCAGCAGCGCGTGGGAGCGCACCGAGTGAGTTGCCATCGAGATAGATGAGATCGTCGGCGAGCTCAAATCGTTCGCGTGCGTGACGCAGCGGATCCTTTTGATCGCGTGCCACCAGTGCTTCGCGAGTTGTTTGTTGTGCAGTTATTTCGGCCATGCCTGATTATCGCAGAGCGCGCACGCTGATGATGTTTGCCGCCGCGTTAAAATAAGGGCATGCACTCAAAAACCATTGATTCTGAACCCGCCACCGCCGCGCATCTAAATCTAGCGCCGTCCAATTGGGTGAGGCGATTTGCCGGCATGATCCCGAAAAATGAATCGGTATTGGATATTGCTTGCGGCGCTGGCCGCCATTCGCGTCTTTTCGCCGCGATGGGTTTTAACGTGGTGGCGCTGGATCGCGACGTCACCGAGTTTGTTGAACCGCCGGACAATGTCGCATTGATTCAAGCTGATTTAGAAACCCACCCCTGGCCGTTGGGTCAGCGTGAGTTTGCGGGGGTGATCGTGACGAATTATCTGCATCGGCCGCTGTTGCCGGTAATTGTTACGTCAGTGGCTCGCGGCGGCATGTTGATCTACGAAACGTTCGCTGTGGGCAACGAGAAATTTGGTCGGCCTTCGCGGGCTGATTTTCTGTTGCAGCCGGGCGAATTGCTAATCGCCGTTCGCGACGCGCTGGAGGTCGTTGCCTATGAAAATATCTTCGTAAATGACCCCAAACCAGCAATGATCCAGCGCATTGCCGCGATTCGACTCGGGTAGATTTACCAATCAGACTTGTAAACTATCGAGTGGACGCGCCTCTTGGAGCAAAAATTCTTCAAGAGGCACGCCAATGCTGGAGTTTGCAATCTAAAAATAAAATGCCCTGCACATATTTTGTGCAGGGCATTTGGTTTGAATTGTTGCTAGTCCGCTCGACTAAATCAACATGTCCTTAAACTTCTTCACAAACTGTTCCGCATCATCAGTGCCGGAGTATTTGGTGAGAATGTCGCGCAGGCGCATCATCATTACGATCAAATCTTCAGCGGAACCCGCCGACATGATTTTCGGTGCGATCAACTCGGCGTCTTTTTTCATGCGAACGCGTAAATCGGAAACCATGTATGCCTTGACCTGTTCCAGCGGAAAGTAGCCAGCTCCACGCGCGGGTGGCTGCTGAGGGGCTTGCTGGGGCGGCGCATATTGTTGCTGCGGCTGCGGTGCATATTGCTGCTGGGGCGGCTGAGCATATTGCTGTTGCGGTGCCTGCTGCATGGTCGGATTGTATTGTTGCTGCGGCACGGGGTTGTACTGTTGCGGTGGCTGCGAAGGCGTCGCGGGGGGCACGATATTGCCCGGAAATGCGGCCACGTTCGGGTACGCCGCCGGTTGCGCTTCACCAGCCAGCGAGATAAAGCCATCGCGATATAGGCTCTCGATCGCGTCTCGGGTGCTGCCAAGGACTTGCGTCATCTCGATCAATTGATCGAGCGAACGAACACCGTCTACAAACACCAGAAAGCGCCGCAGCCTGGGGTGCAGAACTTGTGTTTCCTGTGCGATTTCCGCATAGCCGCGCTGTGTCTTGCGAAACACGCTGCTGCCGTTAAAATCTGCACCCGAAGGGTTCGAATTCATAAGTGTTGTTTTTCCATCTAACGTGGGTTGAATATTAGCTCTAGCGTTTATCATAATGCCCCACAAAATGCTCGATTTGGTAAATTTTTTGCTGAGTTGTCATTTTTGTGAGGAACCGCGTTGCTAACTCTATTAACAAGGCGAGTTCGCTCACTAGACAGTCCGTAGAGGCTATCACGCTTGCTACTCTATGTTTGTGAAAAAATGTTTCATTCACAAAAACCTTTTGGGCGCGCGTAGCTAATGATATTCTCCCCATGTAAGCAAAAATCTGAAAATGCGGCGCGAATTGAAATCGGTATAAATTCGATAAGCATTCTTTTCTCATCAAGCGGGAGGCAATATGAGTTTGGCACTACTGACGCAATATTCGTTTTTGATCACCTTCATCGCGTTCATCGCGGCGACATTTTATTTCGTGCTCGAACGAGATTCCTTACCAATCGAATTCCGCTCGACGGCGACGCTGGCGGCATGTTACTTGGGCATCGGCGCAATCAATTATTTTATGATGCTCGGCTATGTGCCGCGCGACGGTACTTTCGATACATTGGTCAAATTTCCGACCGAGCTGCGCTATGTTGACTGGTTACTGACAACGCCGCTGATGTTGATCAAATTTCCCAGCTTGCTGGGTGCGGCCGCCAATCGCATGTTGCTGGTTTTGTTGATCGTCGCCGATGTGATCATGATCGTTACCGGCTATGCGGCTGAAGTCATTTTGCGACGGGGCGGATCGACGAATGAAGCATGGGCGTTTTTCCTGATTGGTTGCCTGGCTTTCCTGTTCATTCTCTATTTGTTGTACTCGGTCGTGTCGGCAGCGCAGGAAGATTCGCTGGGGCCGATTTCGGAAGGCCTCGATGCAATGAAGAAATTTATTCTAATTGGCTGGTCGGTCTACCCAGTCCTCTTTATTTTGATCATGCTATCCAACACGCCGGAAATGAAAGTATGGCGCGAGTTGTTATTTAACGTGGCCGATGCCGTGAATAAAATCGGCTTGGCGGTAATTGCGGTCTCAGCAGCACGCGGGGTAGCACGTGACCGCGAAATTAAGGATGCGATGGCGAGATTGTAACTTTTATCCCACCAACAAAAGGGGCGCGTTATGCGCCCTTTTTTTGCGTTCTTTTTTGGGTCAAGTAAATTGGTATTTAAAGCGAGACGACTGAATCTCAATGTTACTGGTACAAGGTTTATTAGATCACCGCGCCTATTTGATTTACTGGAGACCGTACACAACGCTATACATTGATCTCCGTACGCTCCTAGTAAAAAAGCCCAACAAAGAATGTTGGGCTTTTTTTACTGCACCAAATGACTGCATGTAAACAAACGTAGGTTTTGCGACAAACGACAACTACATTCAGCTACAAGCGTCCGTTTAGGCGGGTGGCAAGATTACCGAATCAAGCACATGAATAACGCCGTTAGTACACTCAATATCAGTTTTGATAACAGTTGCGCTTCCGTTGAGCTTCACACCATCAGTCGTGCTGATTTTTACTTCAGCGCCATTGACTGTGGCGGCTGATTTTCCATTCATCGTCATTACGTCTGCCGCCATTACTTTGCCGGCCACCACGTGATAGGTAAGAATTGAAGTCAGTTTTGGAATGTCTTTCAACAGTGCTTCAACGGTGCCCGCAGGAAGCTTTGCAAATGCTTCGTCGGTGGGCGCGAATACTGTGAATGGGCCCGTGCCTTTGAGCGTTGGGACTAGACCTGCGGCGGTTACTGCCGCCGCGAGTGTCTTAAACGAGCCTGCAGCAACTGCAGTGTCAATAATATCGTGCATATATGATCCTATTTTGAAAATAAAAAAATCTCGCAGCCATGTGGCTGAAAGTAGAAGGCTAGAAGCTACGATGTTTACTCTTTGCTTGAACGCAATCGCCACCTGCAGATGGCGCGGATAAGTGCAATCAAATCGGTATGAACAAATAATTTCAAATCGATCCGTTGCAGCCCACGAAAAACTTTTATGTTTTCAATGGTGCGCCATAAAGACACGACTACCGGAACTAAGTTTCAGCAACCGTGGGACTAGTTTTTTTCACTTCAATAATCAGCGAGTAAATAAATGTTGAAATGCCTGACGCGCATTTCGAAGTCGACGTGAATTTTTTTACGTGTGCAACTTTTGCAAAAACAATTCGCCTTTAACGCGTGAGTAAAGTTTTCCAGCGGCGCATTTGAAATTAATTCCAAACGCAGAAAAATTTATGCGCGCCGGAAATTTAGGCACAAAAAATTCTTTAGTTTCGGTTTGAAATAAAAACAAAGCTAGAGCGACGGCTATGAGGCCGCAATTAGCGGCTGATTCCGTAACGTTGTGGCTTTGTGTCACGGTGTCTGTAAACATCAAACGCCTCCGAATTTCCTCATCGTATTGCGGTCAGGAAAAGTAGCGTTTTTTTATTCGGCGGCAACAAACTAGCGGCGCGATTTGTTTAGTCGCGTTGATAATACGCGGCAGGAATTGTTCCGAAAAATTAATACGATAACGATAGGATTAGTCAGCATGCAAGCAATCACCGTAGGACAGTTTGAACTGGTGTACAACGCTTTCTCGTTCACCATTGCAGTCATGGGTGCGGCAACGATATTTTTCTTTTTAGGGCGCTCGCAGGTCGCCTCGGCATATCGTACGGCGCTCACCATCACGGGCATTGTTACCTTAATCGCGTTTTATCACTACGTTAGAATATTCATATCTTGGGAAGCTGCATACGCGGTGGTGGGGAATGAAATTAAACCGACCGGCGTGAAATTCAATGACGCCTATCGATATGTAGACTGGTTGTTAACAGTGCCGTTGTTGCTGATTGAATTGATTTTGGTGATGCGCTTATCACCGAGCGAAACGGTGAAGAAAAGTACCAAACTAGGGTTTCTTGCTGCCATCATGGTGGTGCTTGGATACCCGGGTGAGATCTCTGCTGATTTTGGTACACGCTGGATGTGGTGGGCACTAGCCATGATCCCGTTCCTGATTATTGTTTTTGATTTATTTGTTGGTTTGAAAAAATCAATTGAATCGCAACCGGTAGCGGCACGTGGCCTCATTAGTGCAGCGCGTTGGTTAACTGTTATTTCCTGGTGTTTCTACCCGGTCGTATTTGTGTTCCCCATGATTGGCTTTACGGGCGGTGCCGCAGCGACCGCAGTACAGGTCGGCTACACCGTCGCTGATGTAGTTGCAAAGGCTGTGTTTGGTGTGTTGATTTATATGATTGCTGTGCGTAAATCGGAGGCTGAAGCAAGTCACTGATCCTCGCAATCCAACCCACTGATTGCAGCTAGTCTAGTGGGTTGGAAGCGAAGGCAAAATTATGCTCTGACAAAATATCCATCGTTGACGCCAGATTCGTTTGGCACCCTTCGCTTAATTGGCTACAAAACCTCCTTTGAATTTTGCAGACTCATGCGCACACCCCCACCGAGTTTACGCAGTGCAATCGTAATCGGCGCGGGCTTTGGGGGGCTGGCCGCAGCGCTCCGTATGGCGGCGCGAGGCATAAAAACCACGGTCGTTGATCGGCTCGATGGGCCGGGTGGTCGAGCCATTGAATTCATTCGCGACGCAAGTGGCCAAAAATTCCGTTACGACGCGGGCCCCACGGTGCTAACTGCTCCAATATTGTTTGAAGAGCTATTCGCGCTATTTGGTGAAAAACTTTCAGACCATGTGAGTTTGCTTGCTGTAGCACCTTGGTATCAAATGCGCTTTGTGGATGGCAGTGTGCTGAACTACGGCGGGACAACAGCTGAAATTCAAGCCGAGATTGCAAAATTTTCAGTCAATGATGCGGCCAACTATCCGCGTTTTCTTGAGCACTCGCAAAAGCTGTTTGAAAAAGGTTACAACGATTTGGGATCGCAACCTTTTCTTGGCTGGGTGTCGATGGCCAAGGCGCTTCCTGCCATGATGCGCCTGCGGGCAGATCGTTCAGTATTCAACGTTACCGCACGTTATTTTTCGGATGATCGCATACGCCGGGCATTTAGTATTCAGCCATTATTGGTAGGCGGAAATCCGTTCGACACCACCAGCATCTATAGCTTGATCCACTTCCTCGAGCGCAAATGGGGCGTATGGTTTCCGCAAGGCGGCATGGCGATGCTGATTCGCGCGCTGGTGGCGCTGGGGGAACGTCATGAGGTAACGTTTCGTTGGAACGCCGACGTAAAACGCATCGTGAACTCAGCGGGGCTAGCCACTGGTGTGGTGTTAGGTAGCGGTGAGGTCCTGTCTGCGGACGCGGTAATCGCTAACGCTGATCCTGGCTATGTTCTCTCCACTCTGTTGCGTGGCCGAGCGCAGCAGCCGGCTGCAGTCGAAAAAAAACAATACTCGATGGGATTATTCGTTTGGTATTTCAGTACGCGACGCGTTTACGGCGACGTGGCGCACCACACTATTCTTTTCGGTAAAACATACCGCGAGGTGCTGCAAAAGATTTTCAAAACGCGCGAATTACCAGATGACCTCAGCATCTATCTGCACCGGCCGACCGCTACTGATCCAAACTACGCGCCGGCTGGGCACGACAGCTTTTACGCATTGGTGCCCGTACCTAATTTACAGGCATCGATTGATTGGCGTGAAACAGAACTGGAATTTAAAACGTTATTGAAAAGAGAATTGGAAAACCGAATACTGCCTGGACTCTCAGGCGTAATTGTTGACGAATTCTGCATCACGCCAAAATATTTTGCGGAACAGTTGTTAACGCCATTTGGCTCAGGTTTTTCGATTACCCCCACGCTAATGCAGTCTGCTGGCTTCCGATTTCCCAATCGCTCGCCGGACTTACATAACTTGTATTTTGTGGGCGCAGGTACTCATCCCGGCGCGGGTGTGCCGGGTGTTGTCACATCGGCAAAAGTTGTAGAGCGACTCATATTTGGCAACGTGCAGTAATATCGGGTTGTGCGACAGAACGACCATACTTGCCTGTTAGCTAATTTGCCTAGTTTCCTTTATTTCAATATTGGTTTCTAATATGGACGTAAAAAGAATATTGAATATTTCTTCCATATGCTGAAACGACGAGGCCGATAACAATACCTCGTCATATGATTCCAATGAGAGGGCGTTACACGCCCTTTTTTTTCGGCTGACAATAACGTTTTTGTGCAAAAAATTACTGGATGCTTACTTTAGAAAAATATGACATTGTGATCATCGGCGGTGGTCTTGCCGGCTTGTCGCTCGCCACCCGTTTGGCGGCGTCGCGGTTTCAACATTTGCGCGTGGTCGTGCTGGAGCCGCGCACACAATATGTGCGCGACCGGACGTGGTGCTATTGGGCTGATGGCAACCCAACATTCAACGAGAGCAATGTGAAGCCGCATTCGCATCCGTTTCAAACCTCGGTGGCGATGCGCTGGCCAAGCTGGGAAGTGATGTGCGGCGCGGCGGGAACGCGGTCGTATGAAGCCATCACAAAAACGGGGCACCACTGCTATGAAATGATTCCAGCAGATCGGTTTTATGACGATGCCAAACGGCTTATTGAATCCGCCGCGCATGTAAAAATCATGAAGGGCGTGACGATAGTTAATGCGGTAAGTAAGTCTGAAAATGTTGAGCTGGATACCAACATCGGCAAAGTTCACGCGGGGCTGGTGTTTGATTCACGGCCGCCGACCACGCTGTCAAAAACTGCCTGGGTGCAGCGCTTTCAGGGTTTTGAACTTGAAACGGACACGCCGATATTCGATGTAAACCGCGCCACGCTGATGGATTTCTCCATCACCGCAGACGCGGATAGCAAGGCTGGTCGCGTGCATTTTATTTATGTGTTGCCGCTAAGTGATCGGCGCGCGTTAGTTGAAGATACTTGGTTCGCACCGGTGGAAGACGAGTGCGATGACGTTGACTATCAAGCGCAAATCAAGGCTTATCTCAAACGCCGCTTCGGGCTTGAACGCTACAACATATTGCATCGCGAGCAGGGTGCGCTTCCCATGGACCCTGAGCTTAAGCCGGCGAAGTCGAGTGGACGCATTATTAAAATTGGTGCGGGTGGGGGAATGGCACGCGCGTCGAGTGGATATGCTTTTTTTGAAACGCAGCGCGCTTGTGATGCCATTGCAGAAAAGTTGTCCACACAGAAAATGCTGCCAGCCGAATTTCAGTTGCCGCGCTGGCGTGGTGACGTGAGCTATTGGATGGATGCGGTTTTTTTGCGGGTGTTGAAGGAATATCCCTCGCTCGCACCAAAGATTTTTTTTGATTTGTTTGCCAAGGTTCCGCCCGATGCTCTCGCCCGATTTTTATCCGGCGTCGCGACCCCGCTTGACGTGGCCCGTGTGGTGAGTGCCTGTCCGAAAATCCCGTTTTTGAAGGCCGCGTTTTTTCCGCGATGAGCGCGATTGAGAAACATCTTTCTGCCAGCGCGCACTGGTTTCGTCAGGCGCGTACCCGCTTGACCTTGATCTGGAGCGGTGCGTCACTGCTACTCGCCGGTGGCTGGGCGCTGGCCAGTCGTCCGGAGGTGCCGCTGGCAATGCAGCTCTGGATCGTGGCAGTTGGCGTCGGTTTATTTGGCGTGCTGCATGGTGGGCTCGATCACATCGTCGGTGAGCGCGTTTTTAAGCGCGCATTCAAGCGAGGCTGGTTGATTTATTTTGCAATAGGTTATGTTGGCCTTGCTATCGCGGTGATGATCGGCTGGTGGCTCATCGCGCCAATAATGTTGTTGCTGTTTCTCGCGGCGTCCATTGTGCATTTTGGTCTGCGTGACGGTGCGCGTGGTCGACAAAAAAGAAACATCTGGCTTCAATTTGCAACCGTGACCTTGCTAGGGGCAGCCCCTATTATCATCCCCTGGATTGCGTTTCCGCAGGAGGTTTCAGTGCTGTTCGGGTGGCTGGCGGGCACACACGCGGAGGCGTGGCAACCGCCTTTTCACCTCGGTGACACCTTCGGCTCAATGCCTCGAGCAGGGATGGCGATAGTTGCTGTTGCTTTGGTACTGATGCTCTATTTTAAATCGCGGCGATTGCTGGACACATTTGCGTGGCTAGAGTTTTTAGCCACGATTCTGCTTTTCTGGACGTTGCCGCCGCTGCTCGCGTTCGCGTGGTATTTCTGTCTTTTGCACTCGCTTCGTCATTTGCTGGCACTCGCGGAGCGTTTGGCACCATCGCGCGAATGGTCAGCCGTTGGTTGGGTGGTATTGCGCGGTCTGCCGTTGACGATCATGACGCTGGTTGCCGCAGCGGTGGGCTATGTGTGGCTGCGCGGTTTCGATTTGAGCGAGGCTGAATCTGCGACCAAAGTCATATTCTGGGGGCTGGCCGCGCTCACGTTTCCGCACATGCTGCTCACATGGTGGTGGGAACAACGTCACGAAAGTCTTCACTGGCCTTAGGAACGTGCGGCTCTGATTGGTGTCTCAATAAGCACGTTGAAACCAACACAGCATAGCGCGCTAGATTGCATCCGCGTCGCAAGATGCGCTCAGCACCGCGGATAGGTTAAAATATGCGACTGCTTGTTTCTGAACCCATTTAATCCAATGCCTATGTTGACCGGAAGTCTCGTTGCCATTGTCACGCCCATGCTGCCCGATGGCGCAATAGACTTTGTGCGCCTTAAATTGTTGATCGACTGGCACGTTGCTGAAGGCACGGATGGCATTGTTATTGTCGGCACGACGGGTGAATCTGCCACCGTAGATTTTGACGAACATTTTTCGTTGATTAAAGCCGCCGTGGAATACACCGCCAAACGTGTACCCGTGATAGCGGGTGCAGGAGCGAACTCCACCAAAGAAGCGGTGCATCTCACCGAATTTTCCAAGCGTGCCGGTGCCGATTATGTTTTGTCGGTGGTGCCGTACTACAACAAGCCAACGCAAGAAGGCATGTATCAGCATTTCCGCAACATCGCCGAGGCCGTGGATATCCCGGTTATTTTGTACAACGTGCCGGGCCGCACTGTTGCTGATATGAGCAACGACACTACGCTGCGACTCGCGCAAATTCCGAACATCGTTGGTATTAAAGACGCCACCGGCGACATGGCGCGGGGCACAGATTTGTTGAAGCGCGCGCCGAAAGATTTCGTGATTTACAGTGGTGATGACATTTCCACGCTTGCGCTGATTTTGCTGGGTGCGCACGGCATTATTTCAGTCACCGCAAACGTGGCACCACGATTGATGCACGAAATGTGCATCGCGGCACTAAAGGGCGACCGCACCAAGGCCATTGAAATTAATAACCGCCTGATCGGCCTGCACAGTTGTTTGTTTCTGGAACCTAACCCTATCCCGGCAAAATGGGCGCTCAATCAAATGGGCTTGATTAATACCGGTATTCGTCTTCCGCTTCTGCCGTTCGAATCAAAGTTTCACGCGCAGTTGCGTGATGCGATGCGCGCGGCGGGCATTCATGATCTTGTAAAGGAATCGGCTTAAATATGTCGAAGTTAATTATTCGTAAAGTTGCTGCATTGAACGCGGTGTGCATGGTGGCGGTTTTGCTGCTGTCCGGCTGTAGCTTGTTTGCCGGAAACAAGAATACCGATTTTCGTGCGGGCGGCGGCAAAATTCAGCCGCTGGAAGTGCCGCCCGATTTGACCTCGCCCAGCGTTGATGACCGCTTCGTGATTCCGGACGGCAAAGCCACCACCTATTCGCAATACAGCCAGCGTGGCACAACGGTAGGAACCACCGGCAGCGGCACCGTACAAGTTGGTTCGCTCAAAATCGATAACGCGCGTGTGGAGCGCGCCGGTGAACAACGTTGGCTCGTTGTCAACGCAACGCCAGAGAAAGTATGGCCCGCACTCAAAGAATTTTGGGCGGATGCTGGCTACACATTGCGCCGCGAAAACGCAGCGATTGGCATCATGGAAACCGATTGGCATGAAGATCGCACAAGAATTTCGCAAGACTTTTTGCGCAACACGGTGGGGCGAATTCTTGACGGGCTCTGGTCATCCAATACGCGCGACAAATATCGTGTTCGCATCGAGCCAGGTCTGGAAGTCGGCACAACCGATATTTATTTAAGTCATCGCGGCTTAGAAGAGGTTTATACCAACACCGACAAGACCAGCACCGGCTGGCAGCCGCGTGCAGCGGATCGTGATTTGGAAGCAGAAACACTCAATCGCATGATGGCAAAGTTTGGCGTAGAAGCAGCCAAAGCGACCGCGCTTGCATCAGCCGCTGTATCCGGAACCGCTGCATCAACTTCAGCGTCCAAGGCGACTTACGACAAAACCAAAGGTGGCCCACTGCAAGTCTCAGAGCCGTTTGATCGCACGTGGCGTCGGGTTGGTCTGGCCCTGGATCGTTCGGGCTTTACGGTGGAAGATCGTGATCGCTCAAAAGGCTTGTTCTTTGTGCGCTACATTGATCCAGAAGGCGATTCAAAATCATCGGATAAAGGCTTCCTGGACAAACTCGCGTTCTGGCGCAAGGATGACCCCGCGTCGAAACCGCAATATCGCATTTATGTTGCCGAAACCGGCGGCGTGACTAATGTGGACGTGCAAACTGGCGAAGGCAAGCCAGATAATTCCGCTACCGCCAAGCGCATTCTGGCACTGTTGCTTGACCAGTTGAAGTAAGCGGCAGGACTTCGATTCACCAGTTAAGCGGGCTCATCGTTAGCGGTGAGCCCGTATTGTTTGTAATGCCGGAAATAGGAACTGTCGCATGTGGGCTTGCTGGTGTAATCGCGTATTTGGACATCCATGTCGTTAAGATTCAGCTCACTGGGCAGCGGTAGCGAGGGTAATGCGCTGATTGTTGAAGTGAAGACCGTCTCCAGCACCACGCGCGTCATGATGGACTGCGGTTTTGGGCTGGCCGAAACCGAGCGTCGTCTCGCTCGCGCGGGCCTCGCGCCAAGTGATGTTGATGGCATTGCAGTCACCCATGAGCATTCAGATCACATTGGCGGCGTGGCACGGTTTGCGCGCAGACACAGCATTCCTGTTTGGTTAACGCATGGCACGGCGAAAGTGTTGCGCGACAGCTCAGTGCCGTCGGTGCTGCTACATTATGTGGATCCACATCAGGCGTTTGAAATTGGCGACATTCAGGTCACGCCTTACTATGTGCCGCACGACGCAAACGAGCCGGTTCAGTATGTGTTTTCTGACGGCGATAAAAGGCTGGGTGTGCTGACCGATACGGGCACGCTCACAACGCACATTGAGGAAACTTTGTCGGGTTGTAATGCCCTGGTACTCGAGTGTAATCATGACCTCGATATGCTCATGAACGGGCCTTATCCAGCCGCGCTTAAACGTCGCGTAGCCGGAAAATTTGGCCATCTCGATAACGCGACTTCAGCACATTTGCTCACGCGCATCGACTGCACAAAGCTAACGCATTTATTTGCCGCACATTTGTCGTCCAGCAACAATCTGCCAGTGCTTGCGCGGGCAGCGCTGGCAGGTGCATTGAGCTGCGAGGAAACATGGGTAGGTATTGCGGATCAGGATGTGGGCTTTGATTGGCGCGATGCTTGAATCGCTGATTTGCCAAAGCTCTCGATGTAAATCAACTGCACAAATAAAAACGCCGACCAAAAGGTCGGCATTTCTATTTGACCAAGACAAGTCTCGATCAGGTCTTTCGCAAGAAGCGAAGATTACTTCTTCATTGCATCTTTAGTTGCTTCTTTAGCGGTTGCAGCTGCGTCTTTTGCACCAGCAACAGCTTTAGCAGCTGCATCTTTCGATGCGTCAACTGCTTTGTCAGCTACGTCTTTAGCAGCGGTTGCACCAGCAGCGGCTGCGTCTTTAGCGGCGCCAGCAGCATCTTTGCCAGCTTCCATTGCTTTAGCACCAGCGTCTTTAGCCGCGTCAACAACAGCGCCCGTACCGGCTTTAGCAGCATCGGTAGCAGCAGTTGCTGCGTCGGTAACAGCCTTAGGCATTTCGACCTTTGGCATTTCAACTTTAGGCATTTCAACTTTTTTTACTTCTTCTTTACCGCAGGCGGTGAGACCAACAGCAACGATTGCAGCTACGAGGATTGACTTATTCATGGCAAACTTCCCTTGATAATTAATGTGAAAAAATTTTGATCAAAAATTTTTATCGGCTTCGTGGTCTATGCCAGATTCCCAGTAAACCGCCCCTGAAAATTACTCATAACCCGTGACGCTATTTCAATAACGCTTTTCGACCGACTGAAAAGTATAGCATTTATGTGACGCACTGCACAATATTCGCTGAAAATCATATAAAAATCCACGAGTTGCGGCGATTTTGCCGAGCAGCCCGTCCGACTTAAAGAATCGATGCGAAAAATGAGCTGGGCGAGGGCAGATTTTCACGGTTTTCAAGCAAATGGTTGTTCCCTTTGCGCCGAAAACCGTGGAAATATGCACCGTCCAGATCATTTTGCAGCCGATTCCCTTTAAGTCCGACAGGCTGCTAGGCGAAGCCATTCGTCTCATAAACCCGTGGCACCACCGACGCTGACAAGTTCCGTGCTGTCCCAAATTTCTTCGAATCGATCAATAAACGGTTTGGTTGCGACGGGATCATGTAGCGTCAGCACAGATCGCGGGTGCTCAAAATACGGTTTTCGCCATGAATGGGCATCGTCTGCGATCAGCATCACATCGTGTGCCTCGCGTGCCTGCCCGACGGTGCGGTGAATTTGCACTTGGGTGGAATGCAATTGCATGAGAAGCAACAAACGTGGCAATTCACTTTCCATCGCCGTCACTTCGTGTAACGCAATCCGAACCCGACTCGCGCGGTTCTTCAGCAGTAGTGTTTTGAGCGCCTCAATCCGGTTCGGCCGCCCGAAATCACGCTCGCGCAACGTTGATGGTCGCGTATCGAAAATTCGAATCTCGCCCGTGGCAATCGCAACCACGCTTTCTATCGCGATAAGCGCGTCGCTGTTTGATTCCATGATCCGATAAACAATTTCCGGCTGCTCTGGTTGCGGGTTTGGCGAATTCTCAAGTGTCGTCATGGCTTGGCCCTTGTGGTCAATCAAAACAAAATAACCGATTAGCGAATATGCAAATATCCGTTGTTCACCAGATTTTGCAACAAAGAAAAAGAATTTTCTGAAAGTTGTGTGACTTCATTTGCCGACAGTACTCTGCCATTCGCCAGCACGCGCCATATTGCGCGATCTTTAGCGGGCACATTCAGATCTTCGCCGTTGATAAAAAATTCGACACCAACAAATAATAATCTCGTTTTTAAATCAAGTTCAACGCCGCGATCAATAATTTTTTTCAAGAAAGTTTGTGCCGACATCACCGTTTCAGGCGCATCAAAATAAATATGCGATTTGGGTTCTGTGAAATAACGTCCCGCAAATCGTTTCATCATCTCGGGTGCAGCGCTTGCATGCGTCACACGTGCCAGAATTTTGATGAGTCGACTTTGCATGTCTAAATCGATGCTGCCAGGCGCAACTGTCGGCTTCAGATCGGCATCTTGATAATGCCCCTCGGGCGATACTTCATCGCGCAGAAAATCCAGAAAAGCGTGTGAAATCTCCATCGCACTCGGCGCGCGAAAACCGATTGACCAAGTAACGCAGTTTGTTTCCGCCACACCATGATGCGCATAGCCTGGCGGCAGATAAAGCATGTCGCCTGTTTTTAATATCCACTCCTGCTCGACCTTGAAATTCGCCATGATTTTCAAGGGGCGCTCAGGCACCAGCGACAAATCGCGCTGCCCGGAAATTTGCCAGCGCCGCTCGCCTTCGCCTTGCAACAAGAATACATCGTATGAATCAAAGTGCGGGCCCACGCCGCCACCTTTTATCGCGTAGCTCACCATTAGATCGTCAATGCGCGCATTTGGAATAAAGCTGAATTGGGCGAGTAGCTGATGCGCCTCGTACGAAAAGTGTTGTGTATCCTGCACCAGCACGGTCCACAGGGATTTTTTAGCCGTGCTTAAAAGTTTTTTTGAAATCGGGCCGTCGTGCAATTCCCATTTGGCATCGCGGTTGACGACGAGTCTGCTCTCCGCTTCATCGCGGCCAGCAAGTTCAAAAATTTCGTCGACCGTTAATGGGGCGGCAAAATTAGGAAATGCATTGCGGATCAAGAGCGGTTTCTTTTGCCAATGCAACCGCAAAAACTCGGCGGGTGACAAGCCATTCAGGTGTGCAAGCGGCTGGTTTTTTTTCATGAAAAATTTTCTAAATAAACGTGTAGCAAATTAAAAATAAAAATGCGCTAGAATCAAACCAATTCGTTAAGCAAGGCTTGTAATATAACAATCAGTTGTACAGCACTCTGTTCACCATTCAATCAATAATTTTTCAACCGCTTCACTATTGATGAGATCAAAAACAATGTTGCATGTCGGCTCTACTGCCCCGTCGTTCGAACTTCCCGACGCGAGAATGGAAATGATCCAGCTTTCCAGCTTTCGCGGCAAGAAAAACGTGGTTCTTTATTTTTATCCGAGAGACGGAACGCCTGTGTGTACGCGCGAGGCAATCGAATTCTCTGATAACGAAGAAGAATTTTCTGAATGCGATACCGTCGTGATGGGTGTTTCGCGCGATGATTGGATGGTGCATGAAGAATTTTGCGACAAGCATGGCATATCGGTACGGCTGCTGTCTGATACCGATTGCGAAGTATCGCGCAAATATGAAGTGATGATGGAGCATTCCAATAGCGGCACCCACAACGCAAACGGAGTGAGCGGAAATGGTGATGCCAGTGCTAATGCCAATGCTGCGCCGCGCGAAGGCATTCGCCGTTGTACTTTTATCATCGATAAAAAAGGTGTGTTGCGACATATCCTGCACGACATGAATCCGCGTGAGCATGTCGGCAATGTTTTAGGTTTGGTAAGGCAAATTCACGGACATTAATTTTAATTAACTCTTATTTCTTTCAATGATTATTTCTAAAGACTCCGTCGTCACACTCACTTATGAATTATCCGACAGCGACGGCAACATGCTCGAAGAAGCAGGCACCAAATTAGCTTATGTTCACGGCGGCCACGGCGGCATTTTTCCGCTGGTAGAAGAAGGCCTTGCCGGCAAAAAAGCGGGCGATGAATTCGCCGTCTCGCTTGAGCCCGAAGATGCGTTTGGCGATTATGACGAGAATCTGATTCGCATCGAACCCAAGGCAGTATTCCCGGCAAACATCGAAGTCGGTGCGCAGTTTGAAGGCTTGCCGCCCGGTGAAGATGACGATAAATGGGTGGTCTACACGGTCACCAATATTGCCGACGACCAAGTCGTGATTGACGGCAACCATCCATTGGCTGGTGAACGCTTATTGTTTAAATGCACCGTCGATGAAGTTCGCAAAGCAACCGCAGAAGAGCTTTCGCACGGCCATGTCCATGGCGAGCACGGCCACCACCACTAAAACTATTTCGCAGTCGTAGGCAAAAACCCACCCGATTTAATCGCAAACGGCGTGACGCGATTATTTGCGTCAACAGTGATCTTGATCCAGTTCACAAACGGACTCCCATAGCCTTCTACGCGGGTGACGTTCAGGATCGGGTGTTTGTCGATGGGACTCAAATACGGCTCAACGCGGAACTGATGGCTGTCGCCGTGTGCAAAAAGTATCGGCTTGCCAAACGCTACAGCGGCCGCATCGAATGCGCGCAGAAAATTATTGAACCCACTTTTTTGAATACTGGCGGGCAATTCTTCAAAGCCGGGATTGGCTTGCAAAAAAATCGCCAGCCCTGCGATATCGTCCGACTTCGCTGAAATGATCGCGTGCTTTAACCACGCAATATTGGCGTCGGTGCGTTCAGCTTGTTCGCGGTCATTCGCGTCGTCAAAGCCTTTGTTGTCGTTGCTGCCTTGGATATTCAAGGTAACGTAAACCACACCGCCATGAACCCACAACGCATTTTCAGAATATCGCGACAGGATGGGATCGGCGGCGAACACATCCGATTGACGCATTACCGAGAATCTATTCTTGCCAAGTGTTTCCGGCGTCGCGTAGAACACGTCGCGCAGTTTGTTGAGGCGCTCCAAAGGTTGATACGAACCATTGGAAGGCCGTCGACAATCCACCCAATCGTTATCACCGGTCAGCAAAACAAACGGATGTTTTGAGCGATTAAATTCGTTGCGCCGCTGCACATAAAGCGCATCCGTGCATGGTGCATTGCTGCCTGCTTTAAAGTCGCCCAAGTGCACTACAAAAGCCAATTTATCGCTGCTGATCGTGTCGAGTAAATCAGGGAACAGCGCCTCTTCAGCGGCGTTGTATTGCTGGTCGCCGATCAGCGCAAATGAATACGTGTGATTCGTGGGAAGCGATGTGCAAGAGGCGAGGGCGCAGACGGTGAAGGCCGCGAAAATTATTTTCAAAAGTTTATTCATCGTTAACTCAGTATCTAGATTGTTGTGACTGTTTAACCAGCACCCTCTCTCCAACCTCTCCCCCGTCAAGGGGGAGAGGCTTTGCCTCCCTCTCCCCTCGCGGCGGCGTGGCCTAGGGCCAGAGAGGGATTGAGGGAGAGGGGGCGCTCGCTAATACGGTATTGAGTGTGTTGAGTTGCTGCGTTATTGCGTGATTAATTCAAAAGTTTTTTAAGCCGATAAAGCGCATCCAGCGCCTCTTTCGGCGATAGCTCATCGAGCTTTAAATCTTCCAGCGCTTCCATAGCGGGATTAGATTCAACCTCCAGCACTGGTGCGGGCCCCGAGAACAAATCGCCTTGAGGATGCCGTCCCGCCTGGTTCTGCTCCAGTTCACCCAATTGTTTTTTCGCTACCCGCACAATCGATTTTGGCACGCCCGCGAGTTGCGCAACCTGCAATCCATAACTCTGATTTGCCGGGCCCGATTCGAGCTTGTGCAGGAACACAATTTTGTCTTTCATTTCCACCGCATCCAGATGCACATTCGCCAAATTGGACAGCTCCGCATTCAATCGCGTCAGCTCAAAATAATGCGTCGCAAATAAACAATAACAGCGCGTTGTTTCGGCAAGATGTCGCGCAATCGCATAGGCAAGCGATAGGCCGTCGAAGGTTGATGTGCCGCGACCAATTTCATCAATCAACACCAGTGAATTCATCGTCGCGTTGTTCAAAATCGCGGCAGCCTCTGTCATCTCTACCATGAAGGTTGAGCGGCCACCGGCCAGATCATCGGACGCACCAATGCGCGTCATGATTGCATCAATTGCGCCAATCTCGGCCGACTTCGCGGGCACGAACGAACCGGTGTGCGCGAGCAGCACAATCTGCGCGACTTGCCGCATGTAAGTCGATTTACCGCCCATGTTCGGGCCGGTGATTAGTAGCAACTGGCGCGAGCGAGAAAGCTCACAATCATTCGCGATGAAATTATCAACCTGGCTTTCAACAACGAGATGCCGACCGCTATCAATCGACACGCGATCATCGTCAATAAACGTCGGCGCAACCAATTTGAAATCACGCGCATTTTTAGCATTCGCGCACAGCACATCCAGCTCAGCCACCGCGCGTGCGAGAGCATGCAAAACGACGACGTGCGGCAGCAAATCATCGAGCAATTGATCAAATAGAAATTTCTCTTTGGCCAACGCGCGCTCACCTGCGGACAGCGCTTTATCTTCAAACGCTTTTAATTCCGGCGTGATAAATCGCTCAGCATTTTTCAGTGTTTGCCGACGACGATAATCGTCCGGTAGCGCACCGTTTTTATCAAGCTGGCCCTGCGTAATCTCGATATAGAAACCATGAACCTTGTTGTATTCCACCCGCAGATTGGCGATGCCAGTGCGCGCGCGTTCACGCACTTCAAGATCGAGCAAGAAACTGCTCGCATTCGTCTGCATGCCGCGCAACTCATCCAACTCCGCATTAAAGCCATCGCGAATCACACCGCCATCGCGAATCGTAATCGATGGCTCATCCTTGATTGCCGATGAAAGCCCAGCGTGGATGCGCACATCAGGGCAAAAGTGGCTCAATCGCCGCGCCAGTGCTGGGGTTTCAATTTGCAAAAGCAACTGATGCAGCGCAGGTGCGGCTGATAATGCATCGCGCAGCGCACTCAAATCGCGTGGTCGCGCCGTCTTCAACGCGACCCGTGTGACGATGCGTTCAATGTCCGCCCAATCGCTGATGATGTTGCGAATATCCGTCACACGCAACGCCAGCGAAGCGCTCGCCTGCAAGCGTTCCGCAATCACCGCACGATCACGCAACGGATGATGTAACCAGTCGCGCATCATGCGTGCGCCCATGCTCGTGACAGTCGTATTCAGCAGCGAGAAAAGTGTGGGTGACGCCTCACGATTGATCGTCTCGGAAATTTCCAGGTTGCGTCGCGTCGCCGCATCTATGCGAATAAATTCATCTGCGTGCTCAACCGATAATCCAGTGATGTGCGGCAGTGCTGCGCGCTGGGTTTGCTGCACGTAATGCAGCAGCGCGCCCGCGGCGGCAATCGCGACATCCATTGACTCGCAACCAAATCCCGCAAGGTCTTTAGTGCCAAATTGTTTCGATAAAAGTTTGTGTGCCGACTCAGAATCGAATTGCCAATCCGCGAGTCGTTTGATCGAAATATTGTTGATTGGGGTTGTGAAACTCTCAGCGACCACCAACTCCGCGGCCTGCAATCTTTCCAGTTCGGAGCCAAGCGCACTCGCCACCGTTTCCATCACCCGAAAACGACCACTCGCGAGCGACAACGCAGCGACGCCCAATTTGTCGTTTTGCAAAAATACCGCCGCGATAATCACATCGCGCGCATCCGGCATCAGTGCTGAATCGGTCAGTGTGCCCGGCGTGATAATTCGCGTTACCGCACGCTCAACCGGCCCTTTGCCAGTCACCTCCCCCACCTGCTCCACGATCACCGCCGATTCGCCGAGCTTCACTAACTTCGCGAGATAACCTTCCACCGAATGGAACGGCACCCCCGCCATTTTGATCGGCGCACCATTCGAATTGCCGCGTTGCGTTAGCGTGATATCGAGCAGCTTTGCGGCCTTGATCGCGTCGGAAAAAAACAGCTCATAAAAATCGCCCATGCGATAAAACACGAGCGTGTCCGGATGCTCGGCTTTGATGGCGAGATACTGCGCCATCATGGGCGTGTGGGTGGCAGTGGCGTGACTTTTACTGCTGTCGATGTTCGGTTTTTGCATCAGTGGCTTAATGTATTTCTCGTGCTTAAAATATTTTTTGAGTCAGCCGCTGATTATCGCATTTTCGACTCCAGCTTCTTTTTTGCGTCGCTTCTAAAATCGCGCTTCTAAAATCAATTACCATCCCACCACGACTACCGGAAAAAATTCATGGCTAAGGACACGCACGAAAGCACGCATCGCGTCGTAATCATCGGTGGCGGGTTTGGTGGCCTGTGGGCCACACGCGGTCTTGCCGCTTGCCCGGTGCAAATCACCCTGATTGATCGCGCCAATCACCACCTCTTTCAACCATTGCTTTATCAGGTTGCCACGGCCGGTTTATCTGCGCCGGATATCTCGGCACCGTTGCGGCATATCTTGCGGAATCAACGCAACGTCGAGGTGCGTCTCGGTAATGTCACCCACATTGATGTGATCGGCAAAAACATCACCACCGACGACGGTGCAAAAATTGCCTTCGACACGCTCATCATCGCCACCGGTGCCACCCATACTTACTTCGGCAATGACGCCTGGGCACCGCACGCGCCCGGACTCAAAACCCTCGCCGATGCGCTACACATTCGTCAAAAGATTCTTTACGCTTTCGAGCGTGCCGAACTGGCCACTACCACTGCCGAGCGCGACGAATGGCTTCACTTTGCGGTCGTCGGCGGTGGTCCCACCGGCGTTGAGCTGGCAGGCACGCTGGCAGAGATTGCGCGACACACCTTGCGCAACGAGTTTCGCCACATTGATCCACGCAGCGCCACCGTGCGCTTGATCGAAGCCGGGCCGCGCGTGCTGGCAAGCTTTCCCGCGTCGTTGTCAGCGCGTGCCGAACGTCATCTGCGCCATTTGGGTGTGGACGTGCGTTGCGGTGATGCGGTCACGCGAATTGACGCGGCTGGATACAGCTTGGGCAACACGCCTGTGCATAGTCGCACCATCCTCTGGGCGGCTGGTGTGGCGGCGTCCCCGCTCGGCGCCATGTTGCCCGCCGCACATGATCGCGCGGGGCGCGTGTTGGTGGAACCTGACCTCACCATCAAAGATCACCGTGATGTTTTTGTCATCGGTGATTTGGCCTCGTTGCAGCAGGATGGCAAACCCGTTCCCGGCGTGGCCCCGGCCGCCAAACAGATGGGCGCCTACGTCGCCAAACTGATTCGATCACGCCTTACTAATGCCACGCCACCCGCGCATTTTCATTATGCCGATTACGGCAACCTCGCCACCATTGGCCGCATGGCCGCCGTGGTGGATTTGCGTGGGTTTCATCTGTCAGGCGTCATCGCGTGGTGGTTTTGGCTGGCCGCGCACGTGTTTTTTCTCATCGGCTTTCGCAACCGCGTCGCCGTCCTGCTGAATTGGGCAACATCGTATTGGACCTATCAACGAGGTGCCAGGATCATGCTGGATGCTGAGCGGTTGAAGTGAATGGGTGAGGTTTCATTAATATCAAACTTCACTGGTGGCAGGCGTACAGGTATTAGCAACTTTACGGAGCAAGCGTGGGCAAATTTGTGGATGCGCAGCCAAGGCATAAAAGCGTCGGCAACTGTCTTCAAATTTTTGCTGTTTTGAAAATTTCTAAAGCGCGAATTAAAGCAGTCAGTGTCAATCGCTTCTTAAAAATTTGAGCTAACCCGATTAAGTTTTGGTTATACTGGCGATACCATGAAAATAGTTATAGACACTTCGGTCTTGGTCGCTGCCGCTCGCTCCCGCAATGGGGCAAGCTTCAAGCTTGTGTCGATGTTGCCGATGCCGGAAATCGAGATCGCATTGACTATCGCGGTCTATACCGAGTGGCAGGCGGTCATGACAAGGCCGGAGAACCTGCCACCGGGAGCAACAGCAGATGACGCACTCGCGTTCTTGCGCTACCTCGCATCTATCGCACATTTGCAAGACGTGTATTTTTTGTGGAGGCCGTTTTCGCGCGATCCTGATGACGATATGATTGTGGAATGTGCGGTCGCTTCGGGCTGCGATTACATCGTGACGCACAACGTGAAAGATTTTCGTCGCGTTGCGGAATTAAATGTGCAGGTCGCCACGCCTGCGGAAATACTAAACCTGCTAAGGAGCAAAAAATGAGCGCCCTGACTATTCGCCTGCCGAATTCGGTACATCAGAAAATCAAGGAACTGGCTGAACGTGACGAAATTTCGGTGAATCAATTTATTGCCAGTGCTGCCGCTGAAAAAATGGCATCGGTAATGACACTTGACTACCTCAAGGCTGAAGCCGCTAAAGGGAAACGTAGTGACTTCAAGAAATTTCTGAAAATGGTGCCTGACAAACCTGCGAAGAAGGGCGATGAGTTTTAAAGAAATACCGCGCGAGTATTTGTCAGAGCAGCTAAATCCAATTGAAGAAGCAACCGGTCTTGCCGTAATTTGTCGAGCACTCCAGGCTGTGTTGTACGGGAGAGCTGGCGTGAGCGCAGAAATGGCCGTTAGATTGTCGAAAGCGCTGGGAACCACCGCCGATCTTTGGCTCGGCCTGCAAATGCAATACGATCTATGGCAAGTGATGAAAAAACCGATGTTGCGTGTGCGGCGGCTGGCGTCGTAGGCTATCCAGTGGCGTGAGTTTTTTTAAAACAAATCAAATCACCCTGAGTCCTTTGAATCTGCGTCAACAAAACAAACAACAGCAGAGCGAAACGCATCACACGTTGCGTTCATGCGCGCTATGCGTCTTCATTTTCTATGTGCTGGGCGGTATTGCGTCGCGCGTCAGTGCCTGGCTTGCAGTGGCAGCAGCCGCAGGCGCGTACGCGCAACGTCAATCGTCAGTAGCGCGCCTTGTTCGAGCTCCGACGTCATTTGCTTCAATGCATCGACAACTGCCTGACCAATGAAATTGGGATTCAGATCTTCGGAACGAATTTGCACCACGCTGGGTTTCTCACCGTTTGTCACCGCCAGGATTGCGCTGAAATCAAGATCGTTGGTCAGCACAACAAAGTCGTTTGCCTTTGCATACGCCATGATTTCTGTATCAGGTGCATTGGCAGCACCGCACACAGACCAATGAATGGTCTCAATGTTGGCATCGTTCAAGAACTTGACCCATCGAGGTGACAAATTCATGTCGATCAGCAGTCTCACGCGCGTGCGAGCTCGACTTCCCGTTCTTCCGCTCTCCATGCTGCATAGCGCAGCGCCTGCAAAACATCCTCGCGTTCGAGGTAGGGATAATCGGTGAGCACGTCATCAATCGAGTGGCCCGCGCCAATTTGACTCACAATCATCCCGACAGTCACGCGCATCCCGCGCACGCATGCTTTGCCACCCATCAGTTCAGGTTGTTGCGTAATACGATCAAGTTGGTACATGCGATCCTCCAAGTAGAAGTAAATTGTAAGGCAGTTTTTACAATGTGCAAGAATAAAATGAGCGACTCCTTTGAGCACCCGTGAGAACCAACAGTTACCTATAACAACTTCCCGCGTAAAAATACGATAACGATAAAAACGTGATTCGCAGGAATGGTTGCCGCATTGACCTCGGTGTTATTTGAATCGACGCCATCCATCGAGCCCATGCGATACACTTGGCTGTGGAACAAAATTTGCGACAAAAAAGTAGCGGTTAGTGATTTCGGTGCATGTGATTTCGTAATCAGGGTGGGTATCGATGTTTGTATTGTTAGCTTATTGATTGGCTATCTAAATAGTTTAAAACTGATCGCGCAATCAGTGATTAACGATTTGAAACACGGAAACCAAGCATAAAAAAACAAGCGCGCTGGTGCAAAAGCAAAGAAGAAGAATGACAATAAAACTCAAAACGTGTGTGTTATATGGGAGAGTAGGCGTGGGCCCCGAAATAGCCGTTCGTACCTCGAAAGCGCCGGGAACCACCGCCGATCTTTGGCTCGGCCTGCAAATGCAATACGATCTATGGCAAGTGAAGAAAAAACCGATGCCGCGTGTGCAGCGGCTGGCCGCTTAGGTTGTTCAGGGGTGTGAATTGTTTTTAAAAACTGACCTTCGACCAACGGAAGCTTCTGCGGGGTTTCCACGCTTATTAGGAAGCGTGAATTTCACGCCACGCATCAGTTGCGTCGCGAAGTTTATTCCGGCGGACAGCTGAGTTTACGAGGCCGCTTCCTGCAAGGTGTCCGATATCGAAACGTGCAGCGTTACAAGTCACGATTTATTTTTGTTTTACGGACAAGAGCTCAATCAATGCCAAAAGCGTTGGCTCTTTTGTTTTCTTAAGAACATGGCGCGTAAAACACCGCGCGTACGACTCAGGCTCTCTTGCATCGCCATTGATCTGTTTTGCCAGACGCTTTTTTAGTGCGCTCGACGTGCCTTTGCACTCCAAGTTGAGTGCGCGAAGCAGCATGGTTTCGAGGCATGAGTCTGATTTCAGCGTCGTGATGTCATTGCGGCGAGCGAGCGTGGCAACGGCCTCAGACCAGCCTTCATCTGTATCGAACAGCGCTGCCACAGTGTCATAGTTTGCGTTGTTGGATAGCGATATGGCGTAATTAATGACGTGTAGCGCTCCTCTTCCATTGGCATTTTTTATTTGTACTGCTAAGCCGCATCCGCGCGTTACAAAAACCGATTTCGCATGCTTAAGAAACGCCACGTCGTGAGCGCCTTCGCCTACGATCAACAGTGTTCGCTGTGCTTTCCATTTTCCTTTTGCCATACCGGATCCTACAAGTTGGGTATCGCGCCATACGCGCCAGCCATATATTTGGCATAGAAATTATCGTCATTGCGAATGCCCTCTACCCGATCCAGACGGCAGGCAGAACTTTCGCAGTGTTCGTCTTTCTCTACAAGCATGACTTGCGACTTGTGCAGTAGGTTCAGCACTTCAAGAGAGTGACTGGTGAAGATGAGTTGTGCGTGATGCGGATTGCTTTTTGGGTTGGCGAACAGATCGAGAATGGGTTCCAGCATATGCGGGTGCAAATCGTTTTCAAGTTCATCGATGACGGCTACTCCGCCATGCTCAAGAACGGGCAGCAATTTACTTAGCAACACAAATGCGCTTTGTGTGCCACTTGATTCTTGCCCAAATGAAAGTTGAAATGCACCGCGTGAGCCCTTGTGCATGCCCATGGGTATCCAAAACGGTGCGCTATTTTCTGGATCCTTTTGTTCTTGCCACTTATTCAGGCGAACGCCGCTTAATCCTAAATCCCATGTGGCAAGTATTTTTGACGCCGCGTGGAGTTGTTTTTCGTTTGCCGCCATATGCTGCGCCGCTTCGAGCACTGCGCTCATCTCCATGGGTGCACGACCGCCTATGGTTATATTTGTTGTAACCAGCAAGGACGCAAATCTGATCGCAAGCGGTACGTTGTACTGCGCAGCAGTTGCAATCAATGACGCATTGCCGCGTACTTTCTCCGCTTCACTATGTACTAGGCCAAAACCCTGCTGTTTAACGTTGTATCGTTTTTTTTTGGAATCCCAATCGCGTTTGAATACATAGCCGAACCGATCTTCCTTTTTATAAAGCGCTTCATGCTGCACTTGATCTTTGGTGCAGCAAAGCTCGTAACGCCAAAAGTGGTTATCGAGAAAAAAATTTAACTCGAATTCCGTTGGTTCACCTTCTTGACCAGCAAAACTGGATACCGGAATATGCACAAATGGCAATTCATTAAATGAGCTTGAAACGAACCAATGCAAAAATGCCAAAGGTTTCAACAGGGTGGTTTTACCACTGCCGTTTGCGCCAATCACTGCCAGCAGTTTTGATATCCGCTCACCATTTTTTAGCTCCGTCATCCAGTTGGTAAGCGTGCTTTTTCGGGCGATAGTCAAGTCGACTTCGGTGCGCTCGCGAAAACTTTGAAAATTGCTGAATGCATATGAAATCAGCATAAAAACCTCATTAAAATCAAGTTTTAACAAAAATATGTTGAAATTACGTATTAATGATAGTTCATTGCATAAATAAAATCTACAGCGCAATGTAAATGAGGAAATATCACGATTGAAAAAACTAAAAAGCTCAATATCCACGGACTTCATCAGGCGATTCTGGCTAAAATCCAAGAGCGGCGTAAAAGTGGTCCGGCTCCATCGTTTTGAAACCTAAACCCAGCATCTGCGTGCATCACGAGCCACTTTCGCCCCAGGACATCCGCCAATAAATGAGTTTTTGATTCAAGGCGGGGTTGGAAGCGACTCCATATTTGGCATCGCCCCCATCCCTGTTGCCCCCTCGCTTCGCTCTCCCCCCATCGCCCGGGGGAAGGAGCTAATTGGTAGCTATTTATGCGCCTGCACAATCGCCAGCAACTGCGGAAATAATTTCGGCGTACCCGCAACCACAGTCCCAGCGTGCAGGTAATCGCCTTCACCGCTGAAGTCGGTAATCAAGCCGCCGGATTCGAGTATCAGCAGGCCACCGGCGGCGACATCCCACGGGCTTAGGCCCATTTCCCAGAAGCCGTCGAAGCGGCCGCAAGCAACATACGCGAGATCAAGTGCGGCTGCACCGGGGCGGCGTACGCCGGCGGATTTTTGCGTGACTTCTTTGAACATGGCCAAATATTTATCGAACTTATCAAATTCCTTATACGGAAAACCGGTGCCGATCAAACCGTCTTTTAAATTGATCACTTTCGATACGCGAATGCGGCGATCATTTAAAAACGCGCCGCCGCCGCGTGAAGCGTAAAAAAGATCGTTGCGCGTGGGATCAAAAATAACGCCGTGCGAGACCACGCCTTTAACGGCTAACGCGATGGATACGCAGTATTGCGGGAAGCCATGCAAAAAGTTGGTGGTGCCATCAAGTGGATCGATAATCCACTGGTATTCGCTGTCGGCCGATGGTTTGGATTCGCCGGATTCTTCCGCGAGAATGCTATGCTGGGGATAGGCTTCGCGAATGGTGTCGATCACGGCCTGCTCGGCGGCGCGATCTACTTCGGAAACGAAATCGTTGTGACCTTTGCGCTCGACGGTGAGCTTGTCGAGATCATTGGTGGCGCGGTTGATAATGGCGGCGGCACGGCGCGCCGCTTTCACGGCGACGTTTAACATTGGATGCATGGCGAATTTTCGTAAAGAACAACTTGGATCATGATTTTACTATGACGGACACTTTGGCGCTACCTTCGATGCTTGATCGCGTTCGCGTGGTGATGGTGGAAACCTCGCACCCCGGCAATGTCGGCAGTGCTGCGCGTGCGATGAAGACGATGGGGCTGACCGATTTGGTGTTGGTCGCGCCGAAGCTCGCGGATGCATGCACGCACCCGAATGCAATCGCGCTCGCCTCCGGTGCGACTGATGTGCTGGCGCGCGCTCGTGTGGTCGCGAGCTTGCATGAGGCGATTGCGGATACGTCGTTCGCGGTTGCATTCACCGCGCGTCGCCGCGAGCTATCGCACCCGATTGTGGCGATGCGCGAAGCCGTCACGCATGCATTGCAAGTTGCCGCAGAAACCACTGCGCCGATTGCACTCGTGTTCGGCAATGAAGCGATGTGCCTGTCAAATGAGCAAGTGGATCTCTGCCAAATAGCGGCGACGATTCCTGCGAATTCGGAATATTCATCGCTCAATGTCTCGCAATCCGTGCAGGTTGCGGCGTATGAAGTGATGATGCAGGTTGGTGCTTTTCAGGTTGTCGATCACGAGCCACGCTTGATCGCAACTGTCGGCGAGATCGATCATTTTTTAGCGCATCTCGAACGCACCGCTATTGATTCCGGCTTTCTCAACCCCGATGTACCGAAGAAGTTTATGACGCGCATGCGCCGCCTGTTCACACGTGCGCGCATGGAGCCGGAAGAAGTCGCGATTTTGCGTGGCTTGCTCGCGTCGTTTCAAAAACCGTCATCATTCCAAGACCCGAAATCTCCCCTAAAATAGAATCATGTTTGAACGAATTAAAGAAGACATCGAGAGCATTTACATTCGTGACCCCGCCGCGCGCAATGCCTGGGACGTGCTCACCTGCTATCCCGGCATGCACGCGATCTGGTTGCATCGTGGCATCTCGCATCCGCTGTGGAAGAATAATTTCAAATGGCTCGCGCGATTTGTCTCAGTGATTACGCGGCCACTCACCGGCGTGGAAATTCATCCCGGTGCTGTCATTGGCCGACGTGTATTTTTTGATCACGCGATTGGCATCGTGGTGGGTGAGACCGCCGAGATCGGCGACGATTGCACGCTCTATCAAGGTGTGACGTTAGGCGGTGTGTCGTTAAACGAAGGCAAGCGTCACCCCACGCTAGAAAATGGCGTCACGGTCGGCGCGGGTGCAAAAGTATTGGGGCCATTCACGGTCGGCGCCGGTGCGAAAATCGGTTCGAATTCGGTGGTGGTCAAAGCGGTGCCGCCGGGTGCGACCGTGGTCGGCATTCCGGCGCGAATCGTTGAGGGCGTCGAAGGTGTGGCGGGTAAAGCGTTCTCTGCTTATGCGGTGACGACGAATGAAAATGATCCGCTGAATGCCGTGCTGAAAACACTCGCTGCGCGGTCTGATGTGACCGATGCGCAGATTGCGGCGCTGTTGAAACGCATTGATGAGCTGGAAGTCACTCTATCCGAGCGCACAGAAAAAGCGCATTGATGAGGTTAAACAGCGATGCAATCCATCCGCCTCAATGACCGACCCAAGTGAGTTGTCATTCCGAACTCGGTTTTTCGGGTGAGGAATCTGCTGCTTCGTGACGTGAACAAAAAACAGATCCCTCGCAAAAGCGTTTCGGGATGACATCGAAGGGCTAAGCATAGCGCGCTGTTTGTAGCATAATTGCTCGCAAAGCCCCGCCAGTGCTAGAGTTTAAATATTTAATCGTCACACAAATTCATCTCGCATTGCGCTAGACTTGTGTTTCTAAAAGCGTGATTTTCTTTGTCCACAACATCAGGATAATTAACGCGCTGGCGCGAGGCGAGGGCGCAATTGATCGTGTAACGTGAACAGCAATCGAAAGCAATGTTTGAATTCGACTGCTACCGCGACGCGATCCAGAATGGCCAGAGGTTATATGCGCAAAATTCTTTATTCGACTCATCACAAACAAGTCGTTAAAACTGTTTCTCGCCGCCGCGCGCGAATGTTTATAGCGCTCACTATTTTGTTCGCGCTGTGGTTTGTAGTGGTAGCTACAGCGGCTACCGCACCGCACGTAAGCGAAGCAAAATCAACAAAAAGCGATGCAAACCTGAATTCATCCGGCAACGCGAACGCAAAAGGTGCGAGCGTTCCAAAAGCCGATTCAACCGCCCCGAATGGCAAATCCGGGATGTGGTGGGCGCGTGAAAACGGCTGGGGAATTAGCCTCACATCAAGCGCGGACAACACAAAACTTTTCGCCGCAATCTACATTTACGATGAGCAGGGCAATGCGCGTTGGTACACGGCATCTGATTGTCGGTTTGCGGGGAATCAATGCACATCGCGGCTGGAGGAAACGTCCGGCTCGTCATGTGCCACACCGTTTAGTCCGGGCCAGGTGACGCGCAAAGATGTCGGCACATTGACGCTCAATTTTTCAAGTTCAGCCTTTGCCAACATGAGTTTTGATATCGGCGGCGCGAAGCGCTCGGTGTCGATTGAGCGATTCGTGTTTACGTCTGGCACAGCACCTGCAACGGATCAATCCGGTATATGGTGGAACCCAAGCGAATCCGGCAACGGCGTCTCGATTACCCATTTAGCCAACACCGTTTTTGTCGCGTGGTATGCGTTTGATACGGCCGGCAAAGCAACGTGGTATGTGCTTACCTGCAATACGGGTGGCGGCAATTCGTGCAGCGAAACACTCTATTCCGCGAATGGCCCCGCCCTCGGCCCCAGCTTCGACATCAGCCGCGTGCAGCTAAAAACTATTGGCCCCGCGACCTTGACGTTTAACAGTACCGGCGGCGCACGATTGGCGTATCAGGCAAGCGGGCAGACGATCACAAAGGATTTTGTGCGGTTTGTTTTTTGATTCTCGCGGAACTCTAAACGTTCGTCGTTCCCGCCTATCGAGGGAGACACCATTCGGTGCGCACCGAATGGTGTCTCCAGCGACGGGAACGACGGGGTTTTTAAAAGTATCCAATAAAGCGTATTCGCGCTATTTAATCAGTCCCATCCGTTTCGCGGTTGCGTTATAGATTTTGCTGCGTTCCGCCATGAAGGCGGGCATTTTTTCCAGCGACACATCGACCAATTCAAAGCCGCCTTCGGCCATGCGCTTTTGAAAATCAGGATCGCGATTTATTTCGGCAAACATGTCCGACACTTTTTTTCGCAGCTCGGGCGGCGTAGATTTTGGCACCGCGATACCGCGATAAGCACCATCGACCCAATCGATCCCAAGCTCCTTGAATGTCGGCACATCCGGAAATTGTGGGTGGCGTTTTTCCGTCGCAATCGCCAGCATCCGCGTCGCGGTTTTTTGCGCAATCGCGAGCGTCACATACGACATCGCCGCCGATACATGACCGCCAAGCAGTGAGGCCACCAAATCGCCCGTACCTTTGAACGGCACATACGTCGTCTTGATGTCGGCGGCACCGTTAAATCGCTCTGCGGCGAGATGATTCGCCGAATTCGTGCCTGATCCCGCAAGCGTGATGTCGAGTGGTTTTTCTTTTGCGGCCTTCACCAGATCCTGATATGTTTTGTACGGGCTTTCGTTGCGCACCACGATTGCATCCGGCGTGTAGTGATAAAAATACACGTTGGTGATGTCGTCAGTTTTGTACTGCACCACACCCTCAAGCGGCTGCAAAACAATGTGCGGCAGATTGGTGCTCGTCAGGTTGTAGCCGTCGCCGGGCGCCTGATTCAATTGCGACCACGCCAGCGCGCCACCTGCGCCGGGTTTTGATTCGATGATTAATTCCTGGCCAAATTTTTTCTTGAATACGATCGCTTGAAAGCGCGCGCCAATATCGGATTCGCCACCCGGTGCGAAGGGAACAATATAGCGGATCGGTTTGTTCGGGTACGCGGTTGCGGCTTGCGCAAATGCAGCAACACTATTTACAGCGATCAAAGATGCGACGACATACTGGCCCGTTTTTTTAAATACATTTATAAACATGTTTTTCTCCGTTAAAAGTGACAAAACCAACCTACAACGCTTCAATAATTGCACGGCCAACTTCTTCGGTGCTGGCGGTGCCACCCATGTCGCGTGTACGCGGACCCGCGACGAGCGTGGTCTCGATTGCCTTTACGATAGCATCTGCCGCAGCTTTATGCCCCAAATGTTCCAGCATCATCGCGCCCGACCAAATTTGCCCAATCGGATTCGCAATATTTTTCCCAAAAATATCTGGCGCGCTGCCGTGAACAGGCTCAAAGCAGGACGGAAATTCACGTTCCGGATTTAAATTTGCGGAGGGGGCAATGCCAATCGTACCGGTACAGGCGGGGCCGAGATCAGAAAGAATGTCGCCGAACAAATTCGAGCCAACAACAACATCAAACCAGTCCGGATGTTGCACAAAATGCGCGCACAAAATATCGATGTGATATTGCGATGTTTTTACGCCCGGATATTTCGCCGACATTTCTTTAAAGCGCTCATCCCAGTACGGCATGGTGATCGCGATGCCGTTTGATTTGGTGGCGGAGGTCACATGCTTGCGCTGTCGTGTCGCGGCCAGCTCGAACGCATAGCGCATGATGCGATCAACGCCGCGTCGCGTGAATATGGTTTGCTGCATGCACACTTCATGTTCAGTGCCGCCATATAAGCGACCACCGATGGAAGAATATTCGCCTTCATTATTTTCACGCACCACCACGAAATCAATATCGCCCACTTTACGATTCGCGAGCGGCGAAGGCACGCCCGGCATCAAACGCACCGGCCGCACGTTGGCGTACAACTGAAATTCACGACGAATCGGAATCAGCAATCCCCACAGCGAAACATGATCCGGCACCGTCGGAAATCCTACCGCGCCTAAAAAGATCGCATCGTGATGGCGAATTTCGCTAAGTCCACCTTCAGGCATCATCACGCCGTGCTTCAGATAATAATCGCAGCTCCACGGTTTTTCATCGAATGAAAACGTGAGGCCGAATTTTCGACCGATCGCCTCCAGTACACCGATGCCTTGCGGCACGACCTCCTTGCCGATGCCGTCTCCGGCTACTACGGCGATGTTGAAATGTTTTTTAGTTTCGGGCTTGGTATCAAGAGACATGTTTGTTACACCTTTGATTGAAATTTTATTTGCTTGGCGTGATGAGGGCGTGTTCAAACAAGCAAGAATACTAAAATGATACTCAAAATCAGAAAAATTTGATTTAATAATCCCTATAACTTAATTAAGCTAAATTTAATAATGAAACACCTCGACGACCCACATTTTTTCGTGATGTTGGTAAAAGAAAAAAGCATGGCCGCGGCTGCGCGTAAGCTAAACGTGACACCGCCTGCGGTTACGCAACGCCTGCAACAGCTCGAAGCAAGGATCGGCGTGCGCCTGCTGGATCGCACTACGCGGCGCATTTCGCTGACGGATGAGGGCGAGTTGTACTTCGAGCGAGCGGCGCAACTTGCAACCGACTACGACGAGATGATCGAGACGCTGCGCTCGCGCCGCTCGCTGGTGCGCGGCCGCTTACGCGTACACGCGACACTCGGCTTCGGTCGTCAATACATCGCCCCGGCGCTCACGCGCTTTCATGCAATGTATCCGGAGCTCGAAATCGCGTTAACGCTATCTGATCGGCGCGTCACACTTGATGCCGAAAGCGTGGACATGATTATCCACATCGGTGAGCTGCCCGATTCATCGCACGTTGCGATTCCGTTGGCACCGAATAATCGAATTTTGTGTGCGTCACCGGCTTATTTGAAAAAGCGTGGCGCGCCGTTAACGCCCGATGATTTGAATGAGCACGATTGCGTGATGCTGCGCCAGAACGAAGAAGACGTCACGATGTGGCGATTCACGCCCGCGCAAACTCGCTTGCGAATCAAAGAAAAAGAAACTGCCGTGCGCATTTGTCCCATATTGTCGAGTAACGACGGCGATGTGGTTCGTCAATGGGCGCTCGCGGG
>JANMQR010000035.1:0-5006 GCA_031370625.1 Burkholderiales bacterium | reverse complement strand
GAATAACGATACTGATAATCGGCAGGATTCGGCTTGTTGTTGAACATGCGCGTGACGGTTAGCAACCCATCGGCGCATTGTCCATTCGAAGCGGCGAAAAGATAAAACGGCGTGTCGCGAAATTGCCAGCGATTGTCGGTTTTGAGTTGCGTGCATTCGTTGGCGTCAGTCGTTAGCAGCGTTGTGGAGGTGGGCACGGCACCCGCGCCAGAAAAAACGCAGACGGGCGCGAGTGTTGATGCGGCTGCAGCAGAACCCAACGGAAATGGCCTCGTCGCTGAGCGAACCACACGAAATGCGTTGCGCGTTTTTTGTGTGCCGAGTGGCGTTGCGGCAATCGGTGCCAGATTTCCACTCATATCCGTTACGCCTAAAACCTCGCGACCCACTTGGCTGTTAAATGTTTCTTCCACCGTCGCGCTGCCAATCCACGTGGCGGTTGGCGTGGTGTAATCGATGCGCATATTGTCATCGAGTCCGCCTTTGATATTGCGCATTTTGATGAGTCGACCCATCGCGCTCGCATTGCCGCGCAGATACGCATCGAAGAAAGTCACCGACCAGCCGAACACTTCATCGGCGTAGCGTGGCTCGTAGCCATGCGTCACGTCGGTCAGCGCCACAAAATAACGTGCGGACTGAAAATTATTCATCGCCTGTTCCATCAAATAAATAGGTGCTGTGGTATCCGCCGTGCCACCGATGGCGAGGTACGGCGTCTTCACATTTACCGCACTGGCGTTATTGTCGCCATACGCGGGCAGCAGGCGCTGACCCGCATAGGGCACATAGCCCACCATCGCTTTGATGCGCGGGTCTTGCACGGTTGCGCGCGAGGATAAGCCGGGAAAAGTGGTGGTCAGATTCGCACCTGCCAACCACGTCATCGTGGCACCTCCCATGCTACCGCCGATGCCGCCGATTTGATCCTGGTTGATACGCGAGCCGAAATCAGGATGCGCCAACATCGTATCAATTGTTGCTTTAATTGATAGTGGGCGCAGCGCTTGCAGCTCAACAAAATAATCAAAATTGCGAATGATGTAGAGCACATCGCTCAGGCCATCCAGCTTGATTTTCGAGAATCGTGCGTCAGCGTGAAAAGGTGCTGCAACAATATAACCGTACGCAGCGAGTTTGACCAAAAAATCGACTGATTTGCTGTCGAGCGGGCTGGAGCCCAGGCCATGTGAAAACACCAATAGCGGATGCAGTGTGCGCTGGGTTGCGGATACGCCGCCGATGGTGCCACGCATTGGCAGCCCAGCAGCATTCAATGGCAGCAAAGGCTTGTCGCCGATGCGCTGCATTTTTGGTACGAGCTGTCCATCAGGCAAAGGGTAATCCGCGCGCTTGTTGTCGGCAGTCGTCGGATAACACACCAGCAGCGTGAACGTTAAATCTTTGTTAGACGTTTGCGGATAAAAATTATTGTCATTCGGCACGCGCGCAATCGCGGTGGGCACTTCACTCGGCTCGGCCAAAATCTGCGTGATATAGCGATCATTGCCTTCCCAATAGTCTGATGCCTGGCCACCGAATTGCGCGATTTTGGCGGCATCTTGCGCGATGTTTGAGCACGCAACCGGATAGGGGCCGGGTGCCAGCGGTGCCATTTCGGTGGCGTGATTCAGCGCTATCGCTACCGGTGAAACCGCAGCCATCGCCAGCAGGCATAGCGCGAGCTCGCTCACCTTCGTTACGATTTTAGTGATTGTGTATTGCACGTCTAGCTCCTTGGTGCGTGCGGTGTGGCAGCATGCATCGTAAATTATCTATGTCCAAACCAGCTGTGAGTAACGTTTTGAGCGCAATTTCGTGGACGGGTTCACTTGCTTTTCCACGTCCTGCCGCAATTTATAGGCTATGAAAGTGCTGGCGCTTGATAGCTATGCGCGATGTCAGCACATTAACGTATTGACGCGGGAGATCTTCTCCATTTCATAGTAATGAACGAGAATGCTGGTTAACATTAAAAAAGCCGGACCAAACAGATCAAAAGGGGTGCACATGATGGCGACATATCTTCTCTGGGCAATCGCGGGTTTCGTATTGATAATTGCTGAACTTCTTTCCGGCACATTCTATCTTTTGGTTCTCGGTATCGCCGCACTTGCGGCGGCAGGTGTTGCGTTCGCAAGCGGCGATTTTTGGGTGCAAGCGATGGTGGCGGCAGGTGTATCGTTGATTGGTATCTATCTTGTTCGTCGCTGGTGGACAAACCACCCGGACGATAGCGCCGCGTCGAATAATCTCGACTTGGGCCAAGCCGTTGTCGTTGAATCTTGGGTAGACCAGACCGCCGGCGTGGCGCGCGTGAAATACCGCGGCAGCACGTGGGAGGCGAAGCTTGAAGCGAATCCGGAGCACCCGGCAAAGCTCACAGATGTGCTTTACATTCGCGGTCAGGAAAACGGCGTGTTTCAGGTTGGTGCAAAACCTTTGTGAGCGTAGTCCCAACGAGGCGGGAAATTTTTTTTCATCAAAAACATCAAATAAATTTAACTGGAGAACACCGTGATTCCTAAAATTCTTGGCATCATTATTGCCACTGCCTTGATCGCGTTTACGCCCGGGTTTAGCAGCTACGCGGTACCGTTTTTCTTTCTCGCGACCGTGATTGTGTTTGTGATCGAAGGCGTGCGCATCGTGCCGCAGCAGAGCGCGTGGGTGGTAGAACGATTGGGAAAATTTCACGCGGTGTTGGAGCCGGGTTTGAATGTGATCGTGCCGTTTTTTGATCGTGTCGCTTATCGCCATATTCTCAAAGAAACGCCCCACGATATTCCGGAGCAAGTCTGTATCACCCGCGACAACACCCAGCTTGCGGTGGATGGTGTGATCTATTATCAAATCGTGGATCCCAAGCTCGCCAGCTATGGTTCCAGCGATTATTTGGCCGCGATTTCACAGCTTGCGCAGACTACATTGCGCAGCGAAGTGGGCAAGATGGAGCTGGATAAAACCTTCGAAAGCCGCGACGAAATTAATCACAAACTCGTCAGCGTGCTCGATGAAGCTGGTCGCACTTGGGGCGTGAAAGTATTGCGCTATGAAATCAAAAGCCTCACACCACCCGAATCAATCTTGCGTTCCATGCAAGCCCAGATCACCGCCGAGCGCGAGAAGCGCGCCTTAATCGCAAAATCAGAAGGCGTGCGCCAGCAAGAAATCAACATGGCCGACGGCGAGCGTCAAGCCGCCATTCTGGCATCCGAAGGGCAAAAGCAAGCGGCCATCAACAAAGCCCAAGGCGAAGCCACTGCACTTACAACTGTCGCGGAGGCAACAGCCAGCGCGGTCCGCCAAGTTGCCGCCGCGCTAGAAGCGCCCGGCGGTCAACAAGCCGCGAATCTAAAAATTGCCGAGAAATATGTTGAGCAATTCGGCAACATCGCTAAGGCAGGAAATACGTTGATCGTGCCAGCAAATATCGCTGATGTGGCCTCGATGTTGTCGACCGCGATGACGGTGCTGGATAAGACCAAGGCGGGTGGGACATCGGCGGTGGCGAAGTAAATGGGGGGAATACGCCACGGCGTTGGACTGGCGTTTGCATCCGCTTTTTTGGTTTCTGGTTGTGCGACTTCGACGCAGTCTTTGGGCACGCCAACCAGGGCCGTCGTCATGCCCGAGCAAAATAGTTTTTCTACAGCGCTTGCCCTAATAAATAAGCAGGACCACCCTTTGGCAGGCATCATGCAAATGGAGAAACTGGTCGCGCAGACGAGGCTCGACAATCGCACGTTTGCGCAGTTTTATGCTGTTTTAGGAGATGAGCGCGGTATGTATGCGCTTATTGATCAAGGGCTAAAGCCGAACGCAGAAAAACCACTTGATACTGCAGGTTATGCGGCCCAACCAGCGATTGAGGCCATCGTAAATGCGGCGCGCGATCGACGCATCGTGATGCTCAACGAAGACCACACGATGCAGCGTCAGCGCGCCTTTGCATTTGAAGTTGCTACAGCGCTGCGCAAAATTGGATTCACCCACTTTGGCGCGGAAACCTTCACCCCGGAATTGACGGCGAGTATGAAGGACGGTGCGCCCAAGCTGAATACGGGTATTTACACACTAGACCCTGTTTTTGCGGATTTGGGGCGACACGCAATGAAAATCGGCTACCAACTGTTCGACTACGAAATACGCAAAAATCAAGAGCCGCGTGAAAGTGCGGATAGCAACGTTCAACTGTCAACGCGAGAGCAGGCACAAGCCAACAATATCAAGCAAGTGCTGGATGCAAATCCAAATGCAAAAATTTTTATTTATCTCGGCGGCGGTCATGCTTCTAAAATTCCTTTGCGCGATGGCATAGAGATGATGGCCTTGCACTTGAAGCGCATAACAGGGATTGATCCGTTTGTGATTGATCAAATTATCGGCACAGCACGCTCGCACGCTGAATACGACGGAGCATTTTATCGGGGAGTTGCCAATCTCGGTGTTCAAACGGGTTCTGTCGTCATGGTGAATGCGATGGGGCAGTGGCTAACCCGCCCGGGCCATGATCTAGCGATTTTCCACCCGAGAGTGCCCGATGTTGCCGGTCGCCCCGGCTGGTTAACAATGAACGGCTACCGTAAACCGTATGCGTTAAAACTCGTGCCTATGCCAACTAGAACGCTCATCCGTGCTTTTGTTAAAACTGAGCCTGTGGGCTCAATCGCAATGGATCAGATTTTAATTTCGCCGACTCAAACCGAGGTCTCGTTGATGTTGCCTGTCGGCGAATATTCCATCGCGCGGCAAAACGAAGCGGGTGAATCAACGCAGCTTGGTAATGTCGTCGTACGCTAGTTGCGCCCGTTTCAAGCTGAGGTTATAAATTTAAAACACTAATAAGGACGGGCGTCTTGAGCCATTTTCCCGGATTCAAGTACGAGTCCCGACAAGTCAGGGTAGACGACTGAAGGGGTGATGAGCTGAACCGCGGTACCCTTTTGTTTCTGAGACGAAAGGACACAGCTATGAGTGGTTCAGCCCTCACCCTGGAAGAACGA
>JANMQR010000431.1:0-9007 GCA_031370625.1 Burkholderiales bacterium | reverse complement strand
AAAGTCATCCACCGCAAGATGAATTCCCATCGCAGCGATTTCGTTCAGCAATGCCACGCTGCCTTCACCTTGGCGCATTACCTGGCTCTCGGTAATTTCGAGCTCCAGATATTCTGGCGCCAAGCCGGTGCGCTCCAGAATGGCATTCAGCACTTCCACAAAATTCTTGTCACTCAATTGGCGCGCCGATAAATTCACGGCGATGCGTCGTTTCGGCAGCCCCATATCGTGCCACGCTTTATTCTGACGACAGCTTTCTTCAAGCACCCAGCGGCCCAGCTCATTGATCAAGCCTGTTTCTTCGGCGAGCGGAATGAATTCGCCTGGCATCATCATGCCGCCTTGCTCAGTCACCCAGCGGACGAGCGCCTCATAGGCGACGATAGCGCCTGTGTTCAAATCAATCTGCGGCTGATAGACCAGTGAAAAGCTATTATTTTTTACCGCAACCCGGAGGCTGGATTCCAGCGCAGCGCGGCGTTTCACCGCAATCGTCATTTGCGGCGTGAAGAACTGGAAGGTGTTCTTCCCCAGGCTCTTGCTGTGGAACATCGCCGTGTCAGCATTTTTTAAAAGTGTAGAGGCGTCGGTACCATCGTCTGGATAAACGGCAATTCCGATTGAGCCAGAAACGTGTTGGTCAGCCCCGTTTACTTTGAACGTGGCACGAAGACTCTGCAAGATTTTTTGCGCCACACGCGTTGCACCCTGATGACCTTCCAATTCATCCAGCAGCACAATAAACTCATCACCGCCCTGTCGCGCAATCGTGTCGTGCGAGCGCACCGATTCGCTCAGGCGATGCGCGACCCGTCTCAGCAAATCGTCGCCCGCATCATGCCCCAGGCTATCGTTAATATTCTTGAAATTATCGATGTCGATGAACATCACGGCGAACTTTTTGGCGGAGCGCTCCGATCGAGAAATCGCACCGGAAATACGCTCCTGCATCAGCGAGCGATTAGGCAGTCCGGTCAAGGCGTCGTGATAAGCCAAATGCGCCACGCGCTGCTCAATTGCGCGGCGCTCTGTCACGTCGCGGGTGTTGACCACGATTCCCCGAACAGCTGGAACGTCCAGACAGCTCTTGCCCATCGACTCCAGCACGCGCCACGAGCCATCGCGGGCTTGAACGCGAAACTCGAAAGGCTTATCAATAAAACCATTCTTGACCAGCTCCGCAAATCTCACCCTCATTAACGCGACATCTTCTTCGTGCACAAAATCATACTGACTGCGGCCGACCATTTGCTGCGGATCTACACCCAATAGATGTCGAACCGACGGACTTTGATAGGTAATCACGCCGTCAGCGTCGAGTACAGTAACGATATCCATCGCGCTTTCAGTGAGCACCTGAAAGCGGCCTTCGGAGGCTTCCAACGCACGTTTGACCTGCTTGAAATCCGTAATGTCCGTCAGCACGCCAATCAATCCGACCGGTTTGCCGTCGGGACTGGTAAAGCTGCTGATGTGTTTTACCATTTGCCGTTCAACGCCCTCACCGTTCTGCAACACAACTTCGCTGGCGACCGACTTCCCGGACTGTAGTACTTCACGATCTTCCATCACCGCCAACGCCGCCAAATCCGGTGTCAACAAATCGTACGGGGTCTTCCCGATCCAATCTTCACGGCTCATCCCCATAAACTCTTCCCAGGAACGGTTAAAGCCGAGATATCTATCGTCCAAACCTTTATAAAAAATCTGATTCGGCAAGACCTCCAGGAGCTCCTTGGTGAAATGAAGTTGTTGATCAAGCGTGCGGCCGGTGCGTTTAAGCTCGGTAATATCTGAGCAGGTGAGCAAGATGCCAACAATTTTCTGATCGAGGCCGCGTAACGGTGCCGCAGAAATACTGATTTCGCGCACCTCTAGCGGGTTCGCGTCCCAAATTATTTCCACATTACTCACCATGTCGCCCGCCATAACACGGCTACGAATATCGGCGGTCACCAAGCGCGGCTGACCGTTCGCCAGCGGCAGCGGCTTACCCAGAACGTTTTCCTCCGAGATGCCAAACATGCGCTCAGCTGCGGGGTTCCATAAGGTAACGATACCGTTTGGCGTGATCGAATAAATCGCCAGGGGCGAGGTCTCAACAATCGCGCGCAGCGATTCGTTCAATGCCCGAAGCGTTTCCTGGGATGCATGATATTGCGACACGTCTTCAATAGACCCCAAGCCATACAAAGGCTCGCCCAACGCGCTCCGCACCGCAACGCCGGAACGCTGCGCCCACATCACCGAGCCGTCTTTGCGCAAATACCGTTTTTGCTTGCTGATCAACGCTGGCGACTGCGCCTCGCCATTGACTGCTCCGCTGGCGGCATCTTCATCCTCGTCGCGATCATCAGGGTGCGTAATTTCCTCAAAGCGTTTGCCAATCAACTCGTCGCGCGAATAACCCAACATTTCGCAGAATCGGCGATTGACCACCACAAATCGCCCTTCCACATCAACTTGGGTCAAGCCAATTCCAACCAGATCAAATGCCTCGCGAAACTTCCGCTCGCTTTCTGAAAGTTCTCGTTCACGTTGGCGTACCGACGCCGCCAGCATTTCCATCGCGCCGCTGAGCTCCTCAAGCTCGCGAAACTCATGGCGCATGTTCGATGACCACGGATACAGCCGAATGTCGTGGTCTTTCAGCTCGCGCGTCAGACGATGAATCGGGGCACTAATCTGTCGGGCAATGAGCGCACCCAGCACACAAGCAACGGCAACCCCGCCGACGCCCCAAACTAACAGCGTGTTACGGATTTTTTGTGCAACGTGCGCGGGCAGCGTCGTATCGTTGAGCAAATCCCCTGCGAGCACGCCCAAAACCAGCGTCATCGCAAGAACGACTGCGGTCATGCCAATGACGATGCGCACCGTCAGACCGCTCGTAAATTTGCCAGGCGGCGCTGATGTCGGCGCTGCGCCACGGTGTTTGGGCGAATCTGATCGAGCAGCTTTTAATTTTGCCGTTACCGAGATTTTCCCAGCATCCGGCTCGCCGCCCATGGCTGACGTCGACTGTTTGTCGTCAAGCAGCTCGGCTGATTTCGACTCATGAGGCAGCGGCGACTTAACCTCGCGGCTAGATGCTTTACCCGTGCCCTTTTCAGCAGGCCCGCCGACCGACGCGAGATGGATCGTGTGCGCGGAAGTCCGCAACGGATCACGCTCGCGTTTTATGTCTTCTGGGCTACGATTACTTGCCATTCATTTTTTCTGTGAGGTGGCCGGAAGAAGTCTGGCAATTCGATCATTTCAAATCACGTGACAATTCAAGCTTTATTAACGTTCTAATTTTCGCTACACACAACACTGTTATCGCGTTTCCATGACTTTTTTAACGCTCAATCGCTTTTCAAGTGCGCTTCCAAACCATCGTTACCCGCTATCACCACATTGCCCTCAACTTCGTCAATATTGAGCCGCTCCAGCGAAGCGCCTCTGCACGGACCGCCACAACATAAGCCGGAGTCTGGCTCAAAAATAGCACCGTGGGTTGCACAGATTAAGTATAACCCGTCGTCGTCAAACACTTCCCCAGGGAGCCAGTCCAGCTCGGTTCCCTGATGCGGGCATCGATTGACGTAAGCATAAATCGCGCCCTGAAACGCGAACGCGAAACAGGGTGTTTTTCTGCCGTCTTTCGTAATCTCGAATCGATGCGCTTTACCGCGGCTTTCTCCATCAAGCAAGTCCGAACGCGCACAGATCAAGCTCAACGAGCGCGGCGCATGAGTATCAGCCATTTTGTACCAACCATGCAGTGAGTTCAGTCACATTTTCCACAATTGCGTCCGAGCGTCGGCTTGATAGCATCGCCGACGAATGCGCGCCGTATGTGACGCCCACCACCGAGACACCGGCATTGCGCGCCAAATCCAGATCGTGGGTCGTGTCACCAATCATCAGCGTTCGCGCGGGCGCTACTTTTGCAAACTCCATCAACCGGAGCAGCATGTCCGCATCTGGTTTTGGCATGCCTTCGTCGCCACAGCGACTAAAGTGAAAATGCGGTTTCAATTGCGTGCGTTCAAAAGCCCGCTCAAGACCCGCGCGAGGCTTGCCGGTCGCCACCGCTAAGAACCGCTGGGGACGCTGTAGTTGCGGCAATAATTCGCGCACACCGTCGTAGAGCGTTGCCTCATGATCGCGCGGCACATAATGCTCACGAAAACGCGCAGCGAAACGGGTGCGATCAAATTCACTCAATTCAGGAAACAATGTTGAAGTGGATTGAAGGAGCCCCAGCCCGATGATGCTTTTGGCCTGCACCAAAGTCGGCACCCTGAATGCCAAATCGCGCGCGGCGAGTTGAATGCATTCGGCGATCAGTCCGGTGGAGTCACTGAGTGTGCCATCCCAATCAAAAACGATTAAATCAAATTGTTGTTCGTTCATAGCGCTTAAACCGACTTCGGCGCGTTTTGACGTGAGCGTAAAAACGCCAAATACCGCGTCAAGTCTGGCGGTGGGGGTGATTCTATCGTCAAAATTTCACCTGACAGCGGATGCACAAAACGAATCAAACGAGCGTGCAAAAACATCCGCTTTAATCCACCATTTTTCACTGCCTGCGCAATTTTATTCAACGCAAAATCACCGTATTTGTCATCGCCGATAATCGGAAAGCCAAGGTGCGCCAGATGCACGCGAATCTGGTGCGTGCGTCCGGTGCGAATATCACAATTGAGCAGCGTCGCCATGCCGAGGCGCTCTACCCGCGTAAAAATCGTGTGTGCATCCTGGCCGTCTTCTTCATCGACCGAAACACGTTTTTCACCACTCGCCGTCACACGTTTAGCGAGCTTCACTCGCACGTGGCGTTTCTCATCGAGCCAATCGCCTTTGACCAGCGCATGATAATTTTTCTCCATGCGCTGATCCGTTTCGCCACGCAAAATCGCGTGCAAGCCGGTTAGCGCGCTGCGTTTTTTTGCCACAAGCAACACGCCCGAGGTTTCACGATCAAGCCGATGCACCAGCTCTAAATACTTCGCCTCCGGCCGCTGTGCGCGCAGCGCTTCAATCACCCCAAAACTCACGCCGCTGCCGCCATGCACCGCGAGCCCCGCCGGTTTATCGATGGCGATTATCGCATCATCTTCAAATAGCAAACTCAAGCTCTGGCGAGCTTTCTCGGCCATTTTTGCCTCATTCGGCTCGCCAGTGCTAGGGGTTGCAAGTCGAATCGGTGGAATACGCACCAAGTCGCCATCCAGCAAGCGATAATCAACATCCGCCCTGCCCTTATTTACCCGCACTTCACCCGAACGCACAATGCGATAGACGTGACTTTTGGGCACGCCTTTGAGCACGCTCGTCAAGTAATTATCGAGCCGTTGACCGACGTGCGCTTCATCTATTGTGAGCGTGGCCGATGCTTCAGCGCTGGGTGCAGATGGAGTTTTTTTTGCGCCGTTACCAGTAAGTGCCATGTTAGGTTATACTTTTATCTCGTTGATTTTGAAGCGAGTCCGCGCAATTTTCGGATTCCATCATGTCTCCGCTAAGGTTCACCGAACCACATTCCCGCGCGATTTTTAAATCCATCGCCAGAGAATTGTGAAACGTAAACCAGCTGCGGAAAACGGGCGGTCGTTTTTGCTCACCGTCGGATGACTGAAAAGTTCAGTGATTAAAGTAGCGATACTAAACGATTTACGCGCGCCCTTTGGGCTGCACCCGTCGCCAACCTACAAATGGAGCACGCGGCGCGACCCGAAGCCAACACAGGCGGCAGCGTGAAGATGGAACATTTTAAGGTCAGGCATTTTTGCCCGGCTATGGATAAAGAATTGAATCAGTTCAGCAGTACGGTTAATTGAGCTGATTTTCTGCGTATTTAGTTTTTGCGAGTTTTTGTGAAATCCAATCATCAGCAATATAGATTCAGGATTTTGAGCGACGCCAGCAACATGACAAGCGCCGCAGGTATTGTCTCGACCGTAACCCGGTCGCGCATGCTTCACAAGCGCTGATCGCTCAGCGCCTTGCACCGCAGACCCCGCGCGTGATGCGCGGCTGAATTCGACAATCCAGCGTTCCGCTTCCGGCCTAGCCTGTGCTTGACTCGATCATTTTTGGTCGGCGGTCAACGGTATGCGCGCAGGAAAGAAGAATAAATATGAAAAGAATGCTGTTTAATGCCACGCAAGCCGAAGAGCTACGTGTCGCCATCGTTGATGGCCAAAAGCTGGTTGATCTCGACATCGAACATGTCGGTCAGGAACAACGCAAAAGCAATATCTATAAAGCCAAAGTCACTCGCGTCGAGCAATCGCTTGAAGCGGTTTTTGTCGACTACGGCGCGGAACGCCACGGTTTCCTTCCTTTCAAAGAATTGACCCGTGAATACGTTCAAGGTGAAGGCGGCGAAGGTACCCGCGCCAAACTTGCACAGAACTTAAAAGTCGGCCAGGAAATTTTGGTTCAAGTCGAAAAAGATGAGCGCGGCAATAAGGGCGCGGCGCTCACCACCTATGTTTCGCTCGCAGGCCGCTATCTTGTATTGATGCCCAATAACCCACGCGGTGGCGGTGTGTCACGCCGCGTCGAAGGCGAAGATCGCGCGGAGCTGCGCGAAACGCTGGATTCACTCAACATTCCCGCCGGTATGAGCGTGATTGCACGCACCGCCGGTATTGGTCGCAGCGCGGAAGAATTGCAGTGGGATTTGAGCTACCTGATGCAGCTGTGGGAAGCCATCGAAGGCGCGGGCCGCGATGTAAAAGCACCTGAATTGATCTATCTGGAATCGAGCCTGGTAGTGCGCGCGATTCGCGATTTGTTCCAGCCGGACATCGGCGAAATCCTGATCGACACGCCGGAAATTTTTGAGCAGGCGCAATCGTTCATGTCCACCGTGATGCCCGCCAACGTCGGCAAGGTCAAGCTGTATACAGATGATGTGCCGCTGTTCTCGCGCTTCCAGATTGAGCATCAAATCGAGACCGCGTATCGTCGCGATGTGCAGCTGCCTTCCGGCGGCGCAATCGTAATTGATCATACCGAAGCGCTGGTGTCCGTTGACGTGAATTCAGCCCGCGCCACCCGTGGCCATGATATTGAGGACACTGCGTTCCGCACCAACTGCGAAGCGGCTGACGAGATCGCGCGCCAATTGCGTTTGCGCGACTTGGGCGGTTTGGTGGTGATCGATTTCATCGATATGGAATCGCCAAAAAATCAGCGCGAAGTGGAGAACCGTTTGCGTGACGCGTTGCATCATGATCGCGCCCGTGTGCAAACCGGCAAAATTTCACGCTTCGGTTTGCTTGAGCTTTCACGTCAGCGCTTGCAACCCGCGCTGTCTGAATCAAGCTACATCCCGTGCCCACGCTGCCACGGCATCGGCCATATTCGCGATACTTCCTCCTCTGCGCTGCATATTTTGCGCATCATCCAGGAAGAGTCGATGAAGGAAAACACCGCCGCGATTCACGCACAAGTGCCGGTGGATGTCGCAACTTTCTTGCTGAACGAAAAACGTCAGGATGTACACGCGATCGAAACACGTTTCAAAGTCAATGTGCTGTTGATTCCAAACGTGCATCTGGAAACACCAAACTACGAAATCGAGCGTCTGCGTCACGATTCAGAAAAACTGGATGTGGTTACGCCAAGCTATCAGATGGTGGTGAAGCCTGCCGAAGATGCAACAGCGAAAGCTACCGCTGCCGCACCAGAAGTGAAAGCAACGCGTGCAGAGCCGGTTGTGAAGGGTATTACGCCTGACCAGCCCGCGCCCATGGCGGCTGAGCCCGTCTCACGTGAAGTACGCACCGCTACCGCACAGGCAGAGCGCGCCAGAGTCGTTGCAAGCACAGTCGCACCAGCACCATCGCTATGGAAGCGCTTCACCAGCTTCTTCAGCGGTGAAGTAGCTGCACCACAACCTATTGCACCGCAGCGTCCTGAAGGCGAGCGCACGAAAGATGCCAGCAAAGAAGGTGGCCGTGACCCGAACCGAGATCGCAGCCGTCGTGACGGTGGCCGAGACAGTAAACGCGGCGGGGATCGTCCGCGCCCAGGTCAAGGTCCACAACTTCCGAACCAAAATCAAAATCGTCCACCGCGCGGCCAGCAAGCACGCGATCCAAATCGCGAAGCGCCCGCCGCTGGTACTGCCGATGCAAAACCTGCCGAAGCAGCCCGCCCACCACGCGAACCAAGACCCCCGCGCGAGCCACGTGAGGCCAGAGAGCCGCGTGATCCATTAAGCGCACAAAACCAGCAACAAAAAACACGTCAACCACAAGCGCCGAGGCCCGCGCTTGAATCAAAACCGGCAGAGCTTACCGAGGAAGGCGAAAGCCGCGGTCGTGGTCGTCGGCGTGGTCGCGGCGGCCGTGGTGGTCGTGACGGCAACAGCGAGCGAGGTGAACGTGCACCGCGCAATGACGTAATGACGGGCCAGGCCGAAGATGCAACGGCTCCAGACGCGATGAATAGCGCGCCGGTGGCAACGGCAACGGCTGAACATAGTCAATACAATGCGACCGCAGCGCCAGCAGCAGTAATGAGTTCGGTAGCCGTGCCTGCGTTTTTGATGGCCGATGTGCCTGTACAGTCTGCTTCGACAGCGACGCCTGCGCCATCGTACGAGCCTGTTCCCGTGGCTCAACACGAGCCTGCGCCAACGCCACGACAAGAGCCCGCTTACGAGCAACCGGCACCAATTGCTGCCCCCGTTGTTCAGCAGCCTGCTGCTCCCCCGGCAATTCAGCCGACGTTAGCGTTTGGAGCAGTCGATCAAATTAGTGAATCTGAACCGGCCCGCACCACACCGCGTCGTCGTGCACGTCCTGATCAGAACATAAATGCGCAGGCCAGCGAGCCACTCGTTTTCATCGAGACCGCGCCCGACAAAGCGCAGCAAGCGGTATTGGTTGAAGAAGAGGCGCCGCGTCGTCGAACACCGCGCGCGCGCAAGCCTCGCGAAACGTTTAATGAGCCGTTGGTGGTAGTGGAAACTCAGCCGGGCCAGAGTCCATCCAATCAGCCT
>JANMQR010000383.1:0-19613 GCA_031370625.1 Burkholderiales bacterium | reverse complement strand
GTGAAGGGCGATATCGTGGTCAAGAAAGCATATTGCGATTGGCAGAATTACAAGGATTTTAAAAAAAGCATGCACGAGGCTGCGTTCGAGTTAATTGAAGTGCCGCACGTGAGCCAATCTGGTAAAAACTCTGCCGATATTCGCATGGTGGTTGACGCGCTGGATCTTTGCTACACCAAGGCGCATGTGGATACGTTCGTAATCATTAGCGGCGATTCCGATTTTTCACCACTCGTGAGCAAGCTGCGCGAGAACAACAAGACGGTGATCGGCGTGGGTGTGCGCGCGGCAACATCTGATCTGCTGAAGAATAATTGCGACGAGTTTATTTTCTATGACGACTTGGTGAAAGCCGAAGAAGCGCGCAAGAAAGCCACGGCCAAAAAAGCGGCCGAAGCCGTACCCAAACCGAAAGCGCTGCCGGCCAAATCAACAGCCAAGGTAAACACGAAGCTAAACACGAAGCTGGTCATTGATGAGCCCTCAGCCGTTGATAAAAGTGACGAAGCCAAACGCACTGAAGCAATTGATCTGGTGATTGAAACCGTGGAAGCACTGATGAGCGAGAAAGATCGCGATGATGTTCACGCATCGCAAGTCAAAAACGCATTGAAACGCCGCCGGCCAGATTTTCTCGAATCCGCATTTGGTTTTAAGGGCGGCTTTAATAAAATTCTGGAAGAGGCAGAAAAACGTGGTTTGCTGGAAGTACACCGAACCGGAAATGTGGTCGCAGTTTGTCTGCCGGCCAATTGATTTCAACACATCATTTCGGTGTACGCGCGGCGCTTGCTGCGGCTGCGCCTTCCACTTCAACCGGCTGTGGCGCGGTGCATGCACGAATAGCTTTTTCAGTCGGCGCGTAGTATGCGAGTCCCGCGCTCAACGGGGGTAATGACAGCGTCACCTCCTGCCATTTCGAATGGCCCAGCACCTGTAGCGTAGGAAGTTTCAGGCACAGCGCATGGGCAAAACGCGCCAGCGCGCTGGCAGTATCTTTTGCGCTGAAATCATAAGTGGCGAGATAGGCGCCGACCGCAACCGTGGTTAAATTTTCGCTGAGCAAATTCGGGTAACTTGTCGCGCTAATGGTGGCGGCCGTGTATGCGCCCTTGACTTGTTTACCGAGTGGATGACTGGCGTCAAATTTCAGCAGCTTCACAAATTTATTCGCGCCCGGTTTCATATTGGCAATGAGCGGCGCGGGTTGTCCGGAGGCAACCACCACCACGTCGACCGTTTTATCGATAACAAGTTTGATCAATGCGGCTTCGTTGGAATCTTCGCTCACATTATTTTTCGGCATCGTCGCGCCGAACATCATGCGATAGATTGCCTCAGTCGCGGGCCCCGCCCCGCCACCGACACCGCCCACATTTATTTTTGCGTTTTTAATGTCATGCAAAAAATTCATGTCGGAATCGGCGCGAACCAGATAGTGCATCTCGGTCGCAAACAATGGCATTACCACGCGCAGTGGCTTGCTCGCCGCGTCGCTTTCATTCACCAACGCCTGCATCACCCCCGCTTGAATAATCGCGAGTTTGGCACCCGGCTCAGTCACTAACAGGCGGGCGTTCGCAACCGAGCCGCCGGTGGACACCACTTGCAATTTGATATCTGCACCGGGTGCGACAATATTGGCGAGGTCGCGGCCAATGGCGTAATAGGTGCCGCTTTCTGCGCCGGTCAAAATCTTGTACTCCACCGAAGCTGATGCGCGTTCGCTAGCGGTGGCAATAGCAAATGCCATGCACGCAATCGCCAATACCTTTTTGCTGCTCATGCTATTGCTGGCGTGGCGCAGGCTGGTTCACGCAAAGCCCGAGCGCGGCGAGTGCGTCTGTGCATGGCGCTGGCGGTTGCGGTAGCGGTGGCGGTGGCGAAGTGGCACCAGAATTGGCGGTTCCTTTCATCACTGCCGCCTCGGGCGCAGACGTGCTTGCCGGTTGCGCTGGTGGCTTTTTGCCGATCGCATCAGCAATAGCTGCTGCCGTTGCCGCTGCCGATGCCGCAGTTGCGCCAGGTGGCAAATACAGAACCTCACCAGCAGGCGCGGCCTTGGTTTGACGATTCGCTGGTGCGGGGGCCGCAGCCGCAGCCGGTTTTGCTGACGGCAGCGGCTTTGTCGCGGGAGCGGATTGCACAACTACTTTCTTGTCCGCCTGCTTCGCAGCGTCAACGGATAGCTTCAATGGCGATGGGTCAATCGATTTGTTCACAGGCACTGCGGGGAGCCTTGCCAGCGCCTCAATTTGCAACTGCGCTGGCGCCGTATCATTGCTGGATGCCGATACCGAAGTCTGCTGCGAACGCAGAAAAAAATAAGCTGCGGCAACGATCAGCAACAACGCAAACGACGCCAGCAGCGCACGCTGTCCCCACTTCGCCTTTTGCACTAAATCAATAGGCAATCGTGCCTGCTCCCCCGCCCGCCCCTCCGCCCGCTCCCCGTCCCGCAAATCTGCCGAGATCGCGCTGCTTGGTGAACTAGCTGCACCACCAATAGCTTCACGTTCCGAAGCGCCCGCAAGCGACGCCGGCGGATGCTGTAACGAGATGGTTTTAATGTAGGCCTCGTCATGAACGTCTACCGGCCGACGTTGCAACGCAATGGTCTTCTGATAGTTTGCATCATAGCGATCAGCGGGCGAAGGTTGCTGCACATCTTCTCGTACGCGTTGCAATGCAATCGTCTTTTGATAGTCTTCGTCATGCACCTTTTCGAGCGGACGTCGCACGGGAATCGTCCTTTGATAGTCGTCCTCTTCAACGATTACAGCTGGCGCGTTGATGCCCACCGAGGCATTTTCGATTTCAACTGGGATCACGTTAGAAATGCCAGCCGTACGCGACTCTTCCATTGACGTTGGCTGAGCTAATTCGTGAACCGCCGCGATCTCCGGCCCCGACGTATCTGGTGCCGTCTCAGCCGAAGGTTCCTTCATCGAGGGCTCAGGGACTGATTTGGTGCTCTTTTTGTTTGTCTCAAGATCGCTGGTGGCAACCGCTTTAGTTTCAGCTCTTCTGATCGGCAGTATTGCCTTGCACTTATAGCAGCTCACCACCTTCAAATCATTTACCGCCGCGCAACGAGGGCATGGCGCGAGATGAAACGGCGACCCGCAGGGTTTGCAAAACAGTGAGCCCTCAGGGCTGGTTTGATCACAAAAATAGCAGTGCATTGATGTCATTGGCTCGGCGAAATAAGGATGTGAACAGCGCCAAGATTAGCATAGTGCAAATGTAAAAACGCACTCACGTATATCGGCAAAATAAGCGGTATTGGCGGTAGCCGCCCCGTGAAATTTGATCGCAAGAAACGGAGTGGCCGCCTGCCATATCGCGAGTATCTTTGGCTTTTTTGTGATCGGAGAGTTTAAATGAATTTCAAAATCGCAGGCCTGCCGCTTGATACATTTAGTCATCTTTTTGGTTTGTCTGACGACGAGCTTGCGCTGCACAACATAATCCGATGCAAGGTTGCCGCCGAGAATTTATTTCCGTGCCGCGTTACGTTAAAAGACGCCGTCATCGGTGACTCAGTTTTGCTGATGAACTACGAACATCAACCGGTCAAAAACGCATATCAATCCCGCCACGCCATTTATGTCAATGAAGCAGCAACTGGCGCCGCCGTGTTTGAAAATGAGATCCCCGCACAAATACAACGTCGGCTGCTGTCAATTCGTGCCTTCGATGCCACGGACGCAATCGTTGATGCTAATGTGATTGACGGCTCGGATGCTAGAACGCTAATAGAACGTTTTTTGGGCGCGCAACAAACCTCATATCTCCACATACATTTTGCGCGTCGTGGCTGCTTTGCCGCGCGCGTGGATCGACGTTAAATTATTGTTCCGAATGATTTTTTAAGTTTATGACACCAGCGGGCGCTCTGCCCAATAGTTCGGGAAGTCGATTCGGCGACGGCACATTATCGCGTTGCAATAATATCCAGTGCCCGTAGGAAAACGGTGAAAAGTGCAGAACATCGCATACATGAGCGCCAATGCGGGCGAGCCAATTCGGCAGCGGGATTTGTAACGCGTTTGAATTAACGTAATTCGCCCGTAGCGTTCGCAAATACTCGGCATATTCATAACGATACGTGCCACCGAGCTCAACCTCACGATGACCAATCAGTGTCGGCAAGGTGGTGAGCGCGGCGATTGCATGACCAAGATCGATCGCCGTCATCGCGGCAATTTTGCCGCGCGCCGCGCGCGGAATAAAATGCAGCGGCGAGCGCGACAAACCGCGCAGCCATGCCGCGCCAAATCCGCCCTCGCCGTCCAGCAACGATGGCCGCACGATACAATATTGACAGCCTGATGCCTTCACGGCGTGTTCGCCCAATAATTTGCTCGATAAAAATCGGCTCGCAGCGCCTTCATGTAAACCCAACGCCGAGGTGTGAATGAGACGAACGTTTTCCCGCGCGCACGCGATGGCCAGCGCCGCCGGCGCGCGGTGATGTACACCGTCATACGATTCATTCGGGCGCTGCCGCAAAATCCCGACGCAGTTAATCACCACCTCCACGCCGTCGATAAGTGGCGTCCACGCATCGTGATCGTGCAAGTATTCGAACCGCGTCTGACGAAATTTTGCATAAGGGAAATCCTGCTCATGCCGCGACGGTTCTCGGCTGCCAATCAACAAATGTGCGCCCGATGCATGCAGCGCTGCCGCGACATGGCGACCAATAAAGCCGGTGCCGCCTAAAACCAACACGCGATGCGCAATGTTTTTTTCAGGATTTGCCAATGCGGAAGATGCGCTCATCAAAAATTTTTATCGTTATTATTTTGTACATCTTTAAACGCAATAAAACTAAAACCCCAGCACCAGTGCGCTTTTCAAAGCATAAATGCTCGGAACGCCGCTCCCTGCTTAGGGTTTAAATTTATTCGCCGTGCCCACCCACCACCGCAATAATTCTTGCTTTCACGGCAGCAACATCAATATTCATCACCTCAACCCGCTGCGGTAGCGATTCAATTCCTTCAAAGCCTTTTGGCCGCGCCGGTTTATGACCGAGTGCCTCAATAATGCTGGCCTCAAATTTTGCGGGCAATGCAGTTTCCAAACACACCATCGGCACGCCCGGCTCACGATGCTGCTCGGCCACGCGAAGTCCATCGGCCGTGTGCGTATCAATTTCGATTTTGTACTTGGCCCACACCTCGCGAATCACACGCATGCGATCCTGATGGCTGCTCGCACCTGAAACAAATCCAAACGCGGGAAGTCTCGCCCAATAAGGACAATGACTGATATCGAAGCCACCTTCGTGATCCACCTTGCGCATCAGCTCGCGCACCACGGCAGGGTCGCGCCACACCAGATCAAGCAGGAAGCGCTCAAAATTTGACGCCTTGGAAATATCCATCGACGGGCTCGAGGTTTGACGAGTCTCGGCGGTTTTGCGCGGGCGATATTTTCCGGTTTTAAAAAATTCATCCAGCACATCGTTTTCATTGGTGGCGACAATCAAATGCTTGATCGGCAGCCCCATCATGCGCGCGATGTGGCCGGCCAGCACATTGCCAAAATTACCGGACGGCACCGCGAACGACACTTTTTCGTCATTCGATTTCGTCACCGCAAAATAGCCTTTGAAATAGTAAACAACTTGCGCGACGATGCGGCCCCAGTTAATCGAATTAACCGCGCCAATTTTATATTTCGCCTTGAATTCAAGATCGTTCGAGACCGCTTTAACCATGTCCTGACAATCATCAAACACGCCGCGCACCGCGATGTTGATAATATTTTTATCCTGCAACGAAAACATTTGCGCGCACTGAAACGGCGACATTTTCTCAAACGGCGAGAGCATGAAAACACGCACGCCTTTTTTACCCTTCATCGCGTATTCCGCCGCCGAGCCGGTGTCGCCGGAAGTCGCGCCCAAAATATTGATTTCTGCATGCCGCTTCGCCAGCACGTGCTCGAACAAATGTCCCAAGAACTGCATCGCGATATCTTTGAATGCGAGCGTTGGACCGTTGGAACATTTCAGCAAATGCAAATCTTTTTCCAGCGTATGAGTTGGCGTGATGTCGGCGCTGCCAAAAACTTCCTTCGTGTACGTTTTGTTAACGATCTTGCGCAAATCCTCCGCTGGAATATCGTCCACAAAACGCCGCATGATGTCGAACGCAAGATCGGCATAGGACATTGGCCGCATCGCCGCCAACTCGTCCTCGCTAAGCACCGGATACGATTGCGGCAAATACAATCCGCCGTCCGGTGCCAACCCTTCCAGCAGAATGTCGCAGAATGATTTTGGATGGTCGGCATCCGCGCCGCGGGTGGATGAATATTTCATCGTTAGTTCAATTCTTCCAAACGAATTCGCACCACTTTCGCAGCACTCGTGGACAACTTTTCAATTTTCGCAATCGCAATATTCGCATTTTCTTCAATGCAGCGATGCGTCAAAATAATTACGTCAACTTTATCTTCGCCCTCTTCCGCCTCTTTTTGCAACATCGCATCAATCGAAATATGACTATCCGCCAGGATTCGTGTCACATCCGCCATCACGCCGGGTTTGTCAAAAACCGACAGACGTAAATAGTACGCCGTCTCGACTTTCGTGATCGGCAAAATCGGCGTGTCGCGCAATTGATCCGGCTGGAACGCCAAATGCGGCACGCGGTGTTCGGGGTCAGATGTAAGCATCCGCGTGACATCCACCAAATCCGCAATCACCGCACTGGCCGTGGCCTCAGCACCGGCACCACGCCCGTAATACAGGGTCGCACCGACCGCATCGCCCTTCACCAAAATCGCATTCATCACACCTTCCACATTCGCGATCAAACGCTTCTTGGGAATCAAAGTCGGATGTACGCGCAACTCAATACCCGCCTTTGTCCAGCGCGTAATACCGAGCAATTTAATACGATAGCCCAGCTGCTCGGCGTATTTAATATCTTTGTCGGTGAGCTTCGAAATACCTTCGGTATAGGCTTTGTCGAATTGCACCGGAACGCCGAATGCAATGGCTGAAAGGATCGTCAGTTTATGCGCCGCATCGATACCTTCAATATCGAAAGTAGGATCAGCTTCCGCATAACCTTTCGCCTGCGCTTCCTTCAACACCGAATCAAAACTCGCGCCTCGCGAGCGCATCTCGGACAAAATAAAGTTCGACGTGCCGTTGATAATGCCTGCGATCCATTCGATACGATTCGCGGTCAAGCCTTCGCGTAGCGCCTTGATAATCGGCACGCCGCCCGCAACGGCGGCTTCGAACGCGACGATCACTTTATGCTTTTGCGCCGCCGCAAAAATCTCTGTGCCGTGAATGGCCAAGAGCGCTTTATTTGCGGTGACCACATGCTTGCCACTTTGAATCGCTTTCAATACCAAATCTTTGGTCAACGTATCGCCACCGACCAACTCGCAGATAATCTCGATATCAGGATGCGTCACTAATTTTTCAGCATCCGCCATCAGCTCAATGCCATCAAGCGAAAAATCACGCGGTTTGGTAATGTCGCCCGCGGTGGCATGCGTAATGCGAATTTCGCGGCCTGCACGACGGGCAATTTCTTCGCGATTGCGGCGCAGCACTTCGATGGTGCCACCGCCCACCACGCCTAATCCTAGCAATCCAACTTGAATCGGTTTCATTTCAACAGCCCATCTCTGCGGACCATATCCTTGATACCGCGTACCGCTTGCCGCATGCGCTCGGTGTTTTCCACAAACGCGAAGCGCACATGGTCGTCGCCATATTCGCCAAACCCCACACCGGGCGAGACGGAAATTTTCGCCTCGGCCAATAATTTTTTCGCAAATTCGAGCGAACCCATCTTCGAATAAAACTCGGGAATTTTTGCCCATATATACATCGAGGCTTTTGGCTTTTCGGTGATCCAGCCAGCTTCTGCCAAGCCCTTATGCAGCACATCACGGCGCAATTGGTATTCCGCGACGATCTCTTTTACGCATTCCTGTGGGCCATCGAGTGCCGCAATGGCGGCAACCTGAATCGGCGTGAAAGTACCGTAATCGTGATAGCCCTTCATCCGGGCTAGGGCGGCGACCAAGGCTTTGTTGCCGACCATAAAGCCGATGCGCCAACCGGCCATGTTGTACGATTTTGACATCGTAAAAAATTCCACCGCCACATCGCGCGCACCCGGCACCTGCATGATCGACGGTGCTTTCCAGCCATCATAAACAATATCGGCGTAGGCCAAATCGTGAACCACCAAAACGTTATTCGCTTTCGCCAGCGCGATAATGCGCTCGAAAAATTCCAGCTCCACACACTTGGCGGTCGGGTTCGACGGAAAACCCAAAATCAGCATTTTCGGTTTCGGATAACTTTCCTTGATCGCCTTTTCAGCTTCTGCGAAAAAATCCACACCATCGGTCATCTGCACATGTTTAATTTGCGCACCGGCAATTACCGCGCCGTAAATATGAATCGGATAACTCGGATTCGGCACCAGCACCGTATCGCCCTGATCGAGCGTGGCGAGCATTAAATGGGCCAGTCCTTCTTTCGAACCAATCGTTACAATCGCTTCAGAGTCCGGATCGAATTCCACGTCGTAACGACGCTTGTACCAATCGCAAATTGCTTTGCGCAGCCGCGGAATCCCTTTTGAAACCGAATAGCCATGGGTGCTGGGGCGCTTCGAGGCCTCAACCAATTTATCGACGATGTGTGGTGGCGTTGGCCCATCCGGATTGCCCATCGATAAATCGATAATGTCTTCGCCGCGATGGCGCGCGGCCATTTTGAGTTCAGACGTGATGTTAAAAACGTAGGGTGGCAGACGTTTTATGCGGTTAAATTCGTGCGTCATTTGGGCGGGACCAAGAGGGTTGTGTTTTATAATTTAAGTTGAATTGTGCAGCGCAATATCGATTTTAGCTGACCGGCCATGGTAATGCCAAAATGTCTCTATAGCTTCCTCTCAACATCTAAACTCTCGATATGAAATTACACCTGAATTCCACCGTCGGTATGAACGCGATCACCGGTCATGGCGACGGCACCGTGGCGGTCAACAACAAGCAGATTAATCACGCACTTATTGTGATGCCGAACCAGATTACCGACCCGTGGCCGATTGTCGATCCCAACGCGCTGAGCCTCACCGATTTTTCGCACGTGCTGGCGCTCAAACCAGAGCTGGTCGTATTCGGTTCCGGCAAAACCTTTCGCTTTCCCGACGCACGCATCCTGGCCACATTCTCGCAGGCGCGAATTGGTTTTGAAGTGATGGATACGCCTGCGGCTTGCAGGACATATAATGTGCTGGCTAGCGAAGGGCGAAATGTGGCGGCAGCGTTGTTGGTTTTGTAGAAAAGTTAGTTAAGCGCTAGCATTGGCGCGCTTTTAAAGAATTTTTTGCCTCGAAATTCTCATCGAATATAGCGCCTAACGCGCTTATCTTCCGACTTCAGTTGACTGAATACAGAAACAGGGGAAAGATAGGACATGTCTCTAGCCATCGTTGCGCACTACACCAGCCCATGGAACGCGCATATTGATCGTGCGCTCCTCGATAGTGAAGGGCTAGACGCGTATTTGCTCAACGAGCATATTGTCGGGGCGAATTGGCTACAGTCACTCGCCTTCGGCAATGTAAAGTTGGCAGTTCCAGAAAGCCAACGCGCAACGGCGGGAGCGATCCTGAACGACCTCAAATCAGGCGCGCTCGAAGCCACGCTGGGCGCTAAATTCGGTTTGTCGCGAAGTGCTTGTCCTTACTGCAATTCAACAGATCTACGGCCTTTTCCCAGCGCGCCGGATCGTGCTGTCCAAGTCCTAAACTTCGCGCTATTCGGGTTCTATCATCCCCTGCCGTGGGGACGATTTCGATGTCGTGCATGCGGGAATAGATTTGAACAGAGTAACGGAAAATGCTAAACGTAGTGCATGCTTGTATCTCTTTCCTAAGTCGTTGCTCATGAGCGGAAGAACCGCAATTTGCGAAGTAGGCCTTGCCGTCAATCTAATACTCACGACGACGGTGGTGATTTCTCAATAGCTTCTGAAAGGAAGGTAATGCAAGTAATAAAAGCAGGTCACTTTCGCATCATTTTCTTTTTCATCTTCGTGCTCTCGTCATGCGCCACCGTTAAAAATGACGTTGATGAAGGGGCACTTTTTAAGCGCGCCATTGACATTTTGTCGCTAACAAAAGTTGAGGATCAGAACAAGCTAAATGTTGAAGTTCGCGCGGTTTATGCGCAGCTGAACGATAAGGTTGAATCAAATCAATTTGACTCAGAAATTGGCCGCCCTTGGTCCCGCTATCTTCGAGGAATGATAGGTATGCATGTGCTGAACGCGGATTTGGATGATGCACTGCCCGTGAATCGCAAACTGGCAACACTTAGCGTAGAGGATTTAGATGCCACGGCGCTAGAGGACGAACGCATATTAAAGGCCGCTCGCATACCTACTATGGAAGCTATCTATTCAGCAGCACGGATCATCTATAACTATCTAGAAGACAAACCAAGGAGTTATAGCTATTTCGAACGCTGCGCAGATCTTGGTCATGCTGGTTGCGCAAATGTAGTTGCATATTACGTCCAGAATGGCATCTACGGTCAAGAGTTGGACTTGCAAAAAGCAGTCAGTTATCACAAGAAAGTTGTCCAGAGCGGAACACGTTTTCAGTGTGCAGGATCATATTCAGCTCAATCCATTGCGCGGGCAGTGCTATTAGATGGCGTCGTTACGCCTGAGGGCGATGAGCAGTATTGGATTCAATTGAGTATTGGCCTAGCCAAAGAAATAAGTGCGCAGATGGGGCGCGAGACAGCATGCAATTTACATGACACCGAAAACGACGCTTACCTTTACCAGCTCACTCGAGGCGTGCGTACGATGCTACCGGGACAAACTCATGAGCGTCCTGACAAAAATTCGGGCCAAGTTGGTTCATGGGCGCTCGGCAAGTTAATTCTCGACTCAATGAATCAAGCAGAGTTCGATACGATAGCGGCAGCAGAGAAAAAGGCAAGATCAAGGTGCGGCAATTGGTTGCGCGCTACGTGGCTTTTTACTCTGCGTGATGATGAGGCAAGTAAAAACAAATATCGGTCACGGATCATGGCGGAGGATGAAAAGGAGTGTGCAATAGAGCGGCGTCATTTAAGCAAGATTGAGACGTTCCGGCCAATGGCTGCAAAATGAGGAGAGCAAAATCAAATTGCTATGCTCTTCGGAAACTCTAACAATCGCGCAGCGTTTGGGGCAAAAATGCCTCAAATGGCAATCTTTGCTTACCATTCACTCCCACATCAGGAATTACCCTAATCGCGTGATTCCCACGCGAAAACGCAGCTGTTAGCATTCTGATTTGTGCAATCTATCGCGCTCAGAAGGAGGCGTCATGTTGCTTGAACTCAGACGTGGCATGTTGAAATCGCCGGAATCGATCAAGCAAGTGGTGTTGCTGCAATCGCTGCTGGCCGAGCTCAATCCTGCTGTAAAAATAGATGGCGTGTTGGGCACTGGCACAGTCGGCGCAATAGCAGCGTTTCAGCAGAAAAATGGCCTCGTTGTGGACGGCGTGGTGGCTGAGAAAACGTGGGTGAAATTGATTGCCGCCGCACCGCAACTGTTCGAAAAAATCGCCGCACTGTGGTTGAGTCAGGCCGACCTGGATGAAGTCGCCGCTGCTATTAACGTTGAACGTGCTGCTGTGAAATCGGTCTATGAAGTGGAAGCGCAGGGGGCGGGATTCCTCGGTTTGCAACCGAAAATTCTGTTTGAAGGACACATCTTTTGGCGTTTGCTTGAGCAAGCCGGCAAACGTCCGCAACAATTTGTCGCGGGCAATGAGGACGTGCTGTATCCAGCCTGGACGACGCGTTTTTATCTCGGTGGTTTGCAGGAATATGACCGGCTCGAAAAAGCCAAAGCCATTGACGAATCACTCGCTCTGCAGTCGGCGTCATGGGGGCTGTTTCAGATCATGGGCAGTAATTATCAAGCCGCGGGTTTTGATTCCGTCGAAAATTTTGTCGCCGCCATGCAGGAATCTGAACGCGCACATCTCGATGCGTTCGCATCATTCATCGGCGAAACGCGCTATCAGGGTGCGACGCTGAGAGACCTGCTGGCCGCAAAAGACTGGGGAAAATTCGCGCGCGCCTACAATGGCCCCAGCTATCGTGCCAACAAATACGATACAAAATTGCAGGCGGCGTATGAGAGTGCCAAGGCGCGTATCGGTTGAAACAAAAAATCCGCGACTAGCTGCGGGAATTCCAGCCAAAAAGGGACTTTCTCGAAACCCTTAAATTCTGCCATCTTGCGCAGACGGGATACAAGTTTGTTGATGTAACAATAATTTAACCTGAAGAGGTTTTGGCCTGATCTGGCAGGCAAGGCAACATCGAAACGCAAACATGACGACAGGCAAATAACGACCCGCTGCTGCCATTCAGTCTTTCGGCACCCGCGAATGCAATGCAACCGCTTCCAGCCTTTGATCTTTGCAGACGATATCCCGGCACCCGGCTATCTGCATCCACTCAGCTTGCCATTGTAAACATCGGAGGCCGGGATTTGTATGCTCCGATGACGCAGAAGGCTGTTCAATGAGTTAATCCAAGCGCTTCCAAACCTCACCCGCTTCAACGACCTCGACAAATCGCGCCGCAGAGAAACCGTCTGGAAACATGGTGTCGGTCACTTCTTGTGAAACCTGATCAGCTTGCAGCAGTAGTTGACGCTCATCGCGCAGAATTACCTGTAATGATTCCAGCGACACTACCAGGAAACCATCGACCCACTGCTGATCCAATTCAATGGAAGAATCCACAATCCAAGCATGCAAGTGTTTGCCCGTGTTTAGGTCTGAGCATCCGAGCTTTTCCCGCAGTAGCTCATCTCGCGTCAACGCAGTCACAACCGCCGCACGTTTTCGCCTCAACTGCCAAGCCGCCTTGCGCAGGGTATTGGTTCGATGCAACCAAATCTCGTGCACATTTGAACGAATGTACCCAGACTTGACTTCCAGCAACAGCGCCAACCCATCGCGATAGCAGATCATGTCGACTTCACCCGGATCGTCTTGCTCTGTGCGCTTAGGTTGATACCCCACCTCCACAGCAAATCCACGCTGACGCAATTGATCCGCCAGTCGCAATTCGATCCGGCGAGTCTCACTCATTTGGCCAGTTCGCCGTGCGCCGATACGGCGAAGGTTATTGACCACTGCAGTCAAGTTATTCTGCTGCGCCACTACCCAGGGAAACTGGAAGTTGTAGCGTCCGATTTTGTAGAAGGGGCGTTCGTACAGTGAGGGAACTGGCAATTGCGGCTGTTCCTTTAGGCTGTTAGAAAGTGCTTTAAGATCGCTTGTCCAGAAACTCAGGATCGCCTTAGCGGCCAAACTACTGCCTTGGGGATATTCGCGACAAACAGTCCACCCCGTCGTTCTTTTGACCTTTTGGTCTTCTTCGGCCCATGTCATAGGAAACCGATTCTCTCCTTCGAGCGATCCATTGAACGCCAGTTTGGTCAACGCTTTGGACACGATACCGAACTCGGCGTAGTGTTTCTGGAACGGTTGAACGTAGGCGCTCTGGAAGAAAGCTGAATGCAATTCACTTGCTAGCAAGGTCTGAAAGAGTCTGGCACGACCACCTCCGGCCAGTTCAATCTCCTCATCTAACCCATAAATCTCTTGCAACTGCAGTTCACTGCGTACTGCCTTGATGTAGGCCAACGCATTGAGTTCGTGGGTTTCCGTGCTGCCCATCTGAATTCCAGCCATGCCTCGCTTGATGAATTCACGAAAGCCTCGATTCATCCAGTAGTGCCATAGCACCTGGGATTTTTGTTCGGTGCGCCGCCAGGTACGAGTGCCGTTTTCAGTCTCGTTATAGATGACTGGTTTTCCAGGCTCAAACTGATAGCGACAATCGGGGTCAAAGCAAAACCAGTCGATTGAGCCATCGTAATCAATGCGTTCCTTCGTGGCCGCAATCAGCACGGCAAAGGCTTCAAGGTTGTCCGCGCACTCCTGCGTTATTGCGGGGGAAGGAAAAATGATCGGCGACAAGTGTTGTTTCAGCGACTGACCAAGGCGCACTTCGTCGAGATTGAAGTCCTTATCACTACAGGTCTTCAGCTTGTCTGAAATGATACGGCTATAGACACGCCAATGATCGTTCGCTGGATCCTCAGGTGCCCCAGGGATTAGCCGCTCGTACGCCAAAACACTCAGGTAGGACAGTGTTTCCAGTAACGAGAGGTGGGCAAGCTTTTTCTGAGCTATTTGGATCAGTTGATCAAACGGCTGGAGTTGTTCAAGAAGCCGATCACAAACGCCGATGAAACTGCGCCATTCTTCCCCCTCGACGCGATCTCGAAGAAGTTTCCAGAGCTCGGAGTCGCTGCGGGTAAAAAGTTGGGAATAGCGGATTGCCCATCTGACGGCATCCGGAACCGCGTGAGACAAATGTTCTAGCAACTCTATCGAGATAGCGCCTTCGTGGCGCAGAATCCGGCTCATCGCCAAGCCGGATAATTTTGATGCGTTGACGATATCCGCTTCCCGCCAAAAAGGTGCGGCCGCCAAACCCGTCGCACGATCAAGCCAAGAGAGGCTCTTGCCAGCTGGGCGCTGGTCTAAGAAATGATGTAGCGCTTCATCCAACGCCTGGCTGTTGTTGGCCAGTTGCTGGTGATCTGTGAAAACAGTCAGATAATGCTGCAGGCAACGATTGGCATTTCTGCTGAGTTCGGACAATTGAATTTCCTATGGGATTTGTAGTTTAATCTGCACGTCAACTTCTTCGAGTAATACCAGTTGGTCATTCTAGTTCTTTGGCGCCGCTCCCTAAAGCCATCGAGCATAGAACCAGTGACCAGACGGAGCATATCGTCGACGGCCGGTGCAGCAAACAATCTGACGGTGGGCTAACAGTTCTTAACAAGCCGGATAGCTTGTGCCGACGAATGACTCTTGATGGCCGGGACTTGCCAATTGCCAAACACGCTTTTACACGACATGTCAGACCAAACAAAAAACTAAATGCACGTAATCAAGATTAGTTAATCAAAAACACTAAGTTCGCAAATTGAATCTCTAGCTCTGGCAGGCCTTTTCAGTCATTTTTGCTCTAAAACACCCGTCATGATTAGCGTTTAATAATTTCACGCTATAGAAACTAAGCCGATTTTACCAAACCTGACTTCAGCGCCGCGGCCAAATAATCCACAAACACCCGCGTTTTTAGCGGCGCATGTTTACGGCTCGGATAACAGGCGTAAATATGCAGCGGCGGTTGTGCGTATTCAGGCAGCAGCCGCTTTAGTTGTGCGCATTCCTTGTCATTCGCGACGAGAAAATCGGCCAGTAATGCCACCCCCACGCCTGCCGCGCACATGCTCACCACGGCACCGGGATCGTTCAGGATCAAATTTCCTTTGGTATTGATCACGCGCGTTTCCTTCTCGCTCGACTCCAGCTCCCATTCGAGCAGCGTGTTGTTATTGAGGATGCGAAACTGCAGGCAATTGTGGTGAACCAGATCCTCTACGGTTTTGGGCTCGCCAAATCGTTTCAAATAGGAATGGGCCGCGTATAGCGACACACTGAAACTGAAAAGCTTGCGCGCGACCATCCCGCTGTCAGGCAGACGTCCCCCGCGCAGCGCAACATCAAATCGATCAACGACGAGATTAACAAAGCGGTCCTCGAACAGCAGCTCAATCTGGATCTGCGGATATTTCGCCAAGAATGCGGGCAGCAGCGGCAAAATCACGGTCCTGCCCACCGCGGCGACGCACGACACCCGCAACAAACCCATCGGCGTGCTGCGGTGTTCGAGCAACGCTTGATCAGCCGACTCCAGATCACGCACCGCATCGCGACAGCGGTCATAAAAAAGTTGCCCGTCTTCAGTCATCGATAAGCTGCGCGTGGTGCGATTAAGCAGCCGCGTCGCCAAATGATCTTCTAGTCGGGCCACGTTTTTTGATACGGCAGCCGGTGAAATATCCAGCTGTTGTGCCGCGCGCGTGAAGCTGCCGGTGTCCACCGTTTTGATGAAAGAAAGAATGCCGGGAAGACTTTTCATGACCGTCTCGCTATTTGATTGTTAACTTCCGGTTGATTCTTATTGTAGCGATATTGGACTAATCATCGTGCGGTGTGCCTACTATAGTTGTTGCAATGCAGCAATTTTATCTCCACGCAAAAAACATATCTCAATAATCCCATCGTATGGCACCCAAGACCAACTCAGTAACCAGGCCTGGCCCCAAGGCACCGTGCGTCGAAATTAATGTCGAGGCGGTAGCGCTTTGTCCGTTCGCACTTGAGGAAGTTCGGGAGGAGCAAAAAGTTGCGCATGATGACCCGCAGATCGGCGTGGGGATTGCGGGCGTGGTGGCGCACGATGTCGAAACCGATCACCAACAATTCAAGCGCGGCGATGAGGTTTGGTCGCGCATGCCGGTATCGCTGCGACCGAATGTGAAAAAAATATCACTTGACCCCGCAACAGTATTTAAATTGTCGCCCGGCATCACGCTGGAACAAGCCGCCACGCTCGGTGATTCAGGTTTGATGGCCTTGTATGCGGTGGAAACAGCGGGCGTCAAGCGTGGTGGACGTATGCTGATCCACGGTGCCGCGAATCCTTTTGGCAGTGCTGCCATCGCACTGGCAACGCATCTCGGCGCACACGTGATTGCCACCGTCGATTTGCCGCACGAGCAGCGGGTGGCGGCGGCGGCAGGTGCGCATGAAGTCGGCGTGGCGCGCGCGCGCGATATCGCGCCGACCTTGCGCAAATGGATCAAGAAAAATGGCGATGCGGACGGCATCAGCGCCGTGCTGGACGGTGCGTTTCTCGATAACGCGGGATTGAATCTGGAACTGCTGGCGCCAGGCGGATGCTTGGTGACTTGCCTGATGAAAGGCAATAGCACTGCCGAAACGCGGTCGGCATTGGCGGCTGCGCTCGCTCGTTTTGCCGCGAAAAAAATCAGCGTGAAATTTGTGTCCGGTCAGGATTTGGAAAATCCCGCACTGACCAACCTTCCACGAATGGCGCGCGTGATCGGCGAAGCGCTGGCCACCCGAGGCTATCAACCGGTCGTTGGTGAGGTGCTGTCGCCGGATGAGTTGGTGGATGCCCTGGCGATGCTGAATCACGGCGGTGTCGTTGGCAGCTTGATCTTAAAACCCGGCGAGCAGCGCATTTAGCGGACTTTCACTTCACCAGTTTGTAATTTTTCTCAAGTTCAAACGTAGGTCGAACATTTTTTGTTTTAGGAGACAGCATGAGCACATTATTGAGTAATAAATTTTCCACCGATGGTCGCGGCTTGGTCGGCATCGCCATTCTCTCCGCTATGTTGCTGCTGAACGCGTGCGGCAAGGGCAATGCCGACGGTGGAGGTGCGCCGGGCGGGGCACCCCCGGCACCAACGGTCAGTGTGGCTACCGTGATCCAGAAGGAAGTCAGTGACGCCGATGGATTCTCAGGCCGATTTGAGGCAACGGATTTCGTCGAGGTGCGTCCACGCGTGGCAGGTTATTTGACGAAAGTCCATTTTCAGGCGGGCGGCTTGGTAAAAAAAGGCGATCTGCTGTTCACCATCGATCCGCGCCCCTACGAAGCAGATGCGGCGAAAGCTGAAGCTGACTTAAAACGCGCGGAAACCTCACGCGATCTGGCCAGCGCCGAAGTCGCCCGCGCCGAAAAATTGCTGGAAGCCACCGCGATTTCAAAGCAGGAATTTGATCAGCGTGTCGCCACTTTCAAGGATCAGGAGTCAGCCGGCAAAGCTGCGCGCGCCGCGCTCACCAGCGCAAAACTGAACACCGAATATGCCGCGATTCGTGCGCCGATCAGCGGCCGCATCTCGCGCGCCGAGGTCACTGTCGGCAATTTGGTCACGCCGGGCACCACGATGCTGACGACGATTGCCTCGCAAGATCCGATCCATGTTTATTTCGATATTGATGAGCAACAACTTTTGAAATACGGGTCATTACGCAAAACCGGAGCCGATACTGCGCCCGGAAAAAACGTAAATACAATTTACCTCGGCCTGAATAGTGAATCCGATTTTCCGCATCAAGGCCGCGTCGATTTCCTCGATAACCGGCTCGATCCGCGCACCGGCACCATTCGTGGTCGCGCTGTGTTCGATAACAAAGATCGCCTATTTACACCCGGCGTCTTCGCGAAACTAAAACTTACCGCCACCGGCGCATACAACGCAGTTCTCATCACCGACCGCGCCATCGGCACGGATCAGAGCAAGAAATTTGTGTTGGTGCTCGACAAAGAAAACAAAGCCAACTATCGCGCCATCAAGGTTGGGCCCTTGGTCGACGGATTGCGTGTGGTTAAGGAAGGATTGCAGCCGGGCGAAACGATTGTGGTGAATGGCTTGCAGCGTGTGCGCCCCGGTATTCAAGTGCAGCCAGAAAAAACCGCGATGCTGCCTATGGGTACCAATGCAGTGGCAGCGGATGAGCCAAAACAGAAAACTGAAGCAAAGACGGAACCCGCAGCATCAGCATCAGCAGCAGCAAGCAAACCGTCCATCGCTAAATAATCCAAACGGATAACTGATATGAACTTCTCCCGATTTTTTGTTGACCGGCCGATTTTTGCAGCGGTGCTATCGATGCTGATTTTTATCGGCGGTTTGCTGGCGATTTTTCGCCTGCCGATATCCGAATATCCCGAAGTCGTTCCACCATCAGTGGTGGTGCGTGCGGTCTATCCAGGTGCCAATCCGGCGGTGATCGCCGAAACCGTGGCGGCACCGTTGGAAGAACAAATCAATGGCGTTGAAAACATGCTTTACATGTCTTCACAAGCCACACCCGATGGCGTGATGAGTTTGACCGTCACCTTCAAGCTCGGCACGAACGTCGATACCGCGCAGGTGCAAGTACAAAACCGTGTATCGCAAGCACTGCCGCGGCTGCCCGAAGAAGTTCGTCGCGTGGGCGTAACCACGGTGAAGTCGTCGCCGGATCTCACAATGGTGGTTCACTTGCTGTCGCCGGACGGACGCTACGACGACACTTATTTGCGCAACTACGCGGTGCTGAATGTGAAAGACACACTCGCACGCATTCAGGGCATTGGCCAAGTGTTGCTGTTCGGTTCCGGCGATTACGCGATGCGGGTGTGGCTCGACCCAGCGCGCGTGGCCGCGCGTAACCTCACCGCAAGTGATGTGGTGCGTTCAATTCGCGAGCAAAACTTGCAAGTCGCGGCCGGCACCATTGGCGCACCGCCTGCGAAGGGAATTGACTTTCAGTTGACCGTGACAGCATCTGGCCGCATGGTGACCGAAGAGCAATTCGGCGAGATCATTGTGCAGGTAAGCAACGATGGCGCGGTAACACGCCTCAAAGACATCGCACGACTTGAATTGGGCTCCGGCGATTACGCGCTGCGCAGTTTGTTGAACAACAAACCGGCGGTGGCGATCCCGATTTTTCAGGCGCCAGGCTCGAACGCGATTCAGCTATCGACTGACGTGCGCACGGCGATGGAAAAACTGAAGAAAAACTTTCCACAAGGTGTGGATTACGCGATTGTTTATGACCCCACCACGTTTGTGCGCG
>JANMQR010000343.1:0-6803 GCA_031370625.1 Burkholderiales bacterium | reverse complement strand
ATGGACAGACGGGCGAAGTGCAGGGCGAGTCACCAAAATCGGGATGGAAAATTTTCTTTTTGGTGGTGGGGATTTTGGTGTTGTTGTTTATTTTCTTGGCGGTGTTTGGTGGGAATTCTCGGTAGTGTAGTTGCATTTCTGTTTGCGAATTATCCCAATAATCGTGCGATATCAGCTTGCTGTATCTCCTTCCCCCATGAAAATGGGGGAAGGCCGGGATGGAGGATTGTCTGCATTTGAGGTGACGTAAATTAAGCAAGCATCGCCCCCATCCCAACCTTCCCCCGTCGCCGGGTGAAGGAGCAGTTCGGTGAATCTTTAAATAAGCCGCATCAATTACGCAACGCTACATCAGAACTCTCAAAACTTATGGCTCTCTACATGGATAACGACAATACGCTTCTGGCCAATGAGCATCGTGAAGATGGCTCAGTGCCGCACGGTGTCATGAAGTTTGTATTGCTTCACAACCACACTTTGCAACGCGCATGGCGCGAGCATCTTGGCATCACACAAAAGGAGCTCGCGAAGCGGATCGGGATTACGCAAAGTGCGCTTTCGCAGCTGGAAGTGAGCGAGAAGTTGCAGGCGGCGACGCGGAAAAAACTGGCAGCAGGATTGGGGATCTCGGCAGCACAACTAATCTAGTAATGCAACTTTTACTGCTGCCCGGACTGGACGGCACCTGCAAATTGTTCAGTCGCTTTATGCACATGAGGCCGCCGACTTTTTCATGCGAAGTATTGGCTTATGACGATGGCTTTACTAAGTTTGACGATTATGTAAACGCCGTCAAAATGCGGCTTAGTGCAGATGCCAAAACGGTGCTCATTGCAGAATCGTTTTCAGGCCCGATCGCCGCGCAAATTGCCTCGCGTTGTCGAGACCGGATCGCCGGCGTTGTATTCGCCGCAAGCTTTGTGAAACCGCCACATGCCTCGCTGCTTAATCTTGCGGAGATCGCGCCAACGCTGCTTTTTAATCTCATGCGCGAAACGCTTGTTAACCATTTTTGTGTGAATGGCGTTCACGATAAAGTCGTGCTTGATGAAGCAAAAGCAGTTGTTGGCGCACTTGCATCCGAAGTGATTAAACGCCGCTTAATGTTGCTTGGGAGTCTTGCGAAATTACAACTCGCGCCGATTGATATTCCTGTGTTGAGTTTACGTGCCACGCAAGATCGACTCATCACACAAGCCGCAACATCATCAATCACAACTACATTTCCAAAAACGATTTCCATTGATGTAGAAGCGCCGCATTTTTTGTTACAAACGCGTCCAGAGGAATGCTGGCGTCACGTTGAAAAATTTGTCGCTAACTGTTCCGCTTAAACACCGCCAACGCCCCACCCGCCGCGATAAACAGCGACCCTAATCCACGATTTGTCCAGCGAATATGCGATGGATCTTTTAGTAGCCGCAATACTCTCGCGGCGAGGCCGGTGTAGCACATCATCACCAGCACATCGACGACGACCATCGTCACGCCCATGATCGCGTACTGCATTCCGGTGGGCTGCGTTGCGTCGATGAACTGCGGCAACACCGCGACTAAAAATACGATGCCTTTTGGATTGGTGAGGTTGACGAACAAGCCTTGCTTCACCAATCCCCAGCGTGAAGTGTCATCAAATTTTGTTTTCGCGGCGACGTCTTCAAACGCGACCGGTGCTTCGCAAAATTTTTGAATACCGAGACAGATGAGGTACAACGCGCCCGCATATTTCATGATTTCGAATGCGGTGGTGGAGGTCATCAGCAGCGCGCCGAGGCCGAGCCAAATCAGCAGCACATTCACGATAATCGCGAGTTGTAAACCGATCAAATTCCACATGCCGACAGCGAAGCCGTACTTCATGCCAGCGGACATGGACGACAATGCGCCGGGACCAGGCGAGACGCAGATGAGCGTGACGGCGATGAGGTAGGTGAGCCAGGTGGTGAGGGTCATGATGGTGTCGATTTGGAAAATGAAGGTCTAATATCGGCGGGCAGTTTGGGGCAGAAATGCTTTTAAGGCCGCTATAGTGCTAGTGTTTGAACAATATAGTGTGCTACTTGCCCTCCACAAACTTCTTATTCCCCGCAACCGCCTTTTTCGCAATCCCATCAATCACACCCGGCGCAATTAATTTTAACCACTGCCCGAGCTTGCCTTTTAGCGTCATGATTTCTTCACGCTTGCGACGTTCAATAGCGCCCACAATCAACATCGCACATTCCGCCACGCTCATCACGCCCGCTTGATCCACCGGGTCAATCAACGCGGGTTTACCGTCGGCACCGGTCGCGTTTTCGCGAATGCCGGTGGCCACGAAGCCGGGGTACACCATCGTCACCGTGACACCTGCATCTTCAAGTTCAATCCGCAACGAATCAAAAAATCCGCGCATTGCGTGTTTGCTCGCGGCATAGCCCGTGCGCGTGGGCACGCCGACGAGCCCGGTCAAGCTCGCAATGCCAACAATGCGACCACGCGCGGATTTCAAATGCGGCAACGCATAGTGCGTGCAATACACCGCACCCATGTAGTTGACTTGCATGATGCGTTCCATGATCGACATATCTTTAATGTCTTCGAACTTCGCCCACATCGTCATGCCCGCGTTGTTGACGAGCGTGTCGATGCGACCAAATTCTGCGATGGCCGCATCAATTATTTTTTTGCAATCTGCTTCAACCGCAACATCCGCACTAACGACAATAACTTTCGCGCCGCGCTTTTTAACGTTCGCGGCGACTCGTTCCAGCTCGCTGATCCGCCGTGCGGTCAACACTAGCTGTGCGCCATTGTCAGCCAACTGATACGCCAATTCTTCACCAATACCGGTTGATGCGCCGGTGATGACAACCACATTATTTTTGAACGACACGATTTTTATTTTCCGTCTATTTTTCAGTTTCGATATCAGGAATATGGTTAAACGCAATCGCCATTTTGCCGTGATCAATCGCGCGATGCGCACCGCCGAAATAGGCGGCATGTTTTCCATACTTCAGATTCAGTTTATCCAGCGTCGCATTTAATTTTTTGCGCTCATCATCGGCCACAAATAGACGTTGCGATTGCTTGCCTTCGGGGGTGAGATCAAGCAAGGTCAGGCCAACTTGCAGCGGCGTGGCGCTACGCTTTGGCTTGTAGTTGGCCCACATCGATTCCAGCGCGTGCAATAAATCCAGCGTGTCTTGTGTGTCGAGCAAACGTGTTTCGCGATCCCACGAGGGCGCGTTCAAAAACTTTACTTTGATTTGCATGCGCGCTGTGTAGTGCTGCGCTTTTCGTAATCGCATCGCCGCTTTTTGTGTGAGGCGATGCAGCACCGCGGATGCGTCAGCCGTATTGCGCAACTCTGGTGCCAGCACATGCGAATGGCCGATGGAGCCCATCTCGTTTTGGATTTCTTCCACTTCCTGCCCGCGCAGCTTGGCGTAAAACCGTTCGCCCCCCACGCCGCCCCACACGGTACGAAGCTGCGTGGAGGTTTGCCGATACAAATCCGCCATCGTCATGATGCGATGCTCGTTTAATCGCGCCTCCATATTCTTGCCGATGCCATTCAATGCCCGCAGCGGCAGATGCAAAATTTTGGCGGGCACATCGTGCTCCTCCAACACCACAAGCCCATCCGGCTTTTGCATATTAGAGGCGAGCTTGGCTAAAAAAGTATTCGGTGCCAGGCCGATCGATACCTTCAAATACTCACCGACTTTTTCAGCCAAATTTTGTTTGATATCTTTTGCGAGTTCGCACGCACGTTCAACCGTCTTATAGCCCGCCGGTAAATCGCAGACCATTTCATCAATCGATAGCACCTTGCGCACTGGCGCGATTTCATCCACTGCCGCCACCGCCTTGTGATGAAAATCGATGTACAGCTCATGGCGCGCGACCACCAGCTGAATATCAGGAATCGCTTTTTTTGCCTCGCCCACATTGGTTAACGTTTTTACGCCAAACGCTTTTGCCTCGTAGCTCGCGGCGATCAGGCAAGTTGAGTCTGCCAACATCGGCACCACACCCACCGGCTTGCCGCGCAGTTCCGGGCGCGCCTGTTGCTCGCAGGAGGCGAAGTAGGAATTGAAATCAACGAGGAGCGACGCGACCGACATAAAATCATTTTACGCCGATGAATTTTTAGGGGTGGAAAAGCTGTATTTGTGTACAGTTTATTTGTCTCGAGGCCCACGCCCGCATTTCATCCCGATAAAGCTGGGTTCGGAATGACAAATTCGGAGTAGGCGAAATATTCTAACGCTAGCACTGGTGAGGAGTTCGGAGCAAAAATGCTCCATGAAGCCCGCCGAATGGCGTTCTAAGCTCGTGGAAAACCCAGTGGCGAAAAATCAGTTGCCGCGATAAACGTAGCTACCATCGTTTCCAAACCCGCTCGATCTGCATTCTCAAAGCGCGAAAGTTTTGGGCTATCAATATCAAGCACGCCGACAACGTTGCCATCGACGATCAGCGGAATCACGATTTCAGCATTCGACGCTGAATCGCAGGCGATATGGCCCGGGAATTCATGAACGTTATCGACTACAAATGTTTTGCGATGAAACGCCGCATTGCCACACACACCGCGCGGCGCGGGCTGCACGGGGATGCGCACACAGGCGGGCTTGCCCTGGAATGGGCCTAATACCAAATCAGCAAGATCATTGCCACGCAAAAAATAAAATCCTGCCCAATTCAGATCACTGAGCATTAAATAAATCAGCGATGAAAAATTCGCCGAATTCGCCATCAAATCGCGCTCGCCTGCGAGCAATCCGCCAAGCTGCTTGTTGAGATCTGAATAAAACTCGGGCTTCGATGAGTTTGTTACTGCATGCGCTTCAAACATTGTGCGGTCCTTAATTTTTGTTGGACAATTTTAGCAACAAAACCGCGTCCAACTTGAAGGAAAATCCCGCCCTGTCGCGACCACCTGTTTATAATTACTGCTTCACGCCATATAGAGAGCAATATGAAAATTCGTTCTATTTTGATCGTCGCCGCAGCGCTCTCGTGCCCTGCCGCGTATGCGCTAACCCCACCAGTTGAGAAACCGATATCCATGACCAACGTGACCACCCCGCCGACGGCGAAAAAAGTGCCCAAAGTAATGGAGAATTTTGGCGATAAACGTGTTGATGATTATTTCTGGCTGCGTGAAAAATCGAGTCCTGACGTCATCGATTATTTGAAGGCCGAGAACGCGTATACCCAATCGGTGTTGGGCGGCTTGAAAGATTTTCAGGAGACGCTCTACAAAGACATGCTTTCGCGCATCAAAGAAACCGATGAGAATGTGCCCTACAAACGCGGTGATTATTTTTATAACTCACGTACCGAAACAGGAAAGCAGTATTCGATTTATTCGCGAAAAAAAGGCAGCCTCGACGCGAAAGAAGAAATTTATCTGGATGCCAACGAGCTCGCAAAAGACAAACCGTTTTTTGCGATTGGCAATATGGCTGTCAGTCGCGATGGCAAGTTGCTCGCGTACTCCACCGATGTCACCGGCTTTCGCCAATACACGCTCAATTTTAAAAATCTGGAATCCGGCAGCACGCTGCCCGACAAGGCGGAACGCGTCACCTCAGTGGCCTGGGCGAATGACAACAGCACCGTTTTCTACGTGACCGAAGACGCCACCACCAAGCGTAGCGACAAATTATTTCGCCATAAATTGGGCGATAAAAATAGCGAATTGATCTTCGAAGAGAAAGACGAGTTGTACGGCATTAACGTCGACATCACGCGCAGCAAGGGCTACATCATTCTCACGTCTGAAAGTTCGGAAACGACGGAGCAACATTTGCTTGATGCCAACTTGCCATCGGGTAAATTTGCGCTCTACATGAAGCGCAAAGAAAACATTAAATATTATGTCGACCATCACGGTACGGATTTTTATATTGTCACCAACGACAAAGGGCGCAACTCCCGGCTGATCAAGACCGCAGAGGGCGCGGCAAACGAAAAGACATGGAAAGAAATTATTGCCCATCGCGCCGATGTGAAGCTCGATGGCGTTGATGTGTTCAAAGATTTCTTTGTCGCAATTGAAAAAACCAAGGGCCTGCCGAAGCTGCGCGTGTTTGACATCAAGACCGCAAAACCACATGACATTGCGTTCCCAGAAGCAGCCTATGAAGCATCGCCCGGACAAAACGCGGAGTTTGATACCAAGCTGTTTCGTTTTAACTACGGCTCGCTGGTCACACCGAATTCAGTGTTTGATTACAACATCGATACGCGTGAACGCGCCTTGAAAAAGCAGCAGCCTGTGCTGGGCGGATACGATCCGAAGGACTATCAGTCCGAGCGCGTGCTCGTCACGGCTGCTGACGGCACGAAGGTGCCGATGTCCCTGGTGTACAAGAAGTCGCTCAGGCAGAATGGCCCGCAGCCAATGCTGCTGTACGCCTACGGTTCGTATGGCATTTCGATGCCGCTCGCGTTCGAGTCTGCACGTCTGGCATTGCTGGATCGGGGCATGATATTTGCGATTGCGCATATTCGCGGCGGAGGCGAAATGGGCAAGCAGTGGCACGACGACGGCAAGATGATGAAGAAGATGAACACTTTCACCGACTTCATCGACTCCGCCAAATTCCTGATCGAGAAAAAATATACGGATCCGTCGCAACTCGTTATCCAGGGCGGCAGTGCGGGCGGATTGCTGATGGGCGCGGTCGTGAATATGTCGCCGGACACCTTCCACGCGGCCATCGCGCAGGTGCCGTTTGTCGATGTTATGAACACGATGCTCGACGCCACGCTCCCGTTAACCAGCGAAGAATGGATCGAATGGG
>JANMQR010000323.1:0-11825 GCA_031370625.1 Burkholderiales bacterium | reverse complement strand
CGCAGCTACCTGACATCGGTGTTCAATTTAACGTCCGCGTCAGCTAGCTGCGCAACCTGACCTACGAAGTTCACAACAGGATCACAATGGATTTACTGCTTTCGTTTTGGGACTTCTTTCTTCACCTCGACAAACATCTCGCGATGCTCGTGCAGGATTATGGGCCGTGGATTTACGCGATTTTGTTCGCGATTATTTTTTGTGAAACTGGCTTGGTTATCGCGCCATTTTTGCCGGGTGATTCACTGCTCTTTATCGCAGGCGCACTGGCCGCTACCGGTGGGATGGATGTTCACATCGTGGTCGTATTGTTAATCATCGCGGCAGTGTTGGGCGATGCGGTGAACTACCAAATCGGCGCGTGGCTGGGCCCGAGAATTTTCAAAGATGACAACGCGCGTTACCTGAAAAAATCGCATCTCGAAAAAGCGCACGCGTTCTATGAAAAGTGGGGCGGTGCGGCGATTATCTTGGCGCGCTTCACGCCGTTTTTGCGGACATACGTGCCGTTCGTCGCGGGCATGTCCCGGATGTCATATCGGAAGTTCGCGCTCTACAACATCACCGGTGGCGTGATCTGGGTTGCGTCGCTTACCTATCTTGGCTACTTTTTTGGCAATATTCCCTGGGTAAAAGCGAATCAGGGATTTATGGTGATTGGCATTGTGATCGTTAGCTTGATTCCTGTATTCGTCGGCATAATAAAATCACGCACGTCAACAAAATCGGCGACGTAATTTATCGCTGGCGGCTCGGTGCAGTAGCTCTCGCGAAATAAATTGCGGCAATAAAAAACACCACCGAAAGTGCCACTTCAATGCCCGCCAACGTTTGCGACAGCCCCTTGTCAGACCAGGCGCGCACCACGCCCTCGGTGAAATAAAACAGCACAAACATCGACGCCCATTGATAGGTGTAACGCTTCCCACGCAGAATACCAAACAGCGGAATCAGCAGTGGCAGCGCTTTCAACATCAGCAGTGAACCACCAGGACGCAACGGTGCCAATACCGCCTCCCAGGCAATCGATAACGCGATCAAGCCAATCAGCGATGCGCTCGCCGCATAGCGGCACGTGTTGCGATAATCATTCATGCTTGGAGCTTCTGCGCAATGTTGGCGAGGCGTTTGCCTAATGCAAATGCGAGTTTTTTCTCGACATCCGTGACTGGTAATTCGCCTGCCGCACCCGCGACGTGGCTGGCGCCATATGGCGTGCCGCCGTCGCGCGTGCTGCTGAGTTCGGACTCGGTAAACGGCAGGCCGACAATCACCATGCCATGATGCAATAGTGGCACCATCATTGTCAGTAGTGTCGACTCCTGACCGCCATGCATCGATGCGGTGGACGTGAAAACGCAAGCCGGTTTACCCGACAGCGTCCCGCGCATCCATTCGCCCCCTAATCCATCCAGAAAATATTTCATTGGTGCCGCCATATTGCCGAAGCGGGTGGGCGAGCCCATCGCAAGGCCAACGCACTCCGACAAATCATTGGACGTCACATACGGCGGCCCATCGTCCGGCACCGCAGCTGCCACCGCTTCAACCACGCTGGATACTTTCGGCACCGTACGCACCCGTGCTGACATGCCCGCCACGCTATCCACACCACGCGCGATGTGACGCGCCAGCTCGCGCACGCTGCCAGAGCTCGAATAATACAAAACCAGAATATCAGCCATAAAAACCTTCAAAGTTGCGCGTGGGATTCACGTCGCGTCGTGATAAACGTGATCAATTGCCCGTATTATACGAGGCGATCATTGCTTGGTCTGCACAAGGTTTGCCCACGATTTTTTGATGCAGCAACTAAATATTTACATTCTCATGATAGCGAGCATCACCCTCTCCCTCGATCCCTCCCCCGTCGAGGGGGAGGGAAGTTAAAGCCTCTCTCCCCTCGCGGGAGAGAGGTTGGAGAGAGGGGGCTGGTCAATTATTCACCACATTCAATTGTCGAATTAACAGCCCAAAATTGCTTAAACAAATCCTCGAATACCTCCGTTTCATCGCGCGCCGTTTTGTTGAAGATCGCTGCTTAACCGTCGCCGGGAGCCTGACTTACACCACGTTGTTGGCGCTCGTGCCGATCTTTACGGTCACGGTGACACTCACCTCGCACGTGCCGCAAGTCAAACAGTTTGTCGATCAAACCAAGACGTTCATGTTGAAGAATTTGTTGCCGGATGTCGCGGGAAAAGTGATCACGGTCTACATGGAGCAATTCGCGCAAAACGCGGCACGTCTCACCGTCATCGGCCTCGTCATCATTCTCGCCACGGCCATCATGACCATGTTCACCATCGATGGCGCGTTCAATGACATTTGGCGTACGCGCCGGCAGCGCTCGCTGTGGCAGCGCCTGCTGGCCTACTTTGCGCTGCTCGTGATCGGCCCGCTGTTAATCGGCGCGAGTCTTTCGATGACATCTTATTTAGTAAATTGGGTCGATCATCTGGACCATGTGCGCCCTTGGTTTGTCGAAGCCGTGCTCAGGTTGATTCCGTTCGCGATGACGGCAGGCGCGCTAATCCTCGCGTATCGCGTGGTGCCGCATCGTCACGTGCCGATGCGGCATGCGCTCGCGGGTGGGCTGTTGGCTGCCGTGTTGTTCGAGGCAACGAAATATTTTTTCGTGATTTATATTTCGAAAGTGCCGACCTACAGTCTGGTCTACGGCGCGTTTGCGAGTGTGCCGATATTTCTGTTGTGGCTGTTTTGCTGCTGGATGGTGGTATTGATTGGCGCTGAGGTCACGGCAACATTTTCGTATTTTGGCCACATGGATGCGCAGCGAGCCGATGACAACACGCGCGTTGTAGCGGCGAGAAAAATACTGTCGGTGTTGCATGAAAGCAGCGAAGTCGGCAAAAGTAGCGCGAGCGGATTGACGTTTCTCGAACTGCGCAAACGCGCGCCGATGCCGATTGATCAGGCGGAAAATTTGTTGGATATGCTGTTGCACGCCGGGCTCATTATCGAGAGCACAAATGGCAGCACCTCGCGCGGAACCAAGCGCTACAAGATCAGCCGCGATGCGGATAAACCTGGCTCGTTTCCCAGCGATAGTGTGGTTCGCGATGCGCTGGCGAGTTATTAGCAAGATTAATTTGCACTAGCTTCATCTGAATTCGCCGCCCATGCGTTATTGTTGTTATTCAGAATTTTGATTGGAAAACTAATGTACATCTCGTCTATCCATAAACACAGTTTGCTGCCGATGTTTTCTTATCGTGCGGCGCTAGCCTGCATCGCGCTCATCATCAGCATATTTGCCGCGAGCGCCAACGCATTCGATTTAAAAGACACCACCGGCCAGGCGCACCGTCTCGCCGATTTAAAAGGCAAGTGGGTAGTGATAAATTTTTGGGCAACATGGTGCGCGCCCTGCGTAAAAGAGATCCCCGATTTTGCCGCATTCGCCAAAGCACAAGGCGACAAGGTGAGGGTGCTCGGCATCGCACTCGATTGGGATGAAACCGGTAAGCGCGAGGCGGATGAGCGCAAGGTGAAATTATTCGCCAAAAAAGTCGGGTTGACTTACCCGCTGGTGTTGGGCGATGACAAGAGCGAAAAAGTATTCGGCAAAATGAAAGGCCTGCCCACCACGATCATCTACGACCCGAAGGGAAAAATCGTATTCCAAAAAACTGGAACCGTCACACCGGAAATGTTGAATCGCGTGATCGCGGGCGAGAAGGTTTCGTAAGCAAACCTTGTCATTCTGAATATAGTTTCGTAGGATGAGTGGGGCCGGGTTTGGCAAATACGTTTCGCGATACCCATCATCGGTGTCGAAATGATGGACGGGTATCGCAAAATCGCTCCATCCATCTTACGACCCTACCGTGGCTCGCCCGCTTCCTCAATCGCACCATCTGTCTTTCCGGCCCAATCACTCGGCAACACCCCATCTTTCACATACCGATGAAACGACGAATGCGGCGAATCTTGCACGCGCGTGACATAGCCGTGCTTCAGCGGATTGATGTGAACGTAATCCACATGACGTAAAAAGTCGAGATCATCGCGGATCGTGTGTTCCCAATAACGTTGTTGCCAAATACCGCGCTCGCCTTTATTCATGCGGCTCGCAGTGCGATTTTCATCCTGGGGCACACCGCGTGAAAACATGGTTTTAATCAACCGCCAACGCAACGCATAATCGGCGTCATCGATTGGCAGCGTCCACACGGCGTGCAAATGATCGGGCAATACCACCATCGCATCGATGGTGAACTGATGCCGCTCGCGCGTGTAGCGGATGGCGTTGCGCAATAAATTGATGTGATCAACTAACAGTGTGGTCGAGCGATCTGCGAGATTGATCGTGAAAAAATGCGAACCGCCCGCGATGCGATTGCGGCGGTAATTGGTCATGAACGATTCTCGTAGGATGGGTGGAGCGGCATTATCGCGATACCCATCAACGGTGTCACTATGCATGATGGGTATCGCAAAAGCGCTCCACCCATCCTACGATCCATCGTCAATTCGCTACAATCGCGACGTCGCTTGCATCAAGCAATCCTGCGCCCGCTACTGCTTTAATTCGTACCTTTTTGCCCACCGCCAAATCGGTGGCAGTGCCGTTCGCGAAGGTGGCGGTGCTGGCGTTTACGGTTTCGCCGCGTACTTTGAACAGTGCGCGTGAGGTGAATTCGCTGATGGTGCCCTCGAATTGGTACGGTATGCGTTCCGTTGCCGCGATGACTTTGCCGTCGGTCGCTTTGGCAACACCGGTCGTTTTAATGCTGCGCAATTGCACGCGCGCGCCGGGAACCAGCGCGGTGGTCACGCTGCTTGGCAAAGCAGTCGTGTCGACCTGAACATCGTTCACCACCACGTTACCCGTAGCACCTGCGACCAGTGATTGCACGAGGCCGTCCAGTGCAATCAACGTGTTATCAGCGCGGGCGGGCAATGGGCTCGCGAACATTTGCGTGAGCGTGATCGAATTCGCGCTGCCAAGTGTGCCAATGACGCGAATGCGGTCGCCATTGACCAATGTGGTCGCGGCACCGCCTGCGACGGATTGTACGTTTGCCGTTGTAGTGCCGTTAATGATCAGGCCCTGAAGTTGGAATTGGGTGGCGCTGACGTTTGATGCGAGGCCAACCAATTCAAGTGGGTCAGTGGCCGCAGCGTTGCGATTCACGATCACACGAGTCGCCAGGAATTCATTCGCCAGGGTTTTCGGCAAACCATAGGCTTCAATACGATCACCTGCCTTAAGGTCATTGATGGAAGCGAATCCGTCCAGGATCGTGTTTTGATCCAGTTGCACGACCAGGCCCAAGACCGAGATGCGAAGTGTTGCCGCACCAATTGAGCGCACCGGCGCACGCACAATGCTTTGCGTCGCGATACTCGCTACGGTGCCTTGTGTGCTATTGGCAACCGGAATTTGACCGTTGATATCCACCGGCATGCCCAAACGCAGTTCAGTGGCTTTGCGGTTCACGCCGGTATTGATTTGTACTGTCGCGGTAGCTTCATCAAGGGTGTAGCCCGCGACGCCGAGTTGCAGGAACCCAGTGGCGGGGCCGCTGGCGGTTAGGGTGGTGGGCGGTGGGGTGGCTGCGGGGGGGAAGTTGCCGTTGCCGCCTTGGCCGGTTTTTGTGTCGCCACCCTCACACCCAACAAACATCGTTGTGCTGGTTAGGAGCAACGCAGTAGTACAAGACCAAACTAGGCCCCGGGCAGTTGGTTGCCTATTGTTCAAAGCAGTTACCTTACTATTTGAATTAAATGAATTCATAAATCACTCACTATCTTGCGTTTCAGAATAGAAATACATACCAACGCGTATGCGTGTTTTCGTAGGATTACCGCGCTCCAAATCACGAGCTTCAGCTTGAATTGCTTGTTCCATAGTATCGTCCCGCACGCGTTGCCAATGTTCGCGGGCGCGTTGATGAAGTGCATTTGCTGAATCTACAGAAAGTTCGTCGGAATAAATATAACGATTCAGAAAGAAATTCGGCTTCTCCATAATTACGTTGGCGAAAGCTGCTTGAAGGTGATCGCTGGTGCTCTCACCAGCTGCGTATAACCTGTCTTCAACGTCGCCAACATAGATATACGGTTTTGGCTCAATTACGACTTGGTCTTCTGTGTTGTTCTTTACGAAACCAAGTCTTGTCAATTCATCAAGAATCGCGCTTGGTCGATGGTCTGTAGTAACCGAGCGTACCAAATCATCAAAGGATAGTTGTCGTCCTGATGTTCGACGAGGTAGCGGCTTAGGCACACCGTCTCCATCGCGCCACCTACGCTGTGTCGTCCATGCAGTAAAAACAGCTGCCGCATACGATTCCATTGGAATAGCCTGCTTTTCTTCCAATTCATCCGCCGTCAACCGCCGAATCTCTTTCCGATTCAGCCCCGTCAGTAAAGAAAGCTGCGTCCCGGTCGCCGCCTCGTCGCCCACAAAGTGTTTCTGCGCCGCTTTCACGTAAACGCGTTTCAATAATTCACTCGCCATCTGAAACGTCACCCCGCGCGCGATCAGCAGGCGCACCAAGGGCGCTAATACACGCGCGGCGGTATCAAGCAGCTTTTCTGTTGTTTTCGCGGAAGGATTGTTGTTTTCGGCCACGGACAGCTCAGGTTAATTTGGCTTACAAAATTTTAGGTGCGCGACTGATGTTCCTGTTCTTGGTATCTGATGAAAATATCGAGACGATGTTGCGGAAACAAATCGTTACGACTTTTATCGCGCGCTTGGATTATTTCTTGTTACTTTGGCAAGCGCGTTGGCTACTGTAAAGCGGCGGTGAAAACTAACTGCCGGAATGTCTTTAAATGGCGACAAAGCTGATGCAATAAAACAACATTAAAAAATATTTTTCAAAAGTTCTTGCAAAACATTTTCAATGCGGGAATAATTCCCGCAGAGTATTCAGTATAGGGCAACAGATTTGAAAAGTAAACGACGCAAACCGAATATGACCGCTTCAGGGAATGTTGCAAGGAAATGAAGATGAATAGCTTCCTGATCCAGCAAACAGCGCGAGCCGTAGGCCGCTTCATGACGGCGCTGGCGGCAGGCGTGACAACGGGGATATTGGTACTGGCGGGCAGTGCGCTGCTTCGGGAAGCAAGTGCGCAGATTAAAACCGCTAAACCACCATTGAATGCGCCGTACGGGAAATTGGAAGCGCACCCCTATGCAAATGTGCCGCGCTACAACTTGATTGTTTCGCGGGGCAAGGGGTAGACGGTGGGGTTTGGGTTTTACAGCGCTGAGTCAATACAATCAGCCAAAAGATTTTTTGCCAACGCGCAATATAGCGCGCCTCTAAAGCCCGGTAGTTAAATGGGTAGCCGTAGATGTAGCCGTGGTTAATAATAAAGTTTTACCGTAGCACCGTAGTAGAAGTACAGCAGTAAATTCGTGAAGCACAACACAACGCGGCCCCGGAAGAAATTCCGGGGCCGCGTTGTTTGTGGGCCGGCTTTATCTTGTTGCTGCGCTTGACTGAATGTTGCAGCTGCCCGACACGCGGTAACAAATTAGTCGCAACCGATTGCATTTTTTGGCATGAAATTTATGACAGAAAAATGACAGGCTTCACTATGAAAAATAACCAAAATCATTGGGAAAATACTTGCTTTCTACATTTATTGCGGGAATAATTCCCGCAGTAGATGATTTGCGTGACCGCCACAGCGTCCACAATCCAGCGGGAACCTGCAACCGGAAACCGGCGACCGCGAATTTCAAACCGGTTCTGTGCGCACGAAATTTTTTCACCTAATTTCTGGAGTGCCGTAATCATGATGATCCACAAATTGCGCTGCCTTTGGGCTGGTGCCAAGGCGTCTGGTACAGCTGAAAAAAATTCTCAGTCGCCGTCAGTAAGCCGGCTTGGGCTAATAGTTCGGCGAAGTGCCTTGGCTCTTTTCGGGGCGGTGATGACGACTCAAGCTGCGATGGCGACGTCTGTGCCCGTCACACCTTCGTTGTCGGTGCAGCCAATGATTGCAGCACCGAATGTGGCACGGGTAATTACCGTACGGCCGTTATGGCCACAAGGCTGCCCGCTGCCCACGTTGTCGCTTGATACGACTTATGTTGAACAGGCCAATATTCTGGTGATTCGCGCGCGGGCACCTGTGTTCATTCTTCCACCTCTGTGCGATAGCCTCGCGCCGATTCAGCTTGAAATTTCATATACGCCGACCACGTCGGGCGCGCTCAGGATCGTGGTGCAATCTGATACGCCTTTATTGCGCCAAGAAGGTAATTTGATCACCAGCGAATTGTCCGCGCCTCGTTCATTGCGCGATATTTCCGGCTTATGGTTTGACCCCAGCAAGAGCGGTTCAGGCTTGTTTTTGCAACACGGCTTTTACCGCACCGATACTGTTTTTGGCTCGTTGTATGTCTACGATCAGCAGGGCGCGACGCGCTGGTACAGCATTCAGAATGGCCGCTGGTTGCCGAGCGGCGATCTGGAGGCGACGCTGTTCGAATCGCGCGCACCCAATGGCTGTGCAAGCGGACCGCTAATCTGTCCGGCACCGGCCACCATCAACCGCACAGTGGGCACGGTGACGATCTCGGTTTCGGATGCAAATACCCTGACAAAGCAACCGCTGCAAATGCTGCTGGGGGCTCGGACTCCGGATAACAAATTGCTATTTGAGTCACTCCAGCTGAACCGGCTCGAGTTTTAGCGCGACATGCCACGCCCACTTAATCCGAACTCGATCATTTTGTTGAAGGAGATTCCTATGTTCGTTATTGCGTATTGCAAATTCTATCCGCGGTCCGTCAAGAAGCTGGCTTCGATCTTGGTCGCGATTGGCACGGCCGTTAGCGCGTATCTCGCACCGCAAATGAGCGCCGCGCAGCCCGCTCCAACGATCGCAATCGTGCAGGTCGCGCCAGTGAACGCGCCACCCGGTGTTGCGCGCACGGTGACGATTTCCGGGCAGTGGCCCGATAGCTGCGTGCCCGGCATCGTGGTTAATAGTAGCCTGGCCGCACAAACGCGCATTTTGCTCGTAAGCCGTGTGACGAACCCCATTGGTGGCCGGGTGTGTCTGCAGGTGCTCACGCCATATCGATTCGAATTTGCCTATACGCCGATCGAGACCGGTATCACTCGTGTTCTCGTTGACGGGTCAGCGAGCACGCGAGGCGAGGGCCGGATTGTTACCACGACCAACGGCGCGATCCGTGCAGCAAAAGATATCAGCGGCACTTGGTATGACCCTGGCAGCAACGGTTCCGGCCTCACATTTACACACGGATATTTGACCTCGGACACCGTGTTCGGCACGTGGTTTGTCTACGACCGCAGCGGTGTTGCACGCTGGTACAGCATTCAAAATGTGGTGTGGAAAGACAGCGGCTCGTTCGAAGGCGCGTTGTTCGAAACCGCCGCGCTGCCGGGAAAATGCTCAATCGTTATTGCCGATCCGGCATGCCCCCAACCAAATGTGAGTGTGAAACAAATCGGCACGGTGAAAGCTACATTCACCGGTATTTTTCTACTCGACGATACCGGCCCGCAAGCGACGATAGAAGCGTTTTCACCGACCAATACGCTATTGTTTTCGTCACGAGTGGTTCCGATCTCGCTCTAGTCTAAATACAAAGCGCTAATCAGGACGGGGCTCTTCGAGCATAAATGGTTGAAGAGCCGCTCCCATGCTAGAGTTTACTTTTCATATACGCCACGATTTCGCTCGCCGCTATCGGCGTTGCAGACGCATCCCGGCGATGCTGATATTCCACGTTGCCTTCTTTTAATCCGCGTTCGCCGACCACGACGCGATGCGGGATTCCGATCAATTCCAGATCGGCCAGCATCGCACCAGGGCGCTCGCCGCGATCATCGAGCAGCACGTCGATGCCTGCCGCCACAAGTTCGTCATGCAGCTTGTCAGCGGCTTCTTTGACCATCGCTGAACGCTCATAGCCCATCGGTGCAATCGCGACCGTAAACGGTGCCATCGCGTCGTTCCAGATGATGCCCTTCTCGTCGTGGTTTTGCTCAATCGCGGCACCGAGCAGGCGCGTGACGCCGATGCCGTAGCAGCCCATTTGCATCGGCTTTGGTTTGCCGTCTTCGTCGAGGAAATTCGCTTTCATCGGCTCCGAATACACGGTGCCAAGGAAAAAAATATGACCGACTTCGATACCGCGTTGAATCGACAGCACGCCTTTGCCATCCGGTGAAGGATCGCCCGCGATCACATTGCGGATATCGGCCACAAGCGCGGGCTCAGGCAAGTCGCGGCCCCAGTTGATGCCGGTAAAGTGGAAATCAATTTCGTTAGCACCCGAGACGAAATCACTCATGTTGGCGACCGTGCGATCCACCACCAGATGCACCGGTTTTTTCAAATTTATCGGGCCGAGATAGCCGGGCTTGCAGCCGAAATGCTCGACGATCTCGGTTTCGGTGGCGAAGCGGAAACCCTTCTTCAAGCCGTCAATTTTGCCTGCCTTGATTTCATTCAAATCATGATCGCCGCGCAGCAATAGCAGCCACACCACTGATGGCAAAGCATTACCCTTTTCATCGACCGGATCGCTCGCCAACACAATCGATTTCACCGTCTGCGCAAGTGGTAGTTTCAATAGCTCGGCGACATCCTCGCACTTGGCTTTGCCTGGTGTGGCGCTCTTGGCAAACCCTAGCACTGGCGTGGCTCTTGAGGCAATTAACGGCAGCGCTTCAGCAAGCTCAATATTGGCCGCGTAGCTCGAATCTTTGCAGTACGCAATCGCATCTTCGCCCGTATCAGCGATCACCTGAAACTCATGCGAGCGTGAGCCGCCGATCGCACCGGTGTCGGCATTCACGGCGCGATAGGTAAGGCCCAAACGGGTAAAAATTTTCTCGTAAGCGGCAAACATAATGTCGTAGCTTTTGCCCGCGCTCGCTTCATCGCGATCAAACGAGTAGGCGTCCTTCATCGTAAATTCGCGGCCCCGCATCACGCCAAATCGTGGGCGGCGTTCATCGCGAAATTTGGTTTGAATATGATAAAAATTGACCGGCAATTGGCGATAGCTTTTGATCTCGGCGCGCGCGATATCGGTGATCGCTTCTTCTGAAGTCGGCTGAACAATAAAATCGCGATCATGACGATCTTTAATGCGCATCAACTCCGCGCCGTATTTTTGCCAGCGCCCCGTTTCCTGCCACAGCTCGGCGGGCTGCACGACCGGCATCAGCAATTCCACCGCGCCGGCCGCGTTCATTTCTTCGCGGATGATCGCTTCCACTTTGCGGATCGTGCGCAAGCCCATCGGCAGGTAGTTGTAAATACCGGCGGCGAGTTTTCGGATCATGCCGGCACGCAGCATGAGTTTTTGCGAAACGATATCAGCGTCAGCAGGCGCTTCTTTGAGGGTGGAAATAAAAAATCGGGAGGCGCGCATTTTGTCTTGGGTATTCAGTAAGTTAAAAAGAACGTTCGGCGAATAAAGCTGCAAACATGCACGATTTTACATGCCAGACAGCACATAGCCCTACACAGCGCCCAAGTTTTGTGAAAGAATCGTGGTAACTAGAGAATTGGAAGGGCAACCATGATTGATCGTGATGGTTATCGCCCAAATGTCGCCATCGTCCTTTGCAATGCGAAGAACGAGGTGTTTTGGGGCAAACGCATCAAAGAGCATTCTTGGCAGTTCCCGCAGGGCGGTATCAAGTTAAATGAAAGCCCTGAAGATGCGATGTATCGGGAGCTGGAAGAAGAGACGGGCTTGCGGCGCGAGCACGTGCAGATTTTAGGCCGCACCAAGGGCTGGCTGCACTATCACGTGCCCAATCACTGGATCAAACGCGAATGGC
>JANMQR010000306.1:0-13280 GCA_031370625.1 Burkholderiales bacterium | reverse complement strand
ATCATTTTTTTTTCACCCCTATTCGTTTTTGCTTGGTTTATTTTTTTCGCCGCTTGTGTAATTTACCAACCCCACACCCCACCAAAACGCGTCTCGGGATGACGGTGAATTAATGATGAGTTTCTATGTGGCAGCACAGCTTCGTTATTCCAACACCTTCACCCCAACCACCAACGGCACTGTCTCGGTCTTCTTGCATTTCGGATCGCCGTAGCAAGATGCGGCTTGCACGGTTTCCATTTTGTACTCCAGCTCGACTTTCTTGCCCTTCAATTGCTTCTGGCTGCAAAATTCCATCTTGCCCAGCTCGATCAGCTCACCGTTTTTGTCGTTGCGAAGAATAAGAAAACAGCCGTTGTCGCCCTTGTCTAAATCCGTGACGCGGCCTAATGTTTCCTTCATTTCATCGCCTATTTTCACGACGCCAGGACGAAACGTCTTGGCTGGTGCGGCTGCCGTGGTCGGTACTGCCGGTTCCGACGAGGGATTTGCCGGAGCCGTCTGCGCGCTGAGCAACATGGGAACGGACGCAACAGCGGCAATCAAGCCACGCAGCGTCTGTAAATATAGGTTCTGTAAATTCATTATATTTCTCCTCGTGATTATTTTATTTTACAAATATTACTCGCTTGTCGCGCGAGTGGGCAAATCAAAACAATCGCGCCGCCGCCATCGCAAACGCAGCACAATCGGGCGTGCGTGATAGCATCATCGGTAAGATTAAATAAAACCCACGCTGACATGTCCATCACTGCTTACATTACACATCCGTCGTTCAGCAAGCACGTGATGGGTGCGGATCATCCCGAATGCCCCGCGCGGCTTGACGCCATCAACGACTATTTGTTGTCGCACGGCTTGCTTGATCTGATGCCAAGCTACCAGGCACCGGCCGCAACCCAGCAGCAATTGCTGCGCGCACACACCGCGCACCATCTGGCGGAAATCGAAGCGCTGGCGCCCATGCAAGGTTATGTGCAGGTGGATCCGGATACGAGCATGAACGCATACACGCTCACCGCTGCACGACACGCAGCAGGGGCGGCCGTGCTCGCCACAGATTTGGTCATGTCAGGCGAAGCGGCGCGTGTGTTCTGCGCAGTACGTCCACCGGGTCATCATGCTGAACGTGACGCGGCGATGGGCTTTTGCATTTTTAATAATGTGGCGGTCGGGATTCGCCATGCACAACGACATCACGGCATAAAACGAATCGCGTTAATTGATTTTGATGTACACCACGGCAACGGCAGCGAAGATATTTTTGCGGGCGATGATGAGGTGCTGATGGTCTCCACTTTCCAACATCCGCTGTATCCGTATTTGGGCGAGGTTCCGAAGGGCAGCAACATGCTCAACGTGCCGCTTGCGCCGCGCACCTATGGAGACGCGATGCGCAAGGTGGTGGAAGAACGTTGGCTACCCGCGCTGGATAAATTTCAGCCTGAGTTAATTTATATCTCGGCTGGATTCGATGCGCATCGCGATGACGACATGGCCAACCTGGGCTGGGACGAGGCCGATTATGCCTGGATCACCGCGCGCTTATTAGAGGTTGCCGATCGCCACGCAGCCGGACGCATCGTCTCCACGCTCGAAGGCGGCTATGCGCTGCCCGCGCTGGCGCGCAGCGTAGCCGCACATGTGGGCGTATTGATCGGCGCAGTTGATGCCTAATTCAGATCTATGAAACTCCACTACCTCGCCCCGCTATTCGATCCCAAATCGATCCTCGTCTACACGCGCGACGACATTGCGTCTTCACTTTTACTGAACGCGGCACTAAAGGAAGGCGTGTTCAGCGGCGTGATTACGCGCATCGAGGCAACGATGCGCAGCTTTGCTACGATTGATCGCGCTCTCTTTAGTCCCCTCAGCACGCGCCCCGATCTCGCCTTAATCGCGGTCGGTGACGCGCATGTGATCAAAGCGCTCACGCACGCAGCCAAGGCCCGCGTGAGAGCGGCAATTGTTTACGACATTGCCACCGAGCACATCGAAGAATTGAAAGAAATCGCGGCTAAAAACGGCATTCATTTGCTGGGCCCCGGATCATCCGGATTACAGCGACCGCATCTTCAACTCAACGCCTGCACCGCAGGAAGCTTGCGCGGCGAAGGCAATCTCGCCCTGGTGTCACAATCAGGTGCGCTAACGGCAGCAATGCTGGATTGGGCGGATTCGAACGCGGTAAGTTTTTCAGCGGTGGTGGCCACCGGGCGCTCGGAAGGACTTGATCTCGCCAATGTGCTCGATTTTTTAGGCCAGGATGGGCGCACACAAAGCATCGTCGTCTATATGGAAGGCATTCACAGCGGCCGACATTTTATGAGCGCGTTACGCGCCGCTGCGCGCGCCAAGCCGACTATTGTGTTGAAAGCCGGACGCCGCGAACGTGGTCGCCAAGCGGCACTTACACATTCCGGCACGATGATTGGTGGCGACGATGTTTTCGACGCAGCGCTGGAGCGTGCAGGCGCGGTGCGCGTGGATAGTTTTGTGCAATTATTTTCCGCCGCAAAATGTTTGGCCTCGCGCTACAAACCCGTCGGCAATCGACTTGGTGTGATAGGTAACGGCGGCGGGCCGGGTGTGTTGGCGGCTGACTATGCCTACCTGCGCGGCGTGGATATTCCTGCGTTGTCCGCGGCGACATTGGCGCAATTAAAAGCTAAGCTCCCACACGCACCATCAATCGAAAATCCGATTGATATCGGCGAGCACGCCGAGGCCGCAGATTTTGTGGCAGCCGCTGAAATTCTTGCTGCGTCGGCCGATGTGGATGGCGTATTAGTGGTGGTGACGCCGAAGTCCGGTATCGACACCGATGCCATCGCGCGCGCCGCCACCGCCAGCCTGCCCAACATATACAAGCCCATGATCGGCTGCTGGATGGGCGAGACGCGCGTGCGCGAAACGCGGCGCATGGTGAACGCTGCGGGCCTACCGGTGTTTCGTTTGCCTGAAGCGGCAGTGGATGCGTTCGCCAACATTGCCGCGTTTTATCGCAATCAGCAAATGTTGATGCAAACCCCGCCACCGCTGAATATGGACGTGTTGAACGATGCGCCTGATGTTGCAAGCGCACGTGCGCTCATCGCGACCGTGCTCGGCTCCGGTCGCAATGTATTGACTGAAACGGAGTCGAAGGAATTGCTCGCCGCATTTCATATTCCGGTTGTCAAAACCGAAGTGGCACACTCCGCAGACGAGGCGGTCGCGATTGCGCAGCGCATTGGCTTTCCGGTCGCGGTCAAAATAAATTCACCTGATATCGCGCACAAATCCGATGTGGGCGGCGTGATGTTGAACGTTCGCACCGGATCGCAATTACGCGCAGTATTTGCCGATATGCTGGAAGAAGTTTCACTGCGTGCGCCAACGGCGAAGGTTGATGGCGCAGCAATTCAGCGCATGATTTCAAAACGCAACGGCCGCGAATTTTATGTCGGCATGACCACCGACGAATTGTTTGGGCCCGTGCTCACCTTCGGCGCGGGCGGCACGATGATCGAGGTGATTGATGATCGCTCCGTCGCATTGCCACCGCTGAATCAATTTCTCGCCCGACGCATGATCGCAAAAGCGCGCTCCGCAGTCGTGCTAGGCGCATGGCGCGGCATGCCGCCGGCGAAAGTGGAGGCGTTGGAAAACATTTTGTTACGCGTGTCGGAAATGATTTGCGAATTACCTGAGCTGCAAGAGCTCGATATCAATCCGATTATTCTTGATGACAAAGGTGCTGCAGCCGTTGATGCGCGCGCCGTAGTGCGTGAAGCGCGGGTACAGCCGGAAGCACCTTATGCGCACATGGCGATTCTGCCCTACCCCAACGCCCTCACCCACGAAATCACCACCCGCGATGGATTCCACTGCCGCTTTCGCGCGGTGCGTCCGGAAGACGCCGACAAGCTGCAACAGTTTGTGCGCGGGCTATCGAGTGAAGCGCGCTACTACCGTTTTTTGTCAACGATGGCGGAGCTGTCACCGATGCTGCTGGCGCGATTCACGCAGATAGATTACGACCGCGAGATGGCGATTGTGGCCACGATTAACGACAGCACACCGGACGAGCGCATCATCGGCGTCACCCGTTATTTGCTCAACGCTGATGCGATCACCGCTGAATTCGCGCTGGTGGTGGCCGATGATTTTCACAATCGCGGCATCGGCTCAGCGTTGATGAAAACGATTTGCGACATCGCCCGCAGTCGTGGAATAAAAGCCATCATCGGTCAAGTACTCGCGAGCAACAGTGACATGCTCGCGCTGATGAAACGCCTCGGCTTTGTTGAAGACCACGATCCCGATGACGATGATCTTCGGCGCGTGATGATGATGCTGTAGAAAAGCTAAGTGCGTGTGTTGCTCGCCTTCTCCCGCCCCACCCAAATCAGCAGCAACACCAAAAACGCGTACGGCAACATTGATAACAAATCCGCATTCGCACCTTCAAAAAACGGATTGTGCGCCATTGACCAATCGGTAACCGATTTATCAAAATCGGTCAGCACACCGGCGGTAAACGCGATGATGATGCCCGCCAACGCGCCACCGGCAATATAGCCTGATGACAACAACACGCCCGGGCCACGATCACCGGCAGCAACGCGTTCTTCCTCGTTCATGTTTGCGTACTTTGGATGCTTATTGCGACGACGATCCACCAGCCAGCGCACCATCCCGCCGACAAACAACGGTGCGGATGATGACAGCGGCAGATAAACACCGACGGCAAACGGCAACGATGAGATGCCCGCCATTTCCAGAATGAGCGCGATAACCACACCAAACATCACCAGCGCCCACGGTAATTGTTGATCCAGAATGCCTTTGATAATGTATGACATCAACACCGCTTTGGGCGCATCATATTTGCGCACCTCCGTGCCATCAGGCCGCTTGTTGTGCGTACCGTTTATGCCCGGATCAACCAAGTAAGCCGCAGCCCCGGTGTCATCCACCAGATATTTTCCCGCCGGGCCGCCAGTGATATCGGTCTTGTGCCACACGCGATATATTTTCGTGTCCGTTACGGCTTGAGGGCCTTGCAGTGTTGCAGTTTCGGTCAAGCTGCCTATGTTAGTTTTTAATCCCGGCGCGACCTGTGCAGCGGGAACATACACGGTGGATGCATCATTTAACTTCAACAGAATCGGTCCGAGTATGACGGCTGAGGCGAGTGCGCCGCAAAGAATGGCGTACTGCTGCAAGCACGGTGTGGCACCGACCAGGAAACCCGTTTTTAAATCTTGCGAGGTAGTGCCTGCGTTACTCGATGCGATACAAACAATCGCACCAACAGAAAGTGCGGTGACGTAATAAGGCCCGCCCGTCCAGCCGACCAGCAAGAAAATCAGGCAAGTGAACAGCAGCGTGGCGACTGTCATGCCCGAAATCGGATTACTCGATGAGCCAATCTCGCCGGTCAGTTGCGATGACACCGTCGCGAATAAAAATCCGAAAACAACAATCAGCAACGCGCCCAGAAAATTCATGTGCAGTGGCGGTGCCAGCATAATCACGATCACAATCGCGAAGCAACCGATCAGCACCCATTTCATCGGAATGTCCTGATCGGTGCGCTTGTTGCCGTCTTTGGCTGACGCACCGCCGAAGCTCGCAAAACTGGCACCAAGGCTGTGCCAAATCGTCGGCAATGCCCGAAACAAACTGACAATACCGCCCGCCGCAACCGCACCCGCGCCAATGTACAGCACATAGGCTCCGCGAATATCGTTGGGGCTCATATCGTGAATAAGTTTGGCGGCAGGCGCGAGCGGCGTTAACAAGCCATCACCAAAAAATTTGATCATGGGGATCAGCAACAAGTAAGCCATCACGCCACCCGCGCACATGATGGAGGCAATGCGCGGGCCGATGATGTAGCCCACGCCAAGGAGTTCGGGCGAAATTTCCGCACCGACCGAGCCGCCGTTTAACGGCGCGCCAAAAACTTTTTCCGGTACATCTTTCCAGCCTTTGAACGCCACGTTCAGCGCCTTGTACAACAGCCCCACACCGAAGCCCAGGAAAATGACACCGGCGCTGCTGTCACTTGTTTTAGTCGCACTCGATGCCTTCGACCGCTCCGCCGCTTTCAGCACTTCTGCGCAGGCAGTGCCCTCCGGATATTTGAGCTTGTCGTGTTGCGCGACAATCAAACTACGGCGTAGCGGAATCATCATCAGAATGCCGAGCAACCCACCCAGCACACCGACCAACATCACTCGCGCGATTTCAAGGTCGAAGCCCAAAATCAGAATCGCGGGCATGGTCACGCCCAAGCCAAACGCGATCGACTCACCGGCAGAACCGGCGGTTTGCACAATATTGTTTTCGAGAATCGTCGAATCACGTCCGCCCATCTTCGACATCAGGCGAAACAGCGTAATCGCGATCACGGCAACCGGAATCGAGGCACTGACCGTAAGGCCCACTTTTAGCACGAGATAAAGTGAAGACGCACCAAACACCATGCCGAGCAACACACCCATAACAATTGCGCGGAATGAGAATTCGACAACACGCGATTCGCTCGCGATAAACGGTTCGGGTGCGCGTGATGCGCTATGGGGCAGGCTCGCCATGTTCAAGTCTCCGGTTTGGTGGTTCGGACAATGACCCATCAGCCCCTAAGCCTTCTAAGCTTTTGGAGCCTTTTGAGTTGTTACCCAAATATTATTTTTAAAAATTCGAGATTCAAATCGAAACGACCATCGCTCATAGACTATCACTCGTAAGCCCACTCTCGCACTTCGGTAGTTTACTTACTCAAGCGTTAAATGAAGCATCCCACATCCAATTGGCCAAAGCCTGCGTAGACACCAATGCACAACACTCTATTACTCGCCGCAGAGGAACGCCAGATGACAAAGGACTGGTCTATCACGTTTGACTTCAACCCCTTTATAATTGGAGGCATGAAGCCGCTCGATATTCCAACCGTTTCTGTGCCCGCCACGCCTTCAAAGCGGGTGAGCCGGAACAACCTAGCGGCAGCCCCGGTGACTAAACCTCGTTCCAGTACGGTCGGCAAGCCCGTACGTGCAACTGAGCTTCCGGCACCTGAAGACGATACTGCTTTGCGTGATTATCTCGGCGCGATTTCAAAACACGACCAATCGGCTCTGGCTTATTTTTATGATCTGACCGTAAGCCGCGTTTACAGTGTGGCGCTGCGGATTGTGCGGCACGTGCATCTGGCCGAAGAGGTGGTCTCAGATGTTTACATGCAGGTGTGGCGCGATTCGCAGCGCTACGATGATGCGCGCGGGCGAGTGCTTGGCTGGCTGCTCATCATCACGCGAAGCCGCGCACTTGATTTGCTGCGCCGTCAGGACGAAGCATTCAGCCATCCGGAACCCTATGAGTTGGTATCCGAGCCCGAATCCGAGCAGAAAAGTGCGCACGATTTATTGGAGGCCGCGCAGGCAGGCTCAGCACTTCACGAGGCGATGCAGGCATTGACGCCGTTGCAGAGACAGCTCTTGTCGCTGGCATTTTTTCGCGGACTTTCGCACAGCGAAATTGTCGAGCAGAGCGGCATTCCTTTGGGTAGCGTGAAGACACATATTCGGCGCGCACTGACCACGCTGAAAAACAAGCTTGGGGCTAACATGCAGCTCGATAACTAGGAGGCGCACCATGGCCAAAATCCAGAAATCCAGAATTGATAATAGCGAAATGATCCCGGAAACCATCCTGACTGAAATGCTGATGGCGCTACCGGTTGAGTCGCCTCCTGCGCAGCGTAAATCGGCAATGCTGGCGGCACTGTTAAAAAATGTTGCGGCCTCGGACAGTGCAAAGCCGGTCATCGTGAGGTCTGATGCAGGCAAATGGATTAATTTTGCGCCAAGCGTCGATATGAAAATTTTGCACGATGCAGATGGCACTCGTTCCTGGCTGGCGCGTTTTGGCCCGGGTGGATGTGTCCCCGCTCATATTCAATCGGGCGATGAAGAAGCAATTATTTTATCGGGATGGTGTTATCTAGACGACGAAAAACTCAGCGCGGGCGATTATCATCGCATTGGCATCGGCGCTCGCCACGGCAATATCCTGAGTCCCGAAGGCTGCCTGATTTTCGTTCGCAGTCATAGCGCCAAGCGGCACGTCTCGCAGCTCGTTTCAACGCGATAGCGTAACCAGCATGTATTAATCCAGCGATTAAATAGGGTGAATATTTGACCAACACCCTCTCTCCAACCTCTCTCCCGTCAAGGGAGAGAGGCTCGGCCTCCCTCTCCCCTCGCGGGAGAGGGACTGAGGAAGAGGGGGTTACTCGCTGGATCGACACCAACATATTTTGTCGCCACATCCCTTCATCCAGGCAACGATTTTCTGCGTAGTGCATGCGTCGACTATTCGAGTCGTCGCTCAGGAATCGGCCATGCAAAGACTCACTATTTCCGTCAACAAACAACTGGCGTTATCATTTGATGAATTGATTAAGCGCAAAGGCTATCGGAATAGATCCGAAGCGTTTCGCCACCTATTGCGCAAAAGATTGCAGCAAGAACGACTTCCCGACCACGCAGCCGGTCGTTGTGTCGGCTGCCTGAGCTACACCTACGACAATCAAAAACCACAACCTGCGCATCGTCTCGCCGAGCTCAAGCATCGTTTTTTAACCATCATCATCTCGTCATCGCTAACCACAGTCGAGCAGACAGTTTGCATGGAAACGCTTATCCTGCGCGGCTCTTGTGATGAAATCGCCGCATTCGCGGACGCTATCGCTGCCGAAGAAGGAGTTGATGGCGGGCACCTTAATCTGGTGCCTATTGATGCCTCGGCACGAACCATTGACAGGTCGGCGAAGTAATTTATTCAACGCGCTTCGATAGCAAATTTTTACGATTTAGCGAAATGCATAGCTTATGTTCAATCTAAAGCTGCGCGATTCCAGCGGATGAAAATGAATATCCGCGACCCCCTCAGCCGCTTCACCTCGCAGGCGCGATTCATAAAAATAATCAATTGAAGACGCGCGGCGATTGGTGAGATTGAATCCTTCCAGATCCAGCTTTAGATGGCGATTAAAACGATAGCCGATGTGTCCGTTAAATTGCGCGGTGCTTTGAGATCGAGCGCTGTTATCTTCAATCAGCGGACGTGGCCCAAAATATCGCCATTGCAGCGCGCCTGAAAATCCGCCGAGATTATCAACGGACAGCGCAGCCGATGCCACCCCTTCCACCGCACCGGGAATGCGATTACCCGTTGGATCGTCGCCGCGAAACCTGGCGCGCGCAAATGCGATGTCGGCATCCACGGTCAACCAATCAGCGAGGCGATAATAATTGGCGAATTCAAAGCCGGTACGCTGTGATGATCGGCTTGCTTCCGTCGTGCCCGCATCACCGACGAACACCAATTCAGACGCGAAATCGAGGCGATACAAAGTGAGTGATGTTTGCAAACCAGGTAAGAACGAAGTGCGCACACCGATCTCAGCACCCTTGGAACGCACCAGTGGCGACACGCGCTCTGCTGCTGCGCCGCTGGCGGGGTCATCACTGATGGTGGTGCCGCGCGCATCATTGCTGTGGAAGCCGCCGCCAAAATTTAGAAAATACTCGGTGCTGCGCCACGGGCCAAAAATAAAACTCAACTTGGGATTAAAAATTTTGTCCTGCGCGGTACCGCTGTTTACAGCAAGATCGCTTTCAACACGCGCGCGATAAAAATCTCCGCGCACGCCAGCCACGGTGCGCAACCAGTTGTTCCAGCGCGTTGCGTTCTCTGCATATACGCCGACACTGCTTTGCACCACGTGGTCGCGCCGCACCGTGCCAATGGTTTCGCGCTCGCGCGTCGCCAAAAGCCCACTAAAAATATTATCACTTTGAATTTGCACGCCCACTGAATTTTCTGCCTGTCGGCCCCACATGTTCGTGCGCCAAGTGCGGGACGCATTCAGGCCTGCGGTGGTGCGACGGTCCGGCTGCGCGAATTGATCGCCGTTGACGGGATCAGCAAGGAAGTAAGTGAAATTTGAGTACAGATCAAGGGACGCGCCTACCAACCAAGCATTGACATGTGTGCTGCTCGTTGCATCTGTTGTTTGCCATGCGCCTGACAAGCTGTAGCGGTGCGATTCACCACCATCCGTGTTGTCAATCGCATCGAATCGGCTGCCCAGTGTACCGGCACTCAATGCGCGCAGCGGAATTTGATCGGTTGAATTCCACTTGGCTTGATAGGCCATCGCGGACACATTAAATCCATTGGCCGTATCGCCTTGGCTATAGCGCAACACAATGTTGTTCTTGCGAAAATCGTCCGGGCGCGTAAACGGACCGTCGTTATGCATCGACTCAACGGCATAGAGAAGATTGCCGTTCCGCACAGCGGGTGAATCCGCGATCAGCACCCGGCGATAACCGTTTTGCCCAAATCCGAGTTGCGCAATGCCTTGCTGCAATGAATTCGCGTAGCGAACATTCACGCTGCCTGCCGACGAGAAGTCTCCCTCGCTTGCGTTGTAGGTGCCCTTGCGATATTCAATGCCGCTGGCAAGCTCCGGAATAATAAAATTAAGATCAGTCCAGCCTTGGCCGTGCGCATGGGTGCGCTGATTGACCAGCATGCCATCAATGCTGGTGCGCAAATCAGTACCATGATCCAGATTAAATCCACGCAGATAAAACTGGTTGGCTTTGCCCTCGCCGCTGTGTTGGCTCGCGATTAATCCCGGCACACTTTCCAGTAACTCACCCGGTCGATACACGGTACGCGCGTCAATCTGCTTCTTGGTTATGGTGCCTTCGCTGGCCGAGTTCGCCACGCCTTGCTGTTCAGCAACCGATGTTGTGACGACGATGCGCTCAATGGTCTGTTCGCCGCCCGCCCACGCGGAGGACACGCCGATACATGAGATTGAAACTGCGATGGCTAAACGCTGCGGCATGCCCAGCTTCAACTGAGCAGCAATACAAAAACTGTTTTTCATTGCGAAGATATTAGACCGCTGAACTGCGGATACGAGTTGATTGACATTGCCATACGACTGGCGGCGTGGAAACGGATTCAAAAAATATTTCGTATGAAGATTACAGCAAATCGTCATAAGAACTTTCTTCAAAAATGAATATTTAAAGCATCCGAACAAGAAATGTCGCCCGTATGTGGAGATGTCATGACCATCACCAGTAGCAATGCTTTTGCAACCCACTGAACACTCTCCACATCACCAAAGGAAAAATCGTGAACCTAATCAAAAATCACAAAATGATGAAATTAGCCATCGCCGCTGCCACTACGGCAATCGCCGCCAGCAGCGCATTACCAGTTTTAACGTACGCCGCGAGCCATCGCGAAGCACCCATGATCGCAGGCATGCCAAGAGTCGATAGCACCGACGTATACGCGTTCCGCAGCTATGAGCCGGGCCGCAGCGGCTTTGTCACCATTCTCGCCAACTACATTCCATTGCAAGATGCCTACGGCGGGCCAAATTACTTTAATTTCGACAACGATGCGGTATATGAAATTCATATCGATCAAAACGGCGATGGCAGAGAAGATCTCACTTTCCAATTCAGATTCAATGATCTCAATAAAAATATCGCGCTCAATATCAACGGTAAACAGCTGCCGATACCGCTGGTCAATATTGGCCCGACGACCGATGTAAACGGAGCCGCACTGAACGCCACCCAAACATACACGGTAACCGCACTTCGCGGGCCACGGCGGAACCCAGCCGGTGTGGGCTTTGTGGCCAATATCGCCAATGGCAGCCGCACCTTCAACAAGCCCGTGGACAATATCGGCCTGCGCTCTTTCCCTGACTACAAAGGCTACGCCGCCAAGCATATCTACAACGTGAATGTGCCTGGCTGCTCAACCCCCGCGAAGCTGTTTGTCGGTCAGCGCAAAGAAGGTTTCGGCGTCAGGCTTGGCGATATTTTTGATCTCTTGAATATTCCCACAGCCGAAGTTATCGGTACGCGCAATAATCCAAATGCATTCAATGTGACTGAGGATAAAAACGTTTCGACGCTTGGCCTGGAGCTGCCGATTGCCTGCATCACCAATTCTTCAGAACCTGTTATTGGCGTATGGACAACAGCGAGCCTGCCACAATCACGTTTGGTGGCGGATCTTCCTTTGAATCGGTTTCTGCCGTTCAAAAATAATCTGGTACAAGTCTCGCGCCTCGGCTCCCCGCTGGTTAACGAAGTGGTTATCGGTCTGCCGGATAAAGATAAATTCAGCAATTCGGAACCCAAAGACGACGGCCAGTTTGCTGACTATGTGACCAACCCGACGCTGCCCGCCATTGTGGAAGTGATCTATGGTGCAGATGGTGTGAAGGCACCGAGCGTGTTCCCACGGACCGATCTTGTCGCCGCGTTCCTGACCGGCGTGCCCGGCGTTAATAGCCCTGCCAATGTGCGTCCATCTGAAATGTTACGTCTAAACACGGCGCTGCCCGCAACGGCGAAAGGTTCACAAAATAGTCTTGGTGCGGCGGGATGTTTTCTGGAAGGCAAGCTGGTCGTGGCGGGTAACGCTGGTTGCGATCCCGCTGGTTTTCCAAATGGTCGTCGCCCCGGTGATGATGTCGTCGATATTGCATTACGCGTGGTGATGGGCGCGCTGCTACCACCCGGAAACGGCAAACCTGCCAGCGCGGATTTGCCCTACACCGATGGCGTGCTGGTTGAAGACAGCCAATTCGACAACGTCTTCCCGTATCTGACCACGCCGATTCCGGGTGGCCCTGGATTGCAGCCCATCCCGAAATCCGCACCAGCCACGAAATAGCATCCAACGGGAGCCCCGCGAAAGCGTGGCTCCCGTTGATTTTTAATTTTTCTCCGTCGAAGTTGATGCTATGCAAACAAAACAAAAACTAATCGCGATCCTCTTAACCTCTCTTTGGTTAAGTTCAATCACCGTACACGCCGCGCCATTCGTACCTGAAAAAGAAAACGAAGTAGTCGATCAGTTACCAGGTAACGCTGGCAAGGCAGCCGCAGCTGCATCTGTCCGCGAGAGCCGTCGTGCACAAGTGGTGCTCAATCAAAATAAAAACAATCTCAATCTCGCACTGCATGTTGCGAAGCTCAATATTCGTCGCGCGCGCACTGAATCAGATCCACGTTATCTCGGCCAGGCGGAAGCTGCATTGGCACCATGGTTAAGCGAATCGCGTCCAGCTGTTACGTTACTGGTACTGCGCGCTAATATTCGCCAAAGCCTGCATCATTTCTCTCCCGCACGAGCCGACCTTGTAGAAGTGGTCACACGTGAACACGGCAACG
>JANMQR010000295.1:0-4893 GCA_031370625.1 Burkholderiales bacterium | reverse complement strand
TGAAAAAGTCTGGATCGCGATCAAGCCTGAACAATTTGATAAACCGTTTTTCTTCACCTACAACATCCCGCAAAGTGTGGGTGAGCGCGGCCTGTACGGCAGCCAAATGGGCGGTGCCGAAATGGTCGTATTCAAAAAAATCGGCAATCTTGTGCAGTTAATTGCCAAGAACGCCGAGTTCTACGCAAAGCCCGGCACGCCGCAGGCGCAGTTTGTATCTGAAGCATTCTCCGACAGCTTACTCGCCAGTGCGGCCACCGCATCTGCACCCAGCACCGACAACAAAGCCGTGCTGATTGAGGCCAACAGTTTATTGTTTACTGACATTCCCGGCTACCTGACGCGCCTGGAGTTCGCCTACCGCATGCCGTTCGCACTCGATGCGCGCAACACCAGCTTTTCAAAAGTCAACAACACAGAACTGCTAACCGGTCTGCAAGTACAGGCGCATTTCAATGTGCCTAAAATTTCACCGCCACCGCTCGTACCATTGCCGGTGCCTACACCACCGCCGCCCAGCACCACGCCCGATCCACGCAGCATGTTCGTGAGCTTTTACTACAGTTTTGCCAGGCTGCCCGATCAGCCCATGGCGCCGCGCATGGCAGATGAGCGTGTCGGTCATTTCGTCTCTTCGCATGTCGATTTCACTGAGGACACAACCGCAAAAACCAAAGTCCACATGGTCAATCGCTGGCGTCTTGAGAAAAAAGATCCTGCTGCGGCAATATCCGAACCTAAAGAACCCATCACGTATTGGGTGGATAAAAACGTGCCTGAGAAATATCGCAAGTCCGTCACTGACGGGATTTTGGAATGGAACAAAGCGTTTGAAAAAATTGGTTTCAAGAACGCCATTGTCGTGAAACAGCAAACTGACAAAGATGATTTCAACACGCTCGATGCGCGCCACGCGTCCGTGCGCTGGTTTGTGGGCGCAGATGTGGGCTTCGCGATCGGGCCATCACACAAGGATCCACGCACGGGTGAGATTCTCGATGCGGATATCGGGATGTCGGACGTATTCGCTCGCGGCGCGCGGCGCATGGTGGCTGAGGACTTGGGCAAGCTTTCAGCATTTGATTCTAATCTCGCTGGCGCAATGTCTGCGACACTCAAGGAACAAAGCCTGTTCATGAGCTGCAATTACGCCAGCGAAAAATCACATGACATGCACTTCGCGATGGACTTGCTGGAAGCACGCGGTATGGACATGGATAGTCCTGATGCAGAAGCCGTCGCGCAAGCCTATGTGTTTGATGTGATCATGCACGAGGTCGGTCACACCCTCGGCTTCCGCCATAATTTCCGCTCATCCACCATCTATTCGGTGAAGCAGATTCAGGATCCCGCCTTCACCAAAGTCAGCGGCTTGGCGGGCTCCGTGATGGACTACAACCCGTTTAACCTGGCACTCAATGGCGACAAGCAAGGCGAGTATGTAATGTCCACACTCGGCCCTTACGATTACTTGGCCGTGGAATACGCCTATCGTCCGCTCGACCCTAAAACCGAAAAAGCTGATCTCGCCAAAATCGCTGCAACTGCCACCACTAATCCGTTGCTCGCCTATGCAACTGATGAAGACGCGGGTGGCGCAGTCGGCGGGATGGACCCAGAGGTCAACCGCTTCGATATGGGATCTGATCCGCTCGAATACTACAAAAAGCGCATGCAGCTCACGCGCGAATTGTGGGATCGCATTCAAAACGTGCAACTCAAAGATGGCGAAAGTTATGAGCGACTCACACGCTCATTTAACGCCGGCTTCCGCTCACTCACGCAAGTCGCCCCGCTCGCCGCCAAGTATGTGGGTGGTGTAAGGCATTTGCGTGACCGTGCAGGCACTGGACGCGTGCTGTATGAACCAACACCAGCGCCGAAGCAGCGCGAGGCGCTAAAGCTCGTTACTGACGGCATCTTCAAAGTCGATAGTTTCAAACTAAAGCCTGAGTTTGTTTCGCGTTTGGCGATTGATCATTTTGATCGTCGTGATGGCCGCGCCGACATTTCAGTTGCCAACGGCGTGCTGAATCTGCAAAAAGGTGTGCTAGATATTTTGCTGGCCGATAACGTCGCACAACGCCTGCTCGATTCACAAGATAAAGTCGCCAAACCAGAAACCTTGCTGAAACTTTCTGATCTCTACGACACGCTGCAAGGCGCGATTTGGTCTGAGCTTCGCACCGGTGGCGACATTTCATCCATGCGCCGCAATCTGCAACGCGAACATCTGAAACGCGTATCCGCATCGCTCATCAAAGCTTCCGGCACCACCCCCGCCGATGCCCGCAGCCTGCAACGTGAAAATGCGATTACCTTGAGCAATCAAATTCGCAGTGGATTAGGCAAGCCCATGAGCAAAGAAGCCAGAGCGCATTTGTTGGAGAGTTTGAATACGCTCAATGAAGCGCTCAAGGCACCGATGCAGCGGGCTGGGGCTTAGTAAACAGTTCGGTTCCCACCCGTCTCTACGCGGGTGGGAAGCATGCAGATTCGATTGGCAGTGGCGAGCGCTAAAAGCTGTCGCCATGCAATACAACCAACCCCTATGCTCAACGGCCTTTTCGAAGCAAAAATAGCTGGAAACAGCCGCCAGTAATAGTGTTTGTCATTTTGATTTGGTTGTAGTGGCGCGTACAATCTCGCCATTTTCTGCAAGCGATATTCCTGAGGTCGACTAAGCACTCATTGCGGCTCCTTCGGGAAGACAAGAGATGACGCCTAGCGCCTGAATTAAGCCGAGCCGCGAAGCGGCTTCGGCCTGAATGAATTGTTAGGCCACACCCTGCGGTGCCCTCCGGGCTGGCGCCAGGATCGTGACGACCACCAGAACGAGCGACACTGCCATCGCGGCATCGAGTGACCGCTGCAGCAAGCCCCTCAAAGGTGCAAAATCAGGTTGCACCATAGCGATAAAGACCACTGGAAAAGCGAATCCAGTCAGGAGCATGAAGGTGCGTCGCAGTGTGTAAGAACTGAATCCAGAAGCTAATGCCACGAGAGCAATGCTGATGCCCATGCCAAAGTAAGCGAGGATTGAGAAAGCGTTGTGCAAGAGTTGGCTCGTTGAGCCTTCGACGGGGCAGCCGGCATCGCAGGGGGCAATGGCCCCAACAAGGTATGAGAAAGGAATAGACCACAGGAGCCAGAAGCCTACGCGGCTTACGCCAGAGACCTGCGTAATTGGCGCGGCAGCGATCAGGAAACATGCAAAGAGAACTGTGGTAGCGACAAAACCTGCATAGGTGAGCGTGTCCGCCCAAGGTGTCCCTGTTGCGTTGTATTCGCTCACGAAGTTGGACAGCTGAGAATAACCGGGCTTTATGGCGGCTCCGATGAAGTAGAAGCCGATTACATACAGGACGCTTGTGACTAGCAGCAGGCGAGTGAGTTTAGCTCTATTCATGGATTTCCAGTGATCTAGCGTGTGGCCTAACGTGGAGCTAAGGGGCGCGCCGCCTTTACCGCGTCCCGCTTGAACGTATTGTTATGTGCGTCATGGGGAATGCATGCTTCACTCCCTAGCTCTCCGCTTTGTTTGCAATCGCCGAAGGGGCTCGGCTGCCAACTATTGCGGGAGCCTCGTGGATGAGTTCGTCGTTATCGATTGCTGCGACCATGAACAAGGCAAAGTCTACGCGGCGTGTGACGTTGCTCGCTAGGATGGGGTCACCGACGTGGCGGCTCCACACCGGAAGGCCTTGGCTCTCGCCTTCTTCGAGGTCGCTTCCGCGCACGACGGTCCACTGCGTATCGCTGGCGAACACTCGTCGGCATGCCTCCACTTGGTCATCGAGTTCCACCAAGCGGAAAAAGCGCGCGATCCCCCCAGCTATATTCACCAGCGCTTTTAGTTTCCAGGAGTAGACGTCTTTGCCGTCGCGCGTAATGTGCCACCCGCACGAGAAGACGAGGCGCGCCCCCGACGGCGCGTAGTCGAGAACTGCTTGAGCCGTGCCAGACGAGTATTGTTGGACTCCCCAAGGAGCAAGCACGACGAGCACTCCGTCGCAACCTGCGACAGCCTTCTTAATCACCTCACGGTCGTTGGTTGCACCGGGAAAGACCGTGATGTGCCCCTTTAACTTGTCGAGTTTTCCTACACTGCGTTCCCGACATACGCCAACCACCTCATTACCACGATCAAGAGCGTGCTGCACCATGTACTGCCCGAGTTTTCCAGATATACCTACGATGCAAATCTTATTCATGTTTCCCCAATTTGAAGCAACACATAACTGTCGAGCTAAGCTGGCGCCGACGGCAGGACGCCAGGCCCGGGCTGGCGAAAATGTACCGCGTACCGCCAGACTTGGCCTGGTGGCCTGCCGTTGGTGCTCCGCTTGAGCGGGGGGTTAGGCCGCGCTGCGCGCACGATTAGAGCCACGTGTCTTTGACGCACTCGCCATCCTGCGGAAGGTCTGCCCAAGTGTACAACCCGTCGAAGTGTCGGATTGGTACATCTTCGATCCTTCCTGGCCCCCGGTTGCTTGCAGTCATCCACTCAGTTGACAGAACGCGTACGTCCTGCCCAATGCGGCTTGCGCAGTTCGGCCTTCAGGATCTTTCCCGCCCCTGTCATCGGCAACGCTTCGCGGAACTCGACACTGCGCGGGCACTTGTAGCTGGCGATCAATTGTTGGCAATGCGCTGACAGTTCCTCCTCGGTCACCACAACCCCGGCCTTGAGGACGACCACCGCATGCACTGCCTCGCCCCATGCGTCGCTGGGAATGCCGATCACCGCACTCGCGGCCACGGCAGGGTGCTGGGCCAATGCGTTCTCGACCTCGGCTGAGTAGACGTTCTCGCCACCACTGACGATCATGTCCTTCATGCGGTCGACGATGTACAGGTAACCGTCTTCGTCCATGCGCCCGCCGTCGCCGG
>JANMQR010000289.1:0-12842 GCA_031370625.1 Burkholderiales bacterium | reverse complement strand
ACACGCTAACCGCTGAAAGTGGGATCAAGAGTGCAACTATGTCATCCGTCGCAGGAGAGGTGCCATTGTTGACGGTTTGCCCAACATCTTCATTAATTTGTACGCCAACAAATTCGCTCACTAGCACCGCCCCATTCGTTGTGTTTTCTTTAGCGGGCAATGCAGCGACCCCGTACGCTTCTCTTTCTGCAAAAGAAAAAGCCAACCTCGATAATGACTCTAATCACCGGTTTGTATTTGGGAATAAAACAGACGACTTTGATGACATTCTGACTTGGGAATCAATCAATGTGCTCTTCGAGCGAATGGTTCGCGCTGGCAAAATCCCATAGCCATTCAACTATTAATCTTTAGCAACATCCACTTCAAGTACAAACCGCACGCCGCCCCCGGTTCCGCTCCCGCTAACCCCCAAAACATACCCCTCCTGCTCCGCCTGTTTTGCGGCTTGAAACAAGCCAATACCCAACCCACTTGACGACGCATCAACCATCGGCGCGCGAAATAAGTTTTCCATTGCAACGCTTGAAATCGCGCTGCCGGTGTCGGTGATCGTGAGTTTGGGGGTGGCGTCGCAGGCGTATTCAACACTGATTTCGATATTCGGCTCGCGCTGTTTTTTCTGACGCGCGTTTTCTAGACAATTCTCCAGCACGGTGTCGAACAGCGCGGAGGGAATTGACTCGGTCATATTGCCACTTGCGCTAAATTTCACGCCGGTGTCCGCATGACGTGCAAGCGCTTCCGCCCACCAGTCACTCGCGCGCATGGTGACGCCGTGCGTGTTGACGGCAGGATTTTGTAATTTATCGAGCGTGGTTTGTAAGCGTTTGGTGAGCTGCGGCAATTGGCGACTGAGCAACGCTTCATATGTCGACGGTGGGCGGCGATCAATATCCGGCTTGTGCTTTTGTGCCTCGGCCGATCCGGCGGAGGCGAGCGCGTACAGCGATTGCAATAAATTTTTAATATCGTGCGTCAGGCGCGCGCCGGTTTCGTGAACCGCTTGAATGTACGTGTTTTGTCTGAGCGTTTGTTCGCGGCGCTTGCCTTCGTAGAATTCGCCGACCACTTGCGCGAGTAAACGAAGGTGCAACAACATCGCGGGCGACAAGCTGCTCTCGCTATGAAATGTCACCGCCAGCTGATGATATTGATAGCTTGCGGTGTGAATTGCTTTCGCGCCAAAACTTCCGGCACCGTCGGGAGATCGCCACTCGGCACCGGTCAGCCACGGCATGGTCGCCACTTCGTTCATCGCGTGTTGAAGAAATCGTGCCGAGCTCATGTCGGTTTCTGAAAGTTCTGCAATGCGGCGCATCCACAACTCAAACGGCATGCCGACGCTCATGAGATAGCGCGAAAAATAGGTGCGCAGTTTGCCAAAGCCAGCGCGCGGCCCCCACAGCACGCCGAGAATGAATAGCCCAACAGCCAGGGAGAGTACAGTCAGCACCACCGCCTGGAAATACTGATTGTCGGTAACGCGCATGGCGCTGATGCTGCCCAGCACCAGAACCACCACTAATTGAAAAATGAGCAGGCTGTAGAAAAAATCAAATACCTGTGCATTGGTTTCATCTTCGGCTTCGTAGGGAAGAAAAACCATGGCAAACAATACCAGCGGCAGAAAAAACGTCACCGCTGTTTGCACCGCCAGCGGAAAAACCGAGATACCCAATAAAAATAATGGCACGGCCCAAATCAAAAGAATGGCAAATAAATAAAAAACCGCCGCCACATAGAATCGTCCTAACCGCGCGGCCTGCTGCGTGAAAACTTTGCCGCCCATAATGCCGATCAGAATCGCCAACCACGCCACCATCATCCAGGGAGCCAGCACATAAAGCACCACGCCGGTGATGCTGAGCAATAGCAGCACGGCGAAAAGATTAAGCTCGCGATCTGGGCTGACAAATGGTTGCCACAATAGAAACAAGCCGAAATGTACCAGCAGCCACACCCGCTCGAACTCACTGCCTACCGGTGAAACCAGCGCCGCGTGCAGTGAAAGCAGCATCGCTAAAATTACCCAGCGACGCACACTGCGCACGATGTCGGTGAGGGACTTTTTTGTTTTTATCGCGGGCGAATTCATGATGGATTCATTTTAACTGTGTCTAGCCTTGTGCCGGTCGCGATGTGCGTGTTGCCTTGGGTTGGCTTTGGTTTGGTCCCCCGCTTCATATGAATAGACAACACTCGCTCAGGAAATTGCTAACCCTAATATCCGCCTGCCGTTTGGGGCAAAAATACTCCAAAAGCCGCGCCAGTAAAGGAGTTTGTATTTTAATTCATGTAAATTGTGACAGCGGTTGCCCGCGCTCCTGCATCATTTTGTTAAGATGTTATGTATCGCTCGATAGTAAAACTCAACAGCAAAAACCTGTCAGGAACAATCATGTACTCGCCAAATCCAAACACCGATAACGTTAACAGTGCTCTTCAGCTTACGCGCGACATGTTGAATTACAACACGGTAAATCCGCCCGGTATCGAGCGGGCGTGTGCGCAGCATGTGGGCAAGCTGTTGGAAGATGCCGGGTTTCGTGTCGCGTATCACGAGTTCGCCGATATGCGCACGAGCGTGATCGCGACGATTGGCGGCCACCAGGAAAAGCCGCCGATCTGTTTTACCGGCCATATTGATGTGGTTCCGCTCGGCACCGCGCCGTGGACGCGTGACGCTTTCGCGGGCGAGACCGATGGCGACCGCGTATTTGGTCGTGGCTCGACCGATATGAAAAGTGGTATCGCAGCGTTCGTGGTCGCCGCGATTAAATTGGCACCGCATCTGCAAAACACCGCCGGCCTGGTGCTGGTGTTGACGGCCGGTGAGGAGGTCGGCTGCGAAGGGGCGAAGTATTTAGCACACAAAAAATTACTGGATCGCGCGGGTGCGATTGTCGTCGCCGAGCCGACCGATAATTATCCGTTTGTGGGTCACAAGGGACTCTGCTGGATCGAGATCGAAACCAAAGGTAAGACCGCGCACGGCTCGATGCCGGAGCAGGGCGAGAATGCAATTTTGAAAATGAATAAGGTCATTTCGAAACTTGACGGCTTTGATTGGAAACATCATTGCGGCGTCGATTGCCATCCTGTGATGGGCGCGCCGACGATGAACGTAGCCACACTGCATGCGGGACTGAATACCAATTCCGTGCCCGACTCGGCGCGACTCACCGTTGATTTGCGCACCGTGCCCGGCATCGAGCACGTGCATTTGTGTGCATCAGTGCAGGCGCTGATTGGCGACATTGGCAAGGTGCGCAAAATTGTCGATACGCCTGCGCTTTACTCGGAACCTGATGAATGGATCGAAAGTGTTTTTGAGATTGCCACACCGTTTGTGGGCGCGAGGCCGACGCCGAAGACGATCATGTTTTCAACCGATGGCGCGGATATGAAGCGCGGTTATGCCGAAATGGGCAACGGCAGCATTCCTGCGGTCATCATTGGCCCTGGAGAGCCGTCGATTGCGCATCAAATCGACGAGTGGTGCTCGATCAAGCGCTTGGAAGAATCGGTGGAAATGTACCGAACGATGATGCGTGATTGGTGCGGAATTTGAGGTTGTCAAACTGAAATTGCCATCTTGATCGCCAGCGCCACCAGGAACACCATAAATATTTTCTTGAGAATCGGTACGGGTAATTTGTGCGAGAGTGCCGCACCCAGCGGCGCGATCAAAAAGCTGGTGATCGCGATACCGACAAACGCGGGCACATATACATAGCCCACACTCCACGGCGGTAAATCGTGGTCCATCATGCCGGTGATGATATAGCCCACCGTTCCCGCCAATGCGATCGGAAAGCCGACGGCGGCAGAGGTGCCAATGGACTCGTGAATTTTTACATTGCACCAAGTCAAAAATGAAATGGTCAACACCGCGCCGCCAATACCGGCCAAGCTTGAAACAAACCCCATCAACGCGCCAAAACTGGCCAGTCCCGCTGATTGCGGTAGCGCGCGATTGGCTTGTGGCTTGATGCTAAAAATTAATTGCGCGGCTAAAAAGAAAATAAATCCAACGAAAAAATATTTCAAAAACGCGGTGCTTGAAAAATAGGCAAACACGGTTCCCACCAACGTGCCCACCAATATGCCAGGCGTCATTTTTTTTACCACGTGCCAATTCACCGCGCCGTGCGCGTGATGGGTGCGCGTGCTCGCATAGGCACCGGGCAGAATCGTCGCCATCGATGTGGCCAGCGCCATATGAATCACGTGCTCGTTCGAGTAGCCAAGCTTGATAAACGTGAGCGACAAAATCGGCACCATCACCGAGCCACCGCCGATGCCAAGCAAGCCTGCAAAAAAACCAACAAAAACGCCGACCGCCAAATAGATCAACAAATAAGAAATATCAAACGGCATCAGGCGCAGTCGTGCGAATTTGCTGGATGGTGTGGCACGAATATGAAGCGTGATTTGCCAAGTGCTCAAGCCAACAGCTTGGTAATTATTTTCCACTCGCAGGCTTTGACTGGTGTGATGGAAAGCCGATTCCCGCGTTGCAACACAATCATTTCTTCCAGCTTTGGATTCTCGCGCATGTCGGCTAACGAGAGCAGGCGCGTTTTCTTTACCAGCTGAACATCCACCAGCATCCAGCGAGGTGTTTCCGGCGTGGCTTTCGCGTCGAAATATTTACTTTTTTTATCGAATTGCGTTGGATCCGGATAAGACGGGGACGATACTCTGGCAAGACCCGCGATGCCCGGTTCCGGGCACGATGAGTGATAAAACAAAACGTCGTCACCCAACTTCATCTGGTCGCGCATAAAGTTTCGCGCCAGATAATTGCGCACGCCAAACCACGGCACCGTTTGATTCTTCGCTTTCACCAAATCATCAATTGAAAATTCCGACGGTTCTGATTTCATCAGCCAGCAAGCCATATCTGCGACGCTTCCAAATTAGAAAGAAAATATCGTAAGCGACAGTATGCCGCGCAATGCGCATTGCGTTTTTGATACAGGTCACATCAGTTTTTTGGGGAATTCGACAGCGATCACGTTTGCATCTTGAGCGTATCAGCATTGCGCCGCCGCTTCTTATCTAACAACCTGTCAACAGCTTATTGTCGTATGTTTGAGGGTTCGCTCGGAGCCGCACGCTTGAACGCTAGGGTTCAAGTAGGATACCGACCGGATGCCATTAGGTGCGTCCACGTGGGACGCTCACACAAACATCGCTTGGGCCAGAGTCCATCGACAAAAGTCTATTGGTTCAAAGGATGTAAACCCCGAGCGAACTCTCAAACATACGAAAACACATACGAAAACACATACGAAAACTCATACGCAAATATATACAGAAACACATGCGCGGATAAAATTTTACCCTTGCCGACTGAAAAACGAAAATCTAGAAAAGCTTTTCTTGTTCCGAAATCGCTTTCTCAATCACGCTCTCAAGTGATTCTATTTTACGCCGCACGAAGTCCGCGTCAACGAAATTATTTGAGTTTTTTACGGAACTTGTTGGGGTATTTTGCGTGTCACCGTTTTTATTTGTGCCCGACACGAGCAACTGTAAATAGTCGTGGGCGATGTTGAGTGCAGCCATGATCGCGATGCGCTCGTTGCCGACGATTTTCCCACCATCGCGCAGCTCTTTCATTTTCTTGTTCAGCAGCTCGACCGAGGCGAGCAACTGCCGCTCTTCGCCCTGCGGCGCGGCGACGCGAAATTCTCGGCCCATCACGTTGATGGTCACGCCTTTCGAGGTCGTCGCCTCTTTGCTCTCTTTGGGTTCGCGCACAGTGCTCATAGATTTGTCGTCGAATTTTAACGCTTACGGACGAGGGGCTTCCGCTTCGGGCAGTTGCGCAATCAAGGCCTCAACACGGGTCTTGGTCTGGTCGAGTTTTTCGGAAAGGCGTTTTACTTCGTCGGATTTCATTGCGACCGTTTGGCGCAATTCGTTGTTCTCCGCACGCAGGCGATGAAACAAGGTGACAAAATTATTTAGCTTTTCTTCAAAACGTGAAATATCGGCTTCCATAAAAACAATGTAGCGGAAAAACACCTGCAAAGTCAAATAGTAAGGAAAGATTTTGAAGGTTTTTTCGAATTTGTGCGGTAGCTCACATTTTCCTGTTTATGCGTCACCAATGATGTAATGTTATAAAGTCGTAAAACTTTCTATAACAATAGCGAATGTACCCCGTCGCACTCAATTTTGTCAGGCGTTGCCGCGCTCCAAGTATTGCGCGCTGCCTCATTTAGCCCATGCCTTTTAAATGTCACCTCGTATGTCCCTGCACCCGCCTGAAGCAGAGTTAGCCGCTTTTGGTGGTGCGGCCGCGTCCGCCGAACATTTGCGTTTGTTGACTGACAACATTCCTGCGCTGATAGCGTACTTCTCGATTGAAGGTATGCGGTGCCAGTTCGCGAATGAGGCGTATGCGAAGGCCTACGGCTTTGACACTGACTCCATTCTCGGCAAGGACGTTCGCGAGATTATTGGTGACGATGCTTTTCGCGCGATTCGCCCGTATATTGAGCGCGCATTTGCGATGGAGCGCGTGAGCTACGAGCGTGCGCTGACAACACCGGATGGGCAACGCCGCATCATCGATGTCAATCTGATTCCGCATGTGAGCCCAACTGGCGCACCACTCGGAACCTTTGTGATGATTAATGACGTCACCAAATTCCGCCATGCCGAGCACGCGGTGCGCGAATCGGAAGAGCGATTTGGCAAATTTGCCGATGCGTCAAATGAGGCGATTGTTTTTTTCGACGCTGGGCTTATTACCGATGTGAACGAAGCAGGCACGCGCATGGTGCGCACCCCGCGCGAGCAAATGGTCGGCCGCCCGGTGCTTGATTTTGTTGCCCCCGAATACCGCGACACGGTGGCGCACCATATCCGTGCTGGTCTCGAGCAGCCTTATGAAGGTGCAATCGTGAGATCGGACGGCATCACCATCGCGGTGGAACTGGTCGGCAAAGTGATCATGCACAACGGGAAAACGCTGCGCATGACCATCGTGCGCGATATTCGTGACCGTAAAGAGAATGAGGCGCGCATACACTTTCTCGCCAACCACGATCCGCTCACGCGGCTACCAAATCGCGCGATGTTAATGGAGCGACTGCACGCCCTGGTAGAGAACGCGCGCCGTCAGTCAAAGCAGGTAGCGGTGCTGTTTATTGATCTTGATAATTTCAAAACCATTAACGATTCTTTGGGCCACTATGCGGGCGATGAGTTGTTGAAACGCGTGGCCGAGCGATTAAAACATTCAGTTCGATCAACCGATTTGGTCGGACGTTTGGGCGGGGACGAATTTTTGCTGGCGATTACCGATTTGAACGCGCCCGATGAGGCGGTGCCCACCGTTGAAAAAATTGCTGAAGTGATTAAAGAGCCGTTTTCGCTGGAAGGGGAGGTGTTCACGGTGTCGTGCTCCATCGGCATTAGCATTTTCCCAAAAGACGCGGATACACCCGATATGCTGATCCGCCACGCGGATGCGGCGATGTATTCTGCCAAGGATAGTGGACGCAGCAATTTCCAGTTTTTCACGCCGAGCCTGCAGCAATCGGCACAGCACGCGCTGGCGCTCGAGTCAGGCATTCGTAAAGCGATAAAAGAAGTCGAATTTGTGCTCCACTATCAGCCCGAAGTGCTTTCAAAAACCGGTGCAATTACGTCCGTCGAAGCGTTGGTTCGATGGCAACATCCCGACCTCGGCTTGCTTGGGCCGGACAAATTTATTCCGGCCGCTGAGAGTCGCGGTCTAATCGTGTCGCTCGGTCTTTGGGTGATTAACGAAGCGATTCGCCAGGCGCGCGAATGGCTCGACCTTGGTGTGCGCGTGCCGGTAGCGGTTAATCTGTCTGCCGTGCAGTTCAAGCAGAAAGGTCTGGTGGAGGACATCGCGTCTTGTCTTGCCAAACACGGGCTGCCGGGCGAACTGCTGGAACTTGAGCTAACAGAAAGTTTGTTCATGGAGGATGTCGCGGCGGTCACTAAAACGCTCAATGAGCTGAAGAATCTGGGCATCACGTTGGCGGTGGATGATTTCGGCACGGGTTACTCATCGCTCGCATATCTAAAGCGTTACCCGATCGATAAGGTCAAAATTGATCGCTCGTTTATCCGCGATATTCCTAATGACAAAGACGATATTGCCATCACGATTGCGATTATCAATTTGGCAGAAAGTTTAGGCCTGCGCGTGGTTGCAGAAGGCGTCGAGACGACCGAGCAGGTTGAATTTCTTGAGTATCATCACTGCGACTACATTCAAGGCTACTTGATATCTCATCCCCTGCCGCCAGCCGACATGCTGGCGTGGTTTCGCAGGCGGTATTAGCGGCACGCGCCTCAACGGCGGCCAGTGCGATTGGCGGCTAGCGATAAACCGCTACGCGGCGTGAGGAACACTGCACCCGCTCGCGTAGAATACGCGTTGAAACGGGTGCTCGAAGGTCTAAACACGATGATCGAGTTAAACGGGAAGCGTGTGCTCGCGCCAATATTTTGGTGAGAAAACCACGCACTGCCCCCGCAACGGTGATTGGGATGTTTTGATTCAATACCACTGGACGGCACTTTCGTCTGGGAAGGGAGTCGAACGAGATGACAGATTTTGGTCATCGACCCATCAGTCCGGATACCGGCCTATTTCAAATAAGGACGCGACCTTTTGCACCATAGGTCGCCCCGGTGTGTTGCGGCTAGGACTCAAGTTTGCGCCGCAGCATGAACTCTCACGCGACTTGCGGGGACGCTCGTCGCTCTAATGAAAACTTCTCATGAAATCTAAATATAAAAATCGTAAGCCACCGCTGTTGTCTTCGCCGTTGTCATTTATGGCGATCATGTTGGCCATTACCGCCGCGCCGTGGGCGGGCGCTGCTAGCGCGCAATCTCTGGAACTTAAAGTGGATTCCGTCCTAAAGAATATTCTGGTGACGGCAACCCGCATGCCGCTGGAAGAAGACGCCACGCTCGCACAAACAACAGTCATCACGCGGCGCGATATTGAAGCCGCAGGCTCATCGTCGCTCGCTGAATTGTTGCAACGCAGGGCCGGCGTTGAAATTCGCTCGACCGGTGGCGCGGGTCAGCCGTCCGGCGTGTTCATTCGCGGTGCGAGCGCGCAGCAAACGCTGGTGCTGGTGGATGGCCTGCGTCTTGGTTCCGCCACCGCTGGTGGTGCCGCGTTTGAAAATATCGCGCTCGATTTAATTGAGCGGATTGAAATCGTAAAAGGGCCGATGTCGAGTTTGTATGGCTCAGACGCGATCGGTGGCGTGGTGCAAATTTTTACGCGCGGCTACGCCCGGCCGCGATTAACCGCCGAGCTGGGCTTGGGGTCGAATTCGACCCTTGCTTTCAATACCGGTTTTTCAGCGGTTGAAGGCAACACCTCCCTGACCATCAATGCGGGTTATCGCGAAGTGGCCGCGCGCTCCGCCAGCAATGCAAATGCATCAACATTTACCTACAATCCGGATCGTGATCCTTACGACAACAAGCACATATTGTTGAAAGCCGCACACACGCTTTGGCAGGGCGAAGTACTGTCCGCAAGCGCGTGGCAATCGCAGGGCCGCACCAAATTTGATGATGGCCCCACCGGTAACCCATCGAACAAGCAAACTTTGTCCGGGATTCAACTGGGATCGGAAAATAATTTCGCGAGCTTTTGGAAATCGAATCTGAAATTCGGTCAAACCGTTGATGACATAGATATCCAATCCGAGTTTCCTGGCGTGTTCAAAACCACCCAAAATCAGCTGGTGTGGCAGAACCAGTTTTCAACGCCGGTGGGGGCATGGCTGCTGGGCTATGAGCGGCTCGGCCAACGCGTTTCGGGTTCGGTTGAATACGACAAGGGCAAACGCACCACGCAATCGTTTTTTGCCAGCGTCAATGAAACTATTGATCAGCAACGCTTGAGCGCCAGCGTCAGGCGAGATCGTGAAGATCAGTTCGGCAGCCGCACCACCGGCTCGGCTTCATACGGCATTCAGCTGTGGACAGATGAGCTGGTTTATATCAGTTACGGTGAAGCGTTTCGCGCGCCGTCGTTTAACGATCTTTACTATCCGGGGTTCAGCAATCCGTTGCTGCTCCCTGAAAAATCAAGAAGCGTGGAATACGGATGGCGCGTGACCAAACCCGACTATCGTTTGAATCTGGCGATATTCGACAATCAAATTGAAAATTTAATTGCGTTCGACTTTGCCACCAATGCACCGCAAAATATTCGTCGAGCGCACATCAAGGGTATCGAATTCTCCACTGATTTCGCGTGGGCGGGATTTAACTGGCGCGGCGCGGTGACAGTACAGCGGCCAGAAGACGGCGACACCAATAAACAGCTTCGTTCACGCGCAAAACAGTTTGGCTCACTCACGGTGTCGAAGACGTGGGACAAATGGGATTTTGCGGTGGACGTCAACGGCAACGGCAAACGATTTGATTCGAGCGACGAAGCGGCGAGCTCCAAACTACCCGGCTACACATTGCTGGGCGGTAGTGTGCGTTATCGTCTCGACAAAATATGGACGCTTGAACTGAGCGGCCAGAATTTAACTGGCCGCAATTACGAGCTCGCGCGTGGCTACAACACGCCGGGGCGCAATGTGTTTTTCAATGTGAAGGCGACAGCGTATTAAGTCACGCGAGTCAGGCGCTACGCTGGAAATTTCGTAGGTCAGGTTGCGAAGCTACCTGACATCGGCATAGAAATTACGGGAAAGTCAGGTAGCGTTTTTGTCAACCCCGAACCTGACCTACCGCAACAACTTAAAAGCATAAACCCTAGCACTGGCGGGCATTTTCAGGCAAAAATGCCCAGAAACGCCCGCTGATGCTAGAGTTTTAGTTTTTTGCCGAATTGGAAATAATTCGACGAAGATTTATTTAAGCCGCTTCTTTCGGTTTCTTCACAGCAGGCTTTTTAGCAGCGGGTTTCTTTGCAGCTGGCTTTTTAGCCACGGGCTTTTTTGCGGCCGGTTTTTTGGCGGCTGGTTTTTTTGCAGTTGGTTTCTTCGCCGCTGGTTTTTTGGTGACGGGTTTTTTAGCCACTGGCTTTTTCGCGACAGGCTTCTTCGCCTTCACTGGTTCCGCCACTTCCTCAACCTTTGCCTTCACTTCGCGCTTCGGTTTCGGATATTCCAGCTTTCCCTCTCGCCATAATTCTTCGAGCTTGTAGTATTCGCGCACCGCAGGCTGCATGATATGCACCACGATATCGCCACAATCGACCAGCACCCATTCGCCGGTGCCTTCCCCTTCGCTGCCGATAATGTCGTAGCCCGCTTCTTTGACTTTTTCGATCACGTTGTTTGCGAGCGCTTTCGTTTGGCGCGTCGAGTCGCCGCTGGCAATCGCAATGTAGTCGAAGACCGAGGTGATCTTCATCACATTGACAAGTTGAATATCGCGCGCTTTGATATCTTCGAGCGCATCGATGACGACGGTGGTGAGCGGTTTTTTGGCCATCTTGGGTGTTGCCTTTTATAAATGATAATGATGTACGAGTCAGACCAGAATTGGTTATTTAATACAGTTTATGTTTATCAATATAGTCGCAAACGGATGCGGGCACCATCGCTCGAATTGATTCATGATTTGCGATGGCTGCGCGCACGGCGGTGGATGAGATCGGCGGAGGTGAAGTTTTGAGTGCTATCCATCCACCTGATGCCGGTAACGGTAATCCGAGATTCAATTTGCGCGGAGCAATTTCCGCTGCAAACTCTGCACTCATGCCGACGACAGATTCCGCGCCACCGCGCATGATAACCGCAAAATTGGTGAGCGCAAGCAATCCGCGCCATTGATGCCACGTATCGAGTTTGGCAAATGCGTCTGAGCCAATCAACCATACGAACGGAATATCTGGCGCGTGCAAGTTGCGCATTTCAGTCAGCGTATCAAAAGTGTAGGTCGGTCCTTCTCGGCGTAATTCACGTTCATCGATGCTAATGTTTGCATCCGACGCAAACGCCAAACGCAACATTTCAACACGATGCTCAGGCGAGGCAAATGGTGTGCGACCGCGTTGATAAGGATTGCCGACGGGCAACACAATCAAGCGATCAACGTTTAATTCAGCAAGTGCGGCTCGTGCCATCGCGACATGGCCTAAATGTACGGGGTCAAACGTGCCGCCAAAAAACACAATTGGTGAGTTTGATTTCAAAACGAAGTGCTCAACGTGCTAAGTCCGAATTTGCCCATCGCCAAACACCACCCACTTTTGCGACGTTAATCCTTCGAGTCCCACCGGCCCGCGTGCGTGGAGCTTGTCGGTGGAGATGCCGATCTCGGCGCCGAGGCCGTATTCAAAACCATCGGCAAATCGCGTTGATGCATTCACAATCACGGACGCCGAATCCACCTCGCGCAAAAACCGCATCGCGTGAGAATGATTTTCGGTAATGATCGCGTCGGTATGCTGCGAGCCATATTTCGCGATGTGATTCATCGCCTCATCTAAATTGCTGACGATCTTGATTGCCACAATTGGTGCTGAATATTCTTCAAACCAGTCGGCTTCAGTCGCCTCCACCAGAGGGGCAATGCCTGAAGAGGCAAGCAAGGCGCGGCTTTCCGGGCAACCACGCATCTCGACATTTTTCGCTGCGTAAATTTTTGCGATATGCGGCAGCACCTTCGGCGCTATATTTTTTGCCACCAATAAAGTTTCCATCGTATTGCATGGCGCATAGCGTTGCGTCTTCGCATTGTCGGCGATCGCAATCGCTTTTTCAATATCGGCGCTGTCATCAATGTAAACATGACACACGCCATCTAGATGCTTAATCACTGGCACCATCGCCTCGTTCGCGATTTTGGAC
>JANMQR010000262.1:0-2194 GCA_031370625.1 Burkholderiales bacterium | reverse complement strand
GCATGGAGTTAGCGATCAGGAGTTTGACGCGCTTTTCACCAAAACCATACCGGTCATTTTTGCGTTCCACGGTTATCCCACGCTGATTCACCGGCTGACGTATCGGCGCACCAATCACGGCAACCTGCATGTTCATGGCTACAAAGAGGAAGGCACGATCACCACGGCATTCGACATGCGCGTGTTGAATGACCTTGATCGATTCCATCTGGTGCAAGACGTGGTGCATAGATTGAATCTTCCAGACGAGCTTAAAGCTTTGGGCAAAGCGCTCGTGGAAGATATGGATGAAAAGCTTGCTGCGCACTCGCGCTATATCCGTGTGCATGGCGAGGATATGCCTGAAATTCGAGACTGGAAATGGGCAGCGGAATCGACGACGACAGTTGTATGAGTCGCTGCGTGAAATTGTGTTTTTTCCAAAATGCATCGTCACTATTTGATGGAAATCAAAACGCGATAACACCTATTTAATTAAATTTAATTTTGTATAGGTGGAAGCTATATCAGCGATTCAACTGAAGATGCAAGTGCCGAGCAATTTGCTGAAAAGTAAAGCGGCACGCCGTTACTTTCCAACTTGTTTCGGGAGAATGCGATGAAAATGATGAAGGCCGCCGTGGTTCACACCTTCGGGCAGCCGTTGCAGATCGAAAGTGTGCCGATACCGGAAGTGCTTGATGGTCAAGTGCTAGTGAAGGTGGTTGCATCAGGGGTCTGTCACACCGATCTGCATGCGGCGAATGGTGACTGGCCGGTAAAGCCGACGCTGCCCTTCATACCGGGACACGAAGGCGTCGGTTATGTGGTGGCACTTGGCGCTGGCGTGAAGGGTGTGAAGGAAGGTGATCGTGTGGGCGTGCCGTGGCTGCACACAGCATGTGGCCGTTGCGAGCATTGCATCACCGGCTGGGAAACGCTGTGCGATGAGCAGCAAATGACCGGCTACACCGTGAATGGCGGTTATGCTGAATATGTGTTGGCTGATCCGGGATACGTGGGGCAGCTGCCCGCAAATGTGGGCTTTGCCGAAATTGCGCCGGTGCTATGTGCTGGCGTTACTGTCTACAAAGGACTGAAAGTTCTTGATTGCAAGCCTGGTGATTGGGTGGCTATTTCGGGCATTGGCGGGTTGGGTCACTTTGCGGTGCAATATGCGAAGGCCATGGGATTTCACGTGATCGCAGTGGATATCGACGACGCCAAACTCGCACTCGCCACGCGGCTGGGTGCTGACATGGTGGTCAACGCAAAGTCGCAAGATCCTGCGGTTGAAGTGCAGCGCGCCATCCGTGGCGCGCACGGCGTGCTGGTCACGGCGGCCTCACGAACCGCCTTCTCGCAGGCGTTGGCCATGCTGCACAAGCGGGGCACGATGTCGATGGTGGGCTTGCCGCCGGGAGATTTCGCGCTGCCGATTTTCGATATGGTCTTGAATGCCAAGACGGTACGCGGCTCCATCGTTGGTACGCGCAAAGATTTGCAAGAGGCGCTCGCTTTTGCCGGTGAGGGCAAAGTTCACACGACGTATTCAGAAGAAAAGCTCGACAATATCAACGCTGTTTTTGCGCGCATGAGCAAAGGAGAAATTGACGGACGCGTGATTATGCGTATCGCGGATGATGTGTGATTCGAGCTAAATTAATCGTCACCATTTGATAGAAATCAAAGTGCGAAAACGCCTAGTCAATAGAATTTGAATCATCGACACGTGGAACCAGTATTGGTGGTTTAACTCAAGAGGAGGGCGGCATGTATAAGCAAATTCTGGTGGCAATTGATGGCTCGAAGCTCGGTGATAAAGCGGTAAAGGCCGCCATTGGACTGGCAAAGGAAAGCGGCGCGCGTATTACTGGCGTCTATGCTGCGTCGGAATACAAAACGCCGTACTATCCAGAGGGCGCGTTCTACAATTGGCCATCGCCTGCTGAATACAAAAAGAGCATTGTCCAATCTGCTGAAAAATGGATTGCCAAGGTCAGCAAACTTGCGGCGGATGCAAAAGTCACGATGAATGTGGTGGTGGTTTTTGATGATCATCCCCACACCGCGATTATCAACAATGCGCGCAAAGTAAAAGCCGATCTGATTGTCATGGCTTCACACGGTCGGCGCGCGGTATCCGCGTTGCTGCTGGGCAGCGAGACACAGAAAGCGCTGTCGCTTACCAAACTACCCGTGCTGGTCGTGCGCT
>JANMQR010000235.1:0-8351 GCA_031370625.1 Burkholderiales bacterium | reverse complement strand
CCTGGTGCTGCGGCCCATTCCACCGCTGGCGTGGATTCCGCTGGCAATCGTGTGGCTCGGTCTCGGCGATGCGGCGAAAATGATGGTTATTTTTTTTGCGGCGTTCGTGCCTTCGGTGATCAATAGCTACGCCGGCGTTCGGCAAATTGAAAAGCCGATCTTTGAAGCCGCTGCCATGCTCAATATTCGTGGCTGGCGTTATTGCCGCGAGCTTTTGATACCGGGTGCGCTACCCAGTATTTTCACCGGTCTTCGCTTGTCCTTGCAGGCATCATGGACAACGCTGGTGGCCGCCGAATTGGTGGGTGCTGTGGCGGGCTTGGGCGTGATTCTGAATCAGGCATCACAGGATATTTATCCTGCCATGATCGTGGTGGGTATGGTCAGCGTGGCACTGTGCGGCTGGCTAATGACGGTCGGCCTTGGTTGGCTGGAACGCCGCGCAATGCCGTGGAGAGCGCATTAATGCTCGAGCCTCGCCTGTCCACGGCCAAGCTTACGACGCTAACTATTATTGGTGCGGCAGGCTTTCTGTTGCTCTGGAGCATCGCGGCAATATCGGGATGGACAACGCGCGAATTCTTGCCAGCACCTTGGGACGTGGCGGCGCGCTTCGCCCACTTGGTGACAGAACCATTCGCGGGCTTCACCTTGTTTGAGCATTTGGCATCGAGCTTCAAGCGATTTGCGATGGGCTTTGCCATCGCCGTCGCAGTCGGTATTCCGCTCGGACTATTGATGGCGTGGTTTCCCTGGGTTGACCGTATCGTCTCGCCCGCATTCGATGCCGTACGCTTTGTGGCGCCCATCGCATGGGTGCCATTTGCAGCACTCTGGTTCGGCACAGGCATCGGCGGGCCAGTATTGATTATTTTCATGGGCGCATTTCCACCCGTGCTGATCAACACCTACCGTGGTGGCAAACATGTTGATCGCAAATATATTGAAGCGGCTCAGACCTTGGGTGCGAGCCACCTGCGCGCGATGACCGAGGTACTGCTGCCCGCTGCGGTGCCCTCAATTGTCGCGGGTCTGCGCATCTCGGCGGGCTTGGGCTGGCAATCATTGGTGGGCGCGGAGCTTATCGTCGCCTCCAGCGGTGTGGGCTACTTGATGGTGAAGGGCCAGGCCGCCGTGTCCACCGCCACTGTTATGAGCGGCATGGTGGCTATTGGTGTGGTTGGCCTGCTGATTGACGTGGCGTTACGGCGCGTACAACAAGTGATTGAAACCCGTCGCGGTATTTAACCAAGGCATCGAGAAAACCCATCCATGGCGACCATCAATTTCAGTAACGTAGAGCGCGTATTCCGGCAAAACGGCAAGGAATTCATAGCACTCAAGGATGTGAATCTTGGTGTGCAGGATCGCGAATTCGTCGCCATTGTTGGCCCTTCCGGTTGTGGCAAAACGACTTGCATGCGGATGGCCGCAGGCCTGGAGCACCCCACGTCCGGCACCGTGAGTGTGGCGGGCGAAGTCGTGAAAAATCCGGGGCCAGACCGCGCCGTGGTGTTTCAGGCGTTTGCACTTTTCCCGTGGAAGACAGTGTGGGATAACGTCGAGTTTGGCCTTATCTCGCTCGGCGTGGACAAGGCCGAACGCACACGGCGTATCGTGCATTACATCGCGCTGATGGGCTTGGGCGGTTATGAACAGGCTTACCCGCACCAGCTATCGGGCGGCATGCAACAACGCGTGGCGATTGCGCGCGCCTATGTGCTGGACCCGAAGGTGCTGCTGATGGATGAGCCGTTTGGCGCGCTGGATGCGCAGACCCGGGTGGTGATGCAGGAAGAATTGGTTCGTTTGGCGCGCCGCTATCCGCGCACAGTGTTGTTCATCACCCATGCAGTCGAAGAGGCAGTCTATCTGGCTGATCGCATTGTGGTGATGACGGGTAGACCGGGCACGATTCGCGAAATTATCGATGTCAAGAAAGTTCGCGAAGCTGAAAATTGGGATCAGCATCCAAGGATTGAGGATGTCATGGATCAACCCTCGTTCGTTCACCTTCGCTCATACGTCTGGAAGCTGTTACGCGACCAGCATGGCAGCGAAGTTCACTGATAACGATGTGTAGAAAAGTAGAAAAGAAAGCATCAACAAGCAGCACCGGTCACCTCAGTTTGTTTTTGTTAACAATCATTTTGCGGAGAAACCCATGAAGCTTAAAACACAACTTGCAACCCTGGTCACCACCCTCGCCTCGCTGGTTCTGACAAGCGGCAGCGCAAATGCCCAGCCAGCGCTTGCCGAGATCAAAGTAAGTTATCAGCCAGCACTCTATTGGGCACTGCCGTTTTATGTGGCGACCGAAAAAAATTGGTGGGCAGAGGTTGGCCTCAAACCGGTCTTCAGCACATTCCCAGCTGGCGTGCCGCAGATTGCTGCCAGCGCTTCAAAATCGTGGGATGTGGGTGGGACAGGGTCGGTTCCTGCCGTGCTGGGACATGTTCGTTTTGGCATTAAGACCATCGGCGTGACCAACGACGAATCGGCGGGTAATGCATTGCTGGTCAGCAAGGACATGGCCGATAAGTTTGCAAAGAACCCTCAGTCGATAAAAGGTCAGACAATTTTGCTGACTGCAAATTCGACCGGTGATTATGCGGTGCAATCTTGTCTGAAAAAATACGGTCTCGCCAAGGGCGATGTCACCATTAAAAATATGGGTCAGGCCGAAATTATTTCGGCTGTCTCATCAAAGAACGCTGATCTTGCTGGCGTGTGGGCACCCAACATATATACGCTGGAAGAAAAAGCCGGCGCAAAAGTGCTCTGCTCTGGCAAAGACGGCGGCGTGGTTGTGCCGGGCGCGTTGATAGCGCGAGGCGAGTATGCTGAGCAGCACCCCGAGAATGTCGCCAAGTTCCTCGCGGTGTATTTGCGTGCATGGAAATGGATGAGCGCGAATAAACCTGAGGCGATCGAAATGATGAAGAAATTTTATGCCGAAGGTGGCGTAGCGATTAGCGACGCGTCAATGAAAAAGGAATTTGACACGCGACCAACGTTTGACCTGTCACAGCAGCTCGCGAGTCTGGATCGTACCCGCGGCAATTCCGATGTGGACGCGTGGTTCACGCAAATCTCATCGTTCATGCGCGGAACCGGCGCGATCCAGAGCGTGCCGCTTTCAAGTGAGTACATTACGGACGCCTATATGAAGCGAGTACAGGTCGACCCCAAGTTGAGAGAGTTCGCCAATCGTACCAAATAGCCTTCTAGCGCAAGGCGACTTCGGTCGCCTCTTTGTGCCGATATTTGTTGTGCATTGCAGCGGACTTGATTTCCCTTTTAAAGCCAACTTTTGAAGAACCGTACAGGATTAATGATGGCAATCACCTATCTTAAAAAAGCGAGCAAAACCCCCGAAACTGAAACGGCCACCGCGCAAGCAGTTGTGACCAGCATGCTCGCCGAAATTAGCGAGCACGGCGAAAGCGCGGTACGTGGATTCGCCAAAAAGCTGGACAAGTGGGATGGCGAAATCGTGCTCACGCGCGCCGAGATCGATAAGCGTGCCGCTGCGGTGCCAGCCGATGTGCGGCGCGATATCGACTTCGCGATTCGGCAAGTGAGCGACTTCGCGCATGCACAGCGCGAATCGCTGCATGAGTTTTCAGTTGGCCTGCATCCGGGTGTTACGGCTGGTCAACGGGTGTTGCCGGTCAATGTGGCGGGCTGCTATGCGCCTGCGGGGCGGTATGCGCATATCGCATCGGCTTACATGGGTGTGGCGACCGCCAAGGCAGCGGGCGTGAAAACCATCATCGCCTGCTCAGGCCCATTTCGCGACGGGCCGATGCACCCGTATGTGTTGTATGCGTTTAACAAGGCCGGCGCAGATGTGATCATGACGCTCGGTGGCGTGCAGGCAATTGCCAGCATGGCATATGGTCTCTTCACCAATAAACCCGCAGATGTGATCGTCGGGCCCGGCAACAAGTTTGTCGCTGAAGCCAAGCGCGCGCTGTTTGGCAAGGTGGGTATTGATGTTTTTGCCGGTCCATCTGAAGTCGGCATCATCGCCGACGACAGTGCTGATGCTGCCATCGTCGCGAGTGATCTTGTTGGCCAGGCAGAGCACGGGCACGAATCGCCTGCATGGTTATTTACCACCAGCAAACCGCTGGCCGAAAAAGTGATGCTGCTGGTGCCGCAATTGATTGATCGACTGCCACCGACTGCGCGCGATGCAGCGGCCTCGGCATGGCGCGACTACGGTGAAGTAATGCTGTGCGAAACGCGTGAAGAAGTGGTTGAAATTTCTGATAGATATGCAAGTGAACATCTCGAAGTACACACCCGCGATCTCGACTGGTGGCTTGCCAACCTGACCTGCTACGGGTCACTATTTGTCGGTGAAGAAACCACGGTCGCCTATGGCGATAAAGCAAGTGGGCCCAATCATGTGCTGCCGACCAAGGGCGCGGCACATTATTCGGGTGGCCTATCGGTACACAAGTTTATGAAAACGCTCACCTGGCAACGCATGACGCGCGAAGCCGCGCGCGATATCGGCGAAGTCACGGCGCGCATCTCAAGACTTGAGGGCATGGAAGCGCATGCACGCACGGCAGATGATCGTCTCGCCAAATATTTCGGCGATCAAAAATTTGAACGTGGGACACCCGTCACCGTATGACCATCAATGCGCTATTCGATCTCACGGGTCGCCGTGCGCTGGTGACCGGCGGCAATTCTGGCATCGGCGAAGCGATGGCGCGTGCACTAGGGCTCGCCGGTGCAAAGATATTGCTACTGGCGCGGCGTGAGACGGAACTAAACGCCGCCGCACTTCGGCTGACAGCAGATGATATTGATGCGAAATATCTCGTGGCCGATTTAACGAATGTAAACACGTTGCGCGCCACTGGCGAAGCAGCCTTGCAGGCGCTTGGCGGCGTGGATATTTTAGTTAATGCGGCAGGCGTTAATCTGCGTGAGCCATTCAATGACGTCACACCCGAATCGTGGCAGACGCAAATTGCGTTGCACCTCAGCGCACCATTTTTTTTGACGCAAGCGTTAGCACCTTCAATGGCCGAACGCGGATGGGGACGCATTCTGAATATCGCATCTCTGCAAAGCTATCGCGCGTTTGCCAACAGCGCGCCTTATGGCGTTGGTAAAGGCGGCATTGTTCAGCTTACCCGCGCCATCGCGCAGGAGTGGTCACCTCGCGGCATCACCTGCAACGCCATTGGCCCTGGCTTTTTTCCCACTGCGTTGACCGCAGCTGTTTTTGCCAATCCCGACATCGCCCAACGTAATGCGGCACAGACCTGCATTGGTCGCAACGGCAAACTCGACGACCTGTATGGTGCGACCGTATTCCTCGCCAGCGATGCATCGTCTTACATCACCGGTCAAACCTTGATGGTTGACGGTGGCTTCACCGCGAAATGAACGGCCAATGACTGATACCTCTCTCGACGCTTTCTGGATGCCGTTCACACCGAATCGGCAATTCAAATCTGCCCCGCGCATGGTGGTCTCAGCGGAGGGCATGTCGTATCGCACCGCTGATGGTCGCGAAATAATCGATGGCACATCCGGCTTGTGGTGCGTGGGCGCGGGACATCGGCATCCGAAGATTGCCGAAGCGATGAAGCGCCAGATCGACACACTCGATTTCGCGTCAAATTTTCAGGTGGGTCATCCGGGCGCATTTGCCCTCGCCGAACGCATTGCCGAGCTTGCTCCATCGGGTCTTGATCGCGTATTTTTGGTCAACAGCGGCTCCGAAGCCTGCGACACAGCGATGAAGATCGCCCTTGCCTATGCGCGTGCTCGTGGCGAAGGTCAGCGCAATTTATTTGTCGGTCGTGAGCGTGGATTTCATGGTGTAGGTTTTGGCGGGATATCAGTTGGTGGCATGGTCAATAATCGTCGCGCCTTTGGTAACACGTTATTGCGCGCTGACCATCTCCGCGCAACCTGGGACTCCGCCAGCCAAGCATTCGTGCGCGGACAACCACTCACCGGTGCCGAGATGGCAGACGAGCTGGAGCATCGCATTATCGCGCTGCACGATGCCTCGAACATCGCCGCCGTGATCGTGGAACCCTTTGCGGGCTCGACTGGCGTGCTGGTGCCGCCGGTGGGCTACCTGCAACGCCTGCGCGAAATTTGTGATCGGTACGGGCTGCTGCTGATATTTGATGAAGTCATTACCGGCTTCGGGCGCGTAGGCGAAATGTTTGCAGCACAAGCGTTCGGCGTGGTGCCGGATATGATCCTGTTTGCGAAAACAATTACCAATGGTGCAGCACCCTTGGGCGGCGTGATTGTCAACCGAAAAATTCACGACACTTTAATGCACGGTCCGTCGTATTTGTCTGAACTGATGCATGGCTACACTTGTTCTGGGCATCCGCTGGCTTGCGCAGCCGCGTTGGCAATGCTGGACGTGCTGGAAACCGAAGACCTCACCGTACGCGTGCGCTCGCTGGCACCCTACTTTGAACAAGCCGTTCATTCGTTGGCCGATGCGTCGGGCGTCATCAGTATTCGTAACATCGGTCTGGCCGCCGGCATTGAGCTGGCAGCGCGTCCGAATGCTAAAGGACAGCGCGGTGCTGAAACGCAGGCAGCCGCGTTTGAGCGCGGCCTGTTGACGCGCGCACCCGGCGATACGCTGGTGTTGGCACCACCCTTCGTTAGCTCGAATAGCGATATCGACCGCATGATTGACTTACTGCGCTTAGCTATCGAAGCCACTGCACATTGCGCCGGAGATTGAACATGAAAGCGCTCGTCTACACCCAGCCCAACGAGATGCAATTGCTGGAGCGACCCATGCCCGATCTCATCGATGGTGAGGTCGTTCTGAAAATCGAAGCTGTGGGCATTTGCGGCTCGGACATGCACGCTTGGCATGGGCACGATCCGCGCCGCAAACCAGGTCTTGTATTAGGACATGAGTTCGTCGGGCGTATCGAACAATCTGCTGCCGCAGGATTCGAACGCGGCACGCGCTGGACCGGCAATCCGCTGATCGTGTGCGGCACTTGCGAGTATTGCGTGCAGGGGCGCAATAATTTGTGCGCAAATCGCACAATGGTGGGTATGACACGACCGGGTGCTTTTGCCGAGTACATGAGCATTCCTGCGAAAAGCCTGATTGCCATGCCGCAAGATATGCCCGCTGCCACCGCAGCGCTGACCGAACCCGCCGCAACCGCTTGGCACGCGATCAATCTCTCCATTCGCGTGCTCGCCCGTCCACTGCACGAGTGCCGCGTGCTCGTGATCGGCGGCGGCGCGATTGGGATGCTTGCCGGGCTGTTATTAAAACGACTCGGCGTTGAACGCATGACCGTCACCGAACTGAACCCGTTACGCCGTGAAGCGCTGGTACGCGGCATTGGCTGCGAAGCGATTGATCCCCGCGTTCAGCCGTTGGCAGCGAACCAATATGATTTCGTGATGGACGCGGTGGGCTCAAAAATTACCCGCACACAGGCATTTGAAGCTGTTAAGCCCGGTGGCGTGATCATGCATGTCGGCCTGCAAGACTGGGCGAGCGAGATCGACATGCGTAAACTCACACTGGCCGAGATCACTTTGCTCGGCACCTATACTTACACCACGGCAGATTTACGTGCGACCGTTGATGCATTGCATCGCGGCGCGTTCGGCGATTTATCGTGGGTAGAAGAGCGCAAACTTGATGAAGGCGCGCAGGCGTTCATTGATCTGGATCGCGGCGATAGTGCCGCAGCAAAAATAGTCCTGCGACCATAGAAAAATCAAGCTTTACCAATTTTGAATACCCCTAACTAACGAGAGGAGCAACGCAATGATTCATTTTGTATTACACGATGCCAAAGACAACGTCGCCGTGGTGGTGGTTGAAGGCATTAAAGCCAACATGGCTTTAAAAGGCTGGATCATGGACGAGGATCGCATGATCGACATCGTCGCCAAACAAGACATTCCGATTGGTCACAAGGTGGCGCTGAAAGATATGGCGGTAGGCGATACCGTGCTGAAGTACGGCATCGATATGGGAAAAGTGGTTGCTCCGATCAAAACCGGGGAACACGCGCACGTGCAAAACATTAAAACCAAACGCTGGTAAAAAAGGAAACCTCGCTATGTCCATCATTGATAAAAACACGACCTTTTCAGGTTATCGCCGCGAAAACGGCCGCGTCGGCGTGCGCAACCACGTCATCATTTTGCCGCTCGATGATTTATCGAACGCCGCCGCTGAAGCCGTCGCGCACAACATCAAGGGTGCGATGGCGATTCCACATCCTTATGGTCGCCTGCAATTCGGTGCCGATCTGGATTTGCATTTCCGTACTTTGATCGGCGCGGGTTGCAACCCTATCGTC